>JAQSWV010000053.1 GCA_029266455.1 Nocardioidaceae bacterium
TGTTCCCGCGCGTGTGGGCCGCGACCGGCCTCGACTACGCCGCGCTGGTCGACCGCCTGGTCACCGCGGCGCTCGAGCGCCGTACCGGTCTGCGCTGACAGCGGCCCGCGCGCCCGACGACAGGGCCCGCGCGCCCGACAAAAGACCGCGCCCGACGAAAGGCTCAGGGAGCAGATCTAGATGTGCACCACCGGGCAGGTGAGGGTGCGCGTGATACCGGGGACGTTCTGCACCCGCGCGACCACCAGCTGGCCGAGCTCGTCCACGTTGCCGGCCTCGGCTCGCACGATCACGTCGTAGGGACCGGTGACGTCCTCGGCCAGCGTGACGCCCTTGACGTCGGCGATCGCCTTCGCCACGTCGGCCGCCTTGCCGACCTCGGTCTGAATGAGGATGTAGGCCTGCACCACCATGGGGTCCTCCGGGGATCGTCGACGCGGGTGGCAGCCGCTGGGGACCGATGCCTGCGACCCGGCGGGTCGTGCGTCGGAGCAACGACAACCCGGCCAACGTACAACCTGGGGTGAGAGGTCCGTCAGGATGACCCCATGTCTGGTTCCCGGCACGAAGATCTCCCCGACTCGGTGGGTGCGATCGGCGAGAGAGGGCTCATCGAGGCCGTGACGGCTCTGCTCAGCGGAGGCCCCGACGTGCTGCTGGGTCCCGGCGACGATGCCGCGCTGGTGCGGGTGGGGGGCGGTGCGGACGGCCGCGAGGTGCTGGTCTCCACCGACATGGCCGTCGAGGGCCGACACTTCCGGCGCGACTGGTCGACCGCCGAGGACGTCGGTCACCGCATCGCGGCCGCCAACCTGAGCGACGTGGCCGCCATGGGCGGAACGGCCACCACCGTGGTCGTGGCGATCGCCGCCCCGGGGGACCTGCCGACGCGCTGGGCGTTGGACCTCACCCAGGGCATGCTGGCCGAGTCGCAGCTCGTCGGCGCCAGCATCGTGGGCGGCGACGTCGTGGAGTCCGACCGGTTGACGGTGGCGGTCACCGTGCTGGGCGCGTGCGCCGGCCCGGTGGTGGGCCGTGGCGGCGCCGAGCCCGGGGACGTGGTGGCTGTCGCCGGCCGGCTGGGATGGGCAGCGGCAGGTCTGGCAGTGCTCAGTCGCGGCTTCCGATCTCCGCGTGCCGTGGTCGACGCACACCGGCGGCCGGAGCCGCCGTACGCTCAGGGACCCGTGGCCGCGGCGGCGGGCGCCACGGCCATGATCGACGTCAGCGACGGCCTGCTGGCCGACCTGGGTCACCTGGCCGCAGCCGGGTCGGTGGGGATCGACCTGACGAGCAGCAGCCTCGAGGTCGCGGAACCGCTCCTGGCGGTCGGCGCGGCGCTGGGGGTCGACCCGCTGGAACTGGTGCTGCGGGGCGGCGACGACCACGCGCTGGCAGCGACCTTCCCGCCCGGGGCGGACCTACCGGCGGGATGGCGCCAGGTGGGACTGGTGGCGGGCGGCGAGGGTGTCACCGTCGACGGCGCGGCTCCCGGGGGAGCCCTGGGACACCGACACTACTGAGGGCCGCGGGCACCGGCCTCGGTCAGCGGGTGACCTTGCCGGCCTTGAGGCAGGACGTGCACACGTTGAGCCGCTTCGGCGTGGCGTCGACGGTCGCCCGGACCCGTTGGATGTTGGGGTCGAAGCGCCGACGGGTCGCCTTGCGCGACCATGGCCGGTTGTTGCCGAAGCCAGGTCCCTTGCCGCAGATGTCGCAGACGGCAGCCACCGCAGACACTCCAAAGATCGAGGAAGACCGTCGATGGCGGCTGACGCGGCCCCGACGACGCCCACCGGACGTGGACAACTGTGAGAGCGTACCGGACCGCCCCGGGTCCCATCCAATTCCGGCGCCCCCGGCTCCGCACGGCCACCGGGGCCCGGCGACAGCGGCGCGAGCGCCGGACCGCCGCCGAGGGAAGAGGCTGCGGCGGGAGGGCCCGGTTACCCTCCTGCGGGTGATGGACGAGGCGGTGGTGCGCGGGCTGTTCGCCCGCTGGCGCGACGCCTGTGTCGTCGCCCTCGGAGACGCCCGCGAGGAGATCGACGCGCTCAACGTCTTCCCCGTGCCCGACGCTGACACCGGCACCAACGTCTACCTCACCATGGACGCTGCGGCGCGGGCGGCTGACGCGGTCGACGCGCCCGCCGCACCGCTGCCGCTCGTGATCAGAGCGTTCATCGACGGCGCGCTCCGCGGCGCACGGGGCAACTCGGGAGTGATCGTCTCCCAGCTGTTGCGCGCCTGCGTGCCGGTGCTCGCCGGGGGCGCTGCCATCACCCAGGATGCGCGTGACCCCGCCTGGAGCCCACGGCTCGCCACCGCCTTCGACGTGGCGGCACGGGCGGCGTGGGACGCCGTCGGTGACCCCGTCGAGGGCACCATCCTCTCCGTCGCCCGAGCGGCCGCCGAGGGCGCCGGCTCGGTACCGGCCGGCGCCCCGCCCGGCGACGTGCTGCGGGCCGCGACGAAGGCAGCCGAGGAGGCGCTGGAGCACACCCCCGACCAGCTGGAGCAGCTGCGCCGGGCTGGAGTGGTCGACGCCGGCGGCCGCGCCCTCACGGTGCTGCTCGACACGACCGAGGAGGTGCTCACGGGGCGGCGAAGAACCAGGGCGCCCATGCGCAGCCGGCCCGCCATCCCCATTCCCCTCACCGACCACGAGCTCAGACCGGACGGCCCCTCGTACGAGGTCATGTACCTGCTGGACGCCGACGTGGACGCCGTCACCGAGCTACGCACGGTGCTCGCACCGCTCGGAGACTCGTTGGTCGTGGTGGGTGGCGACCGGTTGTGGAACGTGCACATCCACGTCGATGACGTGGGCGCGGCCATCGAGGCCGGCATCGCCGCCGGACGGCCTCACCGAGTGGTCGTCACCCACTTCGCCGAGCAGGTGGCCGCGGCGAAGCCTGCGCCCAAGGGGCGGGTCGTGCTGGCGACCGCCGCGGGGCCAGGACTGGCTCAGCTGTTCACCGAGGCCGGCGCCATGGTTGTCACCCCGTCCGACGGACGGCGCTGCTCGACCGCTGACCTGCTGGCGGCGCTGCTGACCAGCGACGCCGACGAGGTCGTGCTCCTCCCGAACGAGCCGCACGTGCTGGCTGCTGCCGAGGCCGCCGCCCAGCAGGCCCGACGACGGGGGTTCCGGGTCGCGGTGATCCCGTCCCGCGCCCAGGTGCAGGGCTTGGCGGCGCTGGCCGTGCACGAGCCCGGGAGGGGCTTCGACGACGACGTCGTCCAGATGACGGCTGCGGCCGGCCACACCCGGCACGGGGCCGTGACCGTCGCGACGGAGGCGGCTGGCACCTCGGCCGACCCGGGGAGACCGGGCGATGTCCTCGGGGTGGTCGACGGCGAGGTCCAGCTGGTGGGGTCCGACGTGATGACGGTCGCCGAGCAGGTGCTCGACCGGCTCCTGCGCGGTGGGGGTGAGCTGGTGACCGTGGTGACAGGTCACGCCGCGCCCACGGGGGCGGGACCCCGGCTCGAGGCAGCGGTCACCTCCGGGTATCCGGATGTCGACGTGCTGGTGCACGAGGGCGGTCAGGCGGGCTACCCGGTCCTCCTTGCGGTGGAGTGAGGAGTCCCTGATGGCCGTGCGGCTCGGCGACCGCCTGCGGTCGGTCGTCGGCGGTGCCACCGCCAAGAAGCTCGGCGAGCACCTCGATCTGCACAGCGTCGAGGACCTGTTGCGCCACTACCCGCGACGATACGTGCGGCGGGGCGAGCTGACCGCGCTGAGCCGGCTGGTCCCAGGCGAGCACGTGACCGTTCAGGCCGAGGTCGTCCAGGCGACCAACAAGACCTTCGGCAGTGCCGGATCCTCTCGCCGCCGCCGCCCGCCCGTCCGCACCGAGGTGGTGGTCTCCGACGGCACCGGTGCCCGGCTGCTCCTCACCTTCTTCAACCAGTCATGGCGGGCCAGCCAGCTGCGCGCAGGCACGCTGGGCCTGTTCGCCGGCAAGGTCGGCGACTTCCGCGGCCAGCCGCAGCTGCTGCATCCCGAGTGCGAGATCCTCGAGGAGGGGACAGAGGGACGGAAGCTCACCCGGCCGCTGATTCCCATCTACCCGGCCAGCCTGAAGGTGAACACCTGGGTGATCGCCGCTTCCGTCGCCATGGTCCTCGACGTCCTCGACCCGCTGCCCGATCCGCTTCCCGCGGAGGTACGCGAGCGGCACGGCCTGCGAGGGATCAACGAGGCCTTCGAGGGCATCCACAGACCGGACGAGCCGGGTGACTGGCAGCAGGCCCGCGACCGGTTCCGCTACGAAGAGGCGCTGCTGACCCAGGTGGCACTGGTGCGGCGGCGCCGCAGCATCGCCGCCCTGCCCGCCGTTCCCCGGCAGCCGGTCGCCGACGGCCTGGCCCAGCGGTTCGAGGAGCGGCTGCCGTTCGCGCTCACCGCGGGACAGCGACGGGTCGGAGCAGAGATCGCCGCCGACCTCTGCCGTGACCACCCGATGCACCGGCTGCTGCAGGGCGAGGTCGGCTCCGGCAAGACCGTGGTGGCCCTGCGGGCGATGCTGCAGGTGGTCGACGGGAATGGTCAGGCCGCGCTGCTCGCGCCGACCGAGGTGCTCGCCCAGCAGCACCACCGCAGCCTCACGGCCCTTCTCGGGGAGCTGGCGATGGGCGGCATGCTCGGGGGGGCAGAGGTCGCCACCCGGGTCCGGCTGGTGACCGGGTCGCTCGGTGCCGCGGCCCGACGCGAGGCGCTGCTGGACGCCGCATCCGGCGCCGCTGGGATCGTTGTCGGCACCCACGCCCTGCTCGAGGACCGTGTCCAGTTCGCCGACCTCGGCCTGGTCGTCGTCGACGAGCAACATCGCTTCGGCGTCGAGCAGCGGGCCGCTCTCACCGAGCGCGGCGGGGAGAAGCGTCCGCACGTGCTGGTCATGACGGCGACACCGATCCCGCGCACAGTGGCCATGACCGTGTTCGGTGACCTCGACACGTCGCTGCTGGCCGAGGTCCCTCCCGGGCGGCTGCCCGTGCAGACCACGGTGGTGCCGACCGCGGAGCGTCCCGAGTGGCTCCAGCGCGCCTGGGACCGGGTCCGCGAGGAGTGTGCGCAGGGCCGGCAGGCCTACGTGGTGTGCCCGCGCATCGGGGCCGGGGTCGCGGGGGAGGAGCCCGTCCCCGCCGGTGTCGATGACCCCGCGACGCCCCCGACCACGGGCGTGCTCGAGCTGGCCACCGAGCTCCGCGCCGGGCCGTTGGCCGGGCTGCGGGTCGAGGCGTTGCACGGGCGTCTCACCCCGGAGGCCAAGGACACGGTGATGGACCGGTTCGGTGCCGGTGACATCGACGTCCTGGTGGCCACGACCGTCGTCGAGGTGGGCGTCGACGTTCCCAACGCCACCGTCATGGTGGTCATGGATGCAGAGCGGTTCGGCCTCTCCCAGCTGCACCAGCTGCGCGGGCGGGTGGGGCGGGGCGCCGCCCCCGGCCTCTGCCTGCTGGTCACCGACGCCCCGGTGGACGTACCGGCACGCGAGCGGCTCGACGCCATCGCCGCGACCGACGACGGGTTCGCCGTGTCCCAGCTCGACGTCTCCGTCCGTCGCGAGGGGGACGTGCTCGGGGTCTCCCAGTCGGGCCGCCGCTCCAGCCTGCGGTTGCTGTCGGTGGTCGAGCACGAGGAGGTCATCGCTCGCGCGCGTGCCGACGCGATCAGCCTGGTCGAGGCAGATCCCGGCTTGACCGGCGCCCCTGCCCTTTCCGAGCAGGTCCTGCTGATGGAGGCCACCGCGCGAGCCGACTTCCTGGAGAAGGCGTGAGCCGCATCATCGCCGGCGAGCTGGGGGGCCGCCGGCTGCGGACCCCTGCCGGCGAGCACACCAGGCCGACGAGCGACCGGGTCCGCGAGGCACTGTTCAGCCGGGTCGAGTCACTGTTGGGCGGCCTGGACGCAGTGGTGGTGCTGGACCTCTACGCGGGCTCGGGTGCGGTCGGACTCGAAGCAGTGTCCCGAGGAGCCGCCCGGGCCCTGCTGGTCGAGTGTGATCGGCGAGCCGCCGCCGTCGTGCGGGACAACATCAGTGCGCTCGGCGTCTCCGCGCAGGCCCGGGTCGTCGGCGACCGGGTCGAGCGTCTGCTCTCGCGTCCGCCTGCTCCGGCCGAGCAGCCGGCCGACCTCGTCTTCGCCGACCCGCCGTACGCGGTCGACCACGCCAGTCTCAGCGGCGTGCTGGTCGCCGGTGCCGCCAGTGGTTGGTTCGCCGCCGAGGCGCTGATCGTGGTGGAGCGGCCCACGCGCGGACAGGCATGGGCGTTCCCCCCAGGAGTGCGGCCCGAGGGGAACCGCCGCTACGGCGAGACGACCCTTTGGTACGGTCGCCGCGACCCGTCCGCCCAGCCCGCTGCACCACCACCCGACCACCCGGCCGACCCGGCTGGTCACCGCTGAACGGTGCCCGAGACCGACGGAGCCCCTCGTGAGCCCCTCGTGACCACTGCGGTCTGTCCTGGCTCCTTCGACCCGGTGACGCACGGCCACCTCGACATCGTGGCTCGAGCCGCCCGGCTGTTCGACGAGGTCACCGTCGCCGTGCTCGTCAATCCCGGCAAGCAGGCGCTGTTCAGCATCGAGGAGCGCCTCGCCATGCTCCGCGAGGTCACCGTGGACCTGCCCGGCATTCGCATCGAGGTCTTCGAGGGCCTGCTCGTCGACTTCTGCCGGGAGCGCGGCATCGACGCCATCGTGAAGGGGCTGCGAGCCATCACCGACTTCGACTACGAGCTGCAGATGGCGCAGATGAACAGTCGCCTGGCCGATGTCGAGACCGTCTTCGTCCCCACCAGCCCGGAGTGGTCGTTCCTGGCGTCGAGCCTGGTCAAGGAGGTGGCCGGGCATGGGGGCGACGTCTCGGGACTGGTGCCGTCAACCGTCCTGACCCGGCTGCTCGAGCGCCTGGACGGGCGGTGAGGCCGGCTCTGCGGCGCTGACACGGCGCCCGCGTGGCGCAGCCCGCCCGCGCGGCGCAGGCCGCCGCGCGGCGGAGGCCGCCCGCGCCGTGCGATTCGCCCAGCCTCCGACCACCCGGTAGCCTGACTCTGGCCTCCGGCGGAGGTCGTTCGTCTGCCGTGCCCGAATCGGGAGTGACACCCTGCTCAGCCTCGACCCCAACGCCCCGCTCGTTCTCGACACCCGCGAGCTGGTCCGCCGGCCGGGGTCGCAGCGCAAGGTGTCGCGAACGGTGCCCGCACCGTCCGAGTTGGGGACCGTCGTCCTCGCGGTCCCTGAGGGGGAGCCGGTCCAGCTCGAGCTGCGGGTCGAGTCGGTCATGGAGGGCGTGCTCGTGACCGGGACTGCCCGGACCCGAGCGGTCGGGGAGTGCGCGCGGTGCCTGCAGGACATCGAGCTCGACATCGATGTCGACCTGCAGGAGCTGTACGTGTACCCCGAGAGCGACGCCGAGGACGACGAGGCCGGGCGGGTCGTGGACGATCGCGTCGACCTCGACCCGCTGCTGCGGGACGCGGTGGTGCTCGCACTGCCGTTCCGCCCGCTCTGCCGGGACGACTGCCCCGGGCTGTGCCCGCGGTGCGGGGCGCGGCTCGCCGACGACCCGGGGCACGGGCACGACGAGCCGGACGACCCGCGATGGGCCGCTCTGGCCGGCTGGACGCACGACGATCGACCGGGCACGTCGCCCGGTCCGGACGAGGAGTGAAGAAGTGGCCGTTCCGAAGCGGAAGACGTCGCGCAGCAACACGCGGCACCGCCGCGCCCAGTGGAAGGCCACCGCGCCGTCGCTGGTCGTGTGCGCCAACCCGGCCTGCCGGTCACAGCACCTGCCGCACCGGGCCTGTCCCCAGTGCGGCCAGTACGGCGCCCGCGGGGCGATGCGCCAGGTGCTCTGAGCGCACCGCATGGGCGCATCCACAGCCGGAAGCCCGCCAGCACCCGACCGGCGTGACCTGGCCCGGGCGCTCGGCGTGCCCGATCTCGAGCCGGCGGCACTCGAACTGGCCCTGACGCACCGCTCGTACGCGTACGAGCACGGCGGGCTGCCCACGAACGAGCGGCTCGAGTTCCTCGGTGACGCGGTGCTCGGCCTCGTCGTCACCGACGACCTCTACACCCGCCATCCCGACCTCAGTGAGGGTCGGCTGGCCAAGCTGCGGGCTGCTGTGGTCAACGCCAAGGCGCTGGCCGAGGTCGGCCGCACGCTGGGCGTGGGCGACCATCTGCGCCTCGGGCGAGGCGAGGACGCCACCGGCGGGCGCGAGAAGTCGTCGATCCTGGCCGACACGGTGGAGGCGCTGATCGGTGCCGTCTACGTGCAGTTCGGCTTCGAGGTGGCCACGCGCGTCGTCCGCGCCATGTTCGTCCCGCTGGTCGCGGCGGCTGCCACCAAGGGAGCCGGCCTGGACTGGAAGACGAGCCTGCAGGAGCTGTCCGCCCTGCACGACCTGGGGGTGCCGGAGTACCTCGTGGACGAGAGCGGTCCCGACCACGCGAAGTGGTTCACCGCCAGGGCCCGGGTCGGCGACCAGTACTTCGGGTCGGGACGTGGCCGTTCCAAGAAGGACGCGGAGCAGCAGGCCGCCGAGACGGCCTGGCAGGACATCAGCGGGCGGTACGGGCTGGCGACCGGCTCCTGAGCCCGCCCGGCCCACTCGACCCGCCGGCCCACTCGACCCAGTCCCACTCCGACCCTCCAGCCGTCAGCACCCCACATCCAGCCGAGAGCAGCGACGAGACCAGCCGTGCCCGAGCTTCCCGAGGTAGAGGTGGTCCGGCGCGGGTTGGAGCGCCACACCACCGGACGGCGCGTCGTCTCCGCGGAGGTGCTGTCGACGCGGGCGGTCCGGCGCCACCCGGCCGGCGCCGCGGATCTCGCCGCTCGGCTGCAGGGGCAGACGCTCGGCCGGCCGCGCCGACGAGGCAAGTACCTGTGGGTGCCCCTGCATGACGGCGGGGACGACGGCAGGGGCGACAGCAGCGGGGACGATGCCCTGCTCGCCCACCTCGGCATGTCCGGGCAGCTGCTGGTCCGGCCGGCAGCAGCCCCGGCCGAGCGCCACCTGCGCGTCCGGCTGGCGCTCGACGGCGACCTCGACCTGCGCTTCGTCGACCAGCGCACCTTCGGCGGCCTCTTGGTGAGCGAGGGCGGGGCCGACCTGCCGGCCGAGATCGCCCACATCGCCCGCGACCCGCTGGATCCCGCGTTCGACGAGGCCGCCGTGCGGAAACGCCTGCGGGCCCGCCGGACCGGCCTCAAGCGGGCGCTGCTGGACCAGACCCTGGTGTCAGGCATCGGGAACATCTACGCCGACGAGGCACTGTGGCGGGCGCGGCTGCACTACGCGCGCCCCACCGAGACCCTGCGTCGCAGCGAGGTGACCCGGCTGTTGGCCGGGGCACGGGCAGTGATGTCCGAGGCACTCGAGCAGGGCGGCACATCGTTCGACGCGCTGTATGTCGATGTCAACGGCGCCTCCGGTTACTTCGACCGCTCGCTGGCGGTCTACGGTCAGGTGGGCGAGCCGTGCCCGCGCTGCGGGAGCCCCGTGCGACGTGACCCCTTCATGAACCGGTCGGCCTACACCTGCCCCCGGTGCCAGCCGCGACCCCGGCGGGCCCGCTGGTGACCGTGCAGCCGACCAAGTTGACCCGGCAGGCGGCCCGGTGCGATCCTGGGAGACGGGCTCCTCGGTCCCACCACCGACGGACGAAGCGCTCCAGGCGCCGGATCCGCCTGCGTGGTCGACTTCCTGCGGAGGCGCGTACATGGCAAAGGCACTCCTGGGTTACATCGGCGGCACCGACCCCCGTCTCGCCCGTGATGCAGCACTGTTGCGCCGACGCGTCGCGGATCTGGAGGAACTGGTCGAACGGCTGCAGCGGGACAACGACGAGTTGGCGGCGGCGCTCCGAGAGCGCGACCTGATGCTGGACCGAGACCTCGCGCCGGAGTCGCCCGAGCGGCTGCTCGAGCCAGCCCTGCGCTGACCTTCGCCGGGGTCCCTGACGGCTCCGGTCGCCACGTCTGCGCGGCGTTGCGTGGCCCCTCGGGTGTTTCCTGCCCGGCTCTCCCGGCGGCGCGGCGCTGCGGATCCCGGCCGCAGCCTCATTAGGCTGTCTCCCGGCTCGCTTCCCCCGGGTGCGCGGTTCCGTGCCGGCATCCGATTCCCGACCGGGCCGTCACGCGACCTCCAGGAGCCGCGTTGTACCTGAAGAGCCTGACCTTGCGTGGCTTCAAGTCGTTCGCCTCGACCACGACCCTGCAGTTCGAGCCCGGGATCACGTGCGTCGTGGGACCCAACGGCTCTGGCAAGTCCAACGTGGTCGACGCCCTGGCGTGGGTCCTGGGTGAGCAGGGCGCCAAGTCGCTTCGCGGCGGCAAGATGGACGACGTCATCTTCGCCGGCACCGCCGCGCGGGCCCCGCTGGGCCGCGCCGAGGTCGTTCTCACCATCGACAACTCAGACGGTCGCCTGCCGATCGACTACTCCGAGGTCACCCTCACCCGCACGATGTTTCGCAGCGGTGGTTCCGAGTACGCCATCAACGGCCGTACCTGCCGGTTGCTCGACGTGCAGGAGCTGCTGAGCGACTCGGGTATCGGCCGGGAGATGCACGTGATCGTCGGCCAGGGCCGGCTCGACACGGTGCTGCACGCCAGTCCGGAGGACCGCCGCGGGTTCGTCGAGGAAGCCGCGGGCGTCCTCAAGCACCGCAAGCGCAAGGAGAAGGCGCTGCGGAAGCTGGAGGCCACCGACGGCAACCTCACCCGCCTGGGCGACCTGCTGACCGAGATCCGGCGTCAGCTCAAGCCCCTGGGCAGGCAGGCGGAGGTCGCGCGCAAGGCCGCCGCGGTCCAGGCCGACCTGCGCGATGCCCGGGCGCGGCTCCTCGCCGACGACCTGGTGAGCGCGCGGGCCGCGCTGGCCGCGGAGCTGGCCGACGAGAGCGCGTTGCGCGAGCGACGCAGCGCCGTCGAGCGCGACCTGACGGCACTGCGAGCACGGGCCGGCGACATCGACGCCGAGCTCAGCGCCGACGCGCCCCGGATGGCTGCGGCTCAGGAGACCTGGTACCACCTGGCCGGGCTGCGTGAGCGGTTCTTGGGTACGGCCGGGCTGGCCGCCGAGCGCGTACGCGCTGCCAGTGAGCCCGTCCACGACCTTCCCGGTGGGCGGGACCCCGACGAGCTGCTGGGCGAGGCCCAGCGAGTGCGGCACCAGGAGAACCGGCTCGCCGACGAGCTGCAGAGGCACCGCTCCGGACTGGATGCCGCGATCGACATCCGCCGGCAGGCCGAGCAGGCGCACCACGACGAGGAGCGCCGGCTGGCCGAGCAGACCCGTGCCGCCGCGGGTCGCCGCGAGGGCAAGGCCCGGCTGCAAGGGCAGGTACACGCGCTGCGGACCCGTGCCGCCGCGGCCGAGGAGGAGATCGGCCGGCTGGCGACCGCCCGCGAGGAGGCGCAGCAGCGGGCCGACCGGGCACTTCACGACTTCACCGCCCTCGAGAACATGGTGGCCGGGCTGGACGCCGGCGAGGGCAGCCTGGACGCGACGTACGAGATGGCCGCGGCCCAGCTCGATGACCTGGACGAGCTGCTGGTCAAGCTGCGGGAGCAGGTGCAGGCCAGCGAGCGTGAGCGGTCGGCCCTGTACGCGCGGAAGGAGGCGCTGGAGCTCGGGCTGGCCCGCAAGGACGGGGCCGGGGCCCTGCTGGCGGCGACCGAGCTGGTCTCCGGCGTGCTCGGATCGGTGGCCGCCCTGCTGGCCGTCCGTCCCGGCTACGAAGCCGCCGTTGCGGCAGCGTTGGGAAGCGCGGCCGACGCCGTCGCGGTCGACGGGCTGGACAGCGCCGTCACCGCGATCGGGCTCCTGCGCGCTGACGACCTCGGCCGCGCGGGTCTGCTGCTGGCATCGCCCGACCAGGCCGGCACGGCGTCACCGCTCACGGCTCCGGCGCACGAGCCGCCGGCGGGCGCCGTTCCGCTGCTGGAGGTGGTCGAGGCCCCCGCCGAGCTGCATGCCGCCCTGGGTGAGCTGCTGGGGAGCACCGTCGTCGTCGAGACGCTGGAGGACGCTCGGGCGATCGTCGGCGACCGGCCCGAGCTGACCGCGGTGACCGCCTCGGGCGACTTGCTCGGCCGGCTGGGTGCGGCGGGCGGCTCCGCCTCGGCGCCCAGCCTGCTCGAGGTGCAGGCAGCACTCGACGAGACGGTTGCGCGGCTCACCGAGACCACCCACGAGGCGGAGCGCGCGCGATTCGACCTGTCGCGACTCGAGGACGAGCGCGCCGACGTACGGGCCCGTGCAGACGCTGCCCTTGCCCAGCTCCACGACTCCGACGCCAAGATGGCTGCGGTCGCCGAGCAGCTCGGGCACCTCGGGGCCACCGCCCGCTCGGCGCGCGCTGAGGCCGAGCGGCTGGAGCGCGCCATCGCCGACGCCGAGCAGGCCCGCGATCGCGACCTGGCCGGACTGGCCGACCTGGAGTCCCGCGCCTCGGCTGCCGAGGAGGTTCCCGACGACGACGACGCGGACGGAGCCGGGCTCGAGCAGGCGGCAGGGGCGGCCCGAGTGGCGCGCGCGGCCGAGACCGAGGCCCGGCTGGCCCTGCGTACCGCCGAGGAACGGGTCCGAGCCCTGTCCGGCCGCGCCGACCAGCTCGAGCGGACGGCCGACGACATCCGCCGCGCCCGGGCGGAGGCGATGGCGCGTCGGGGTCGGCAGCGGCTCCAGGCGGCTACCGCACGAGAGGTCGGCGCAGCCGCCCAGCAGGTACTGACCCGCCTCGAGCACTCGCTGGCCGCGGCTGCCGAGAGGCGGACGGCGGCGGAGCAGGCCCGCGCCGCGCACGAGCAGCAGCTGGCCGGCGTCCGCGAGCGTCTTCGCACCGTCGAGGACGAGCTGGCGGGCCTGGTCGACTCGGTCCACCGCGACGAGGTCGCTCGAGCCGAGCAGCGGCTGCGGATCGAGGCGCTGGAGCAGCGCGCGCTCGACGACCTGGGCCTCGACCCCGACGTCCTGGTCACCGACTACGGACCGGACACCGGCGTCCCGGTCACCGATGCTGTCGCCGGGACTGCCCGCAGGACTGCTGGTGCCAGCGGGGCCGACGGTGTGGGTGGGGACGACGGTGCCAGCGGGGCCGACGGTGCCAGCGGGGACGACAGTGCCAGCAGGGACGAGAGTGCCGGCGGGGAGGCGGCACCCCGGCTGGTCCCGTACGACCGGGACGAGCAGTCCAAGCGGCTACGCGCCGCCGAGCGTGCGCTGAGCCTGCTCGGTCGTGTGAACCCGCTGGCGCTGGAGGAGTTCGCGGCGCTCGAGGAGCGGCATGCGTACCTCAGCGAGCAGCTGGAGGACGTCAAGGGAACCCGTCGTGACCTGCTCGCGCTCATCGACGAGGTCGACGAACGGATGCAACAGGTCTTCTCCGAGGCATACGCCGACGTCGCGCGGGAGTTCGCGGCGATCTTCGGGCGGCTGTTCCCCGGCGGTGAGGGCCGCTTGGTGCTGACCGATCCCGACTCCCTCCTCACCACCGGCATCGACGTCGAGGCCCGCCCGGCGGGGAAGCGGGTGAAAAGGCTGTCGCTGCTGTCCGGCGGGGAGCGCTCGTTGGTGGCGGTCACGTTCCTGGTCGCCCTCTTCAAGGCCCGGCCGAGCCCGTTCTACATCCTCGACGAGGTCGAGGCCGCGCTCGACGACGCCAACCTCGGTCGGTTGCTCACCATCTACGAGGAGCTGCGTGAGGCCAGCCAGCTCCTGGTCATCACCCATCAGAAGCGCACCATGGAGGTCGGAGACGCGCTGTACGGCGTGTCCATGCGCGACGACGGGGTGTCGGTCGTGATCAGCCAGCGCCTGCGCGAACCCGAGCCGGCCTGAGTCGGCGATGGGCAGCGACGAACCCTCCCGCGAGGACTTCAGCACGTGGCGCACCCTGCCGACCCGTTGGGGCGACGAGGACGTGTACGGGCACATCAACAACGTCGTCTACTACGCCTACTTCGACACCGCCGTGAACGGGTGGCTGATGGACGCCCTCGGCACGGACATCCGCGACCTCCCCGCACTGGGGGTCGTGGCCGAGACCGGGTGCCGGTTCCTGCGTCAGCTGCGCTTCCCCGACGTGGTGGAGGCAGGTATCGGCGTCGAGCGCCTCGGCCGCTCGAGCATCACCTACCGGATCGGTCTGTTCGCCGCCGGCACGGCCGAGGCGGCGGCCGTGGGCCGGTTCGTGCACGTGTACGTCGACCGGGAGAGCAGGGCCGTCGTTCCGGTCCCCGACCAGGTCCGGGCCGCCCTCGAGGCCCTCGGGTGAGGCCGGATCGTCCGGCAGCGCTGTCGGACGGGCTGTCGGCAACGTCACACAGCGGGATCCAGGCAGACCTGCACGCGCGGGGTAGCCCCGAAACTGCGTGGCAGACTCGGTTGGCGTATGCCCGCTGACCATCCAGGAGCCCGCCCCCATGGTGTTCGTCACCCTTGTCCTGTTGGCGATCGTGGCCGTGGCCTCGCTCGTCGTCGCCTTCGTGGCCTACCCGCAGCGGGGGAAGGTCATTCCCCGGGCGCCGCGCCTGTCAGAGGCACTGCAGGGTGTGGTCGACCGTACCGGTGTCGACCCGCATGAGGACGAGGCTGCCGGTGGGGGAGCCCTGACAGAGCTTCGCCGGCAACGGGGGACCACGCCGGTCTGGGAGGATCCCACCCCGTGACCCTGCTCGAGTACGTCCTCGCCGGCCTGGTGCTGGTGCTCGTCGTCGCGGGTGCCGCCGCCGCGCTCGTCCGCGGCCGGACCCTGCCGCCCCCGACCCGGCCGGCACCGCCCGAGGTGCCCACCCGCGCACCCACCGAGGCGCCGGTCGAGCCCTCGGTCGAGGCCCCCGAGTCGGCGCGGGGCAGGTTGCTCCGGCTGCGGAGCAGGCTGGCCCGCTCGCAGTCCTCGCTCGGCCGCGGGCTGCTCGCGCTGCTGTCGCGCGACACGCTCGACGAGGACGTCTGGGAGTCCGTCGAGGACACCCTGATCGGTGCCGACGTCGGGGTGGGGCCGGCCCAGGACGTCGTGGCCCGGTTGCGGACGCGGCTGCGGGGGGAGGCCGGCCTCACCGCCGCGGACGTGCACCGGGTGCTGCGCGAGGAGCTGGTCACGATGGTCGACCCGACCATGGACCGCACGCTTCGGGTCGACGGTGCCGGCGACCTCCCCGGTGTGGTGCTCGTGGTCGGGGTCAACGGCACCGGCAAGACCACCACTGTCGGCCGGGTCGCGCGAGTGCTGGTGGCGGAGGGCCGGTCGGTGCTGCTCGGCGCGGCCGACACGTTCCGGGCCGCCGCGGCAGACCAGCTGCAGACCTGGGGTGAGCGGGTGGGCGTCGAGACGGTGCGTGGCGGCGAAGGCAGTGATCCCGCGAGCGTGGGCTTCCAGGCCGTCCGCACCGGAGCCGAGCGGGGGGTCGACACCGTGCTCGTCGACACTGCCGGGCGCCTGCAGAACAAGGCCGGGCTGATGGACGAGCTCGGCAAGGTCAAGCGCGTGGTCGAGAAGCAGGCGCCGGTCACTGAGGTGCTGCTGGTCATCGACGCCACCACCGGCCAGAACGGGCTGATCCAGGCACGCGTGTTCGCCGAGGTGGTGGACGTGACCGGCATCGTGCTGACCAAGCTGGACGGCACAGCCAAGGGCGGCATCGTCGTTGCCGTGCAGCGCGAGCTCGGCGTCCCCGTCAAGCTGGTCGGTCTCGGCGAGGGCGCCGACGATCTGGCTCCCTTCGACGCCGAGGACTTCGTGGCGGCCCTGCTCGACGCCTGACGGCCGCGCTCGCGTGGTGACGCCCAGAGTTCACGCGCCCGTAACCGCGCGTCGCGCTGCGTCACCCGTACGAAACGTGTTCCGACCGGATCGGTAACCCGGCCTCGCCATTGTGGCCAGCACTGGACGTCGGACCGAGTCGGGACACTGCCGTTCCGCGGGCACGACGGATCCCCTGCTAGCGAGGAGTCCGTCTCGATGAGTGGAAACACTGCCTGGGTGCTGATGAGCGCGGCGCTCGTCATGTTGATGACACCCGGCCTTGCGCTGTTCTACGGAGGCATGACCCGCGCCAAGGGCGTGCTGAACATGATGATGATGAGCTTCGCCGCCCTGGCCATCGTCAGCGTGCTGTGGGTGATCTACGGCTACTCGATCACCTTCGGAGAGTCCGACAGCCAGCTCTTCGGCAGCTTCGACCACATCGGCCTGCACGGCCTCAACGGCGCCGCGGTGCTCAGCTTCGTCGCCTTCCAGCTGATGTTCGCCATCATCACTCCGGCGCTGATCAGCGGTGCGGTCGCCGACCGGGCAAAGTTCATCGGCTGGTGCGTGTTCGTGGTGCTCTGGGTCAGCCTGATCTACTTCCCGGTCGCCAACTGGGTCTTCGACTTCGGCGCCGACGGCGCGCTGGGCGATGACGCCGGCTGGATCGTCGCGTGGGGCGTGCAGGACTTCGCCGGTGGTACGGCGGTGCATGTCAACGCCGGCGCGGCGGCCCTGGCCCTGGCGCTCGTGCTCGGCAAGCGGCTGGGATGGAAGCGCGACCCCATGCGCCCCCACAATCTTCCGCTCGTACTGCTCGGTGCCGCACTGCTGTGGTTCGGCTGGTTCGGCTTCAATGCCGGCTCTGCGCTCGCGGCCAACGGCCTGGCGGCGACCGCCTTCATCAACACCCAGGCGGCGGCGTCCGCTGCCATCATCGGATGGCTGGTGGTCGAGCAGGTCCGGGACGGTCGCCCGACCAGCCTCGGTGCCGCCTCCGGCGCCGTTGCCGGCCTGGTGGCCATCACCCCCGCGTGCGCGTTCGTGTCGCCGCTGGGAGCGGTGCTGCTCGGCGTGCTGGCCGGGGCGCTGTGCGCCCTGGCGGTGGGCCTCAAGTGGAGGTTCGGGTTCGACGACTCGCTCGATGTCGTCGGAGTGCACCTGGTCGGCGGTGCGTTCGGCTCGATCGCGCTCGGTTTCCTCTCCCTCGAGGGCGGCCTGCTCTACGAGGGTCGTGACATCGCGCTGCTGGGCAAGCAGACGGTCGCAGTGCTCGCTGTCGGGACCTTCTCCTTCGTAGGCGCCTTCATCATCGGCAAGGCCATCGACATGACCATCGGCTTCCGCCTCGACGAGGACTCCGAGGTGGAGGGCATCGACCTGAACGAGCACGCCGAGTCCGGCTACGACCTGACCGCGGCCACCCGCGGCCACCGTGGCCTGCCCGGTACCCCGCCGGTGGGTGCCCCCGAGCCGCAAGACGCACGGCACGACGCCGGTGACAAAGGGAGCGTGAACGCATGAAGCTCGTCACGGCGGTGGTGAAGCCGCACAAGTGGGAAGACGTCCGGGAGGCGCTCGAGACCTTCGGCATCACCGGCATCACGGTGACCGAGGCCAGCGGCTTCGGTCGGCAGAAGGGCCACACGGAGGTCTACCGGGGCGCGGAGTACGACGTCGCGCTGGTACCGAAGATGCGCCTCGAGGTCGTCGTCGACGACGAGGACGCCGGCGACGTCGTCGGGGTGATCGCCAAGGCGGCGCAGACCGGCAAGATCGGTGACGGCAAGGTCTGGGTCAGCCCGGTCGACACCGTCGTGCGGGTCCGTACCGGCGAGGAGGGGACGGCCGCGCTGTGAGCCCCCGCCGGTCTGCCCACCGCCCGCGATGAGCAGGCCCGCTGCCTCCGCTGCCATCCCGGAGGTCGCCCGCGAGCCGAACGCCGCGCTCGCGGGCGACCTCGCCCGGTTGCGGTCGGCGCGGGCGGCCGAGACGGATCGTCGCCTGCAGCAGCTGATGGCGACGGCTCTCGGCCGGCATCGCGAGGCGATCGGGCGGGTGGCCCTGGTGGGCGTCGGTGGGTACGGGCGCGGTGAGCTCTCGCCGTACAGCGACATCGACGTCGTCCTGCTGCACGAGCCGTCGCTGCCTGCCGACCTGATCGGCTCCCTGGCGTCGGCGCTCTGGTACCCGCTGTGGGACGAGGGGTTGCCCCTCGACCACGCGGTGCGGGACACGGTGTCGATGCGTCAGATGGCCGCTCAGGACCTCCGCGCAGCCACCGGGATGCTGGACGCGCGCCACGTCGCCGGCGAGCCGGACCTGACCCAGGCGCTGCGCTCGACGGTGCTGGCCGACTGGCGCCGCGAGGCCGGCAGCCGTCTGCCGGCGCTCAAGCACGCGTGCGCCCGCCGGGCGGACCAGTGCGGCGACCTCGCCCATGCCGCCGTCCCTGACCTGAAGGAGTCGCGCGGCGGCCTGCGCGACGGGAACGTGCTGGGTGCGCTGGTGGCCACCTGGCTCGTCGACGTCCCGCATCGCGAGGGTGAGGCGTACCGCTCGGCGCTGCTCGACGTGCGCGACGCGCTGCACGAGGTGGCCGGCCGTCGCGGCGACCGCCTGCACCGCGAGCTCGTCCCCGATGTGGCCGCCCGCCTCGGGACCACCCCGGAGGCGCTCAGCGTCCGGGTCCGCGACCTCGGCCGACGCACCGCTCATCTGGCCCAGACGACATGGCGGCGCATCGACCAGGTGCTGGCCGCTCCCAGTCCGCGACCCGGCCCGCGTGCCCAACGCCGGCCCGCGCTCGTGCGCCTCGACGTCGGCATCGCCTCGGTCGCTGGCGAGGTCGTGCTGGCACCGGATGCCCGGCCGGGCCATGACCCGTGGCTCGCCCTGCGGGCTGCTGTCACGGCGGCGGCCAACGGGCTGGCGCTGGCCCCGAGCACCGCGGCGCGGCTGGCGGCCGCCCAGCCGGACCTGCCGGAGCCGTGGCCGGACCAGGCGCGGCGCGGTCTGGTACGCCTGCTCGCCTCCGGTCCCGCCCTGGTGCCGGTGTGGGAGGAGCTCGACCAGTGCGGCCTGGTCGACAGGTGGCTGCCGGAGTGGGGTGGCATCCGGCTGCGCGTGTCAGAGTCGGCGGTGCACCGTTTCACCATCGACCGACACCTGGTCGAGACGTGCGTCGAGGCGTCCCGGCTGATGCCACAGGTCTCGCGACCGGACCTGCTCGTGGTGGCGGCGCTGCTGCACGACCTCGGCAAGCACGACCGCGACGGCGACCACAGCATCGTGGGGGCTCCGATGGCCGAGCGGGTCGCCCGGCGCTGGGGCTTCTCCGCCGCCGACGCCGGCACGGTGGCCATGCTCGTCCGCCACCATCTGCTGCTGCCGGAGACCGCGGTACGCCGCGACATCGATGACCCGGTCACGCTGTGCCGGGTGGCCGCACTGGTGGCCGACGAGACGACCCTCGACCTGCTGACCGCCCTGACCGAGGCCGACGCGCGCGCCGCCGCTCCCGCCGCCTGGACGAGCTGGCGCGCCGGCCTCGTCCGCCGGCTGGTCAGCGCGCTGCGCGCCACCCTCGCCGAGGGGCGACCGGTCTCGGCGGCCGGCCGCCGGCTGGAGGAGGTGGACGACCCCGTCGTGCCCGACTGGGCGGAGGCACTGGGCGACCGGGAGGTGCGCCTGCTCGTCGAGCCGCAGGCCGACGGCACCCGGGTGCTGGTGGCGGCCACCGACCGGCTCGGGCTCCTCGCCGACGTCAGCGGTGCCCTGGCCACCGCGGGCCTCACGGTCCGGGCCGCCCACGCGGCCGTGCACGGCAGTACCGCGGTCTCGATGTGGGATGTCGAGTCCGCGCATGTTGACCAGGCCCGGCTGCGACTGCGGCTCGACCGCGTTCTCGACGGGAGCGTGGACCTGCAGGCGCGCCTGGGGGCCACCGGCTCCGCAGCGCGCGGCCGGCTCGGGGGGGCGGCCGCTGGTCCGGCTCGACCGGACGCCGGCGGTGTTGGGGTCCGGCGGGCGGCCGCTGGTCCGGCTCGACCGGACGCCGGCGGTGTTCGGGTGCGCGTCCTCCCTGACGTGTCGGGAACCGCCACCGTGCTCGAGGTGCGGGCGGCCGACCAGGCCGCACTGGTCTGGCGCTTGTGCCAGGCGCTGGCCGACCTGGAGGTCGACGTGCGCTCGGCCCATCTGGAGACCCTCGGCCCCCAGGCGGAGGATGTCGCCTACGTGACCGACCGCGCCGGTCGTCCCCTCGGGCCGGAACGCGCCGAGCAGGTACGAGCCGCCGTACAGGAGGCGCTCACCGACCGGGCGGCCGCCAGCGGCGGTTAGGCTGGAGCCTCCGCCCGCTTCCCGTGCGCACCACCGTGCGCGGCCACTTCGGAGGACGCCCGGATGTTCGACACGCTGCAGGACCGCCTCGCCGCGACGTTCAAGAACCTCCGCGGCAAGGGCCGGCTGTCCGAGGCCGACATCGACGCGACCGCACGCGAGATCCGGATCGCCCTTCTCGAGGCCGACGTCGCCCTCCCGGTGGTGCGCGAGTTCATCGCGTCGGTCAAGGAGCGCGCCCGCGGTGCGGAAGTCAGCGCCGCGCTCAACCCGGCCCAGCAGGTCGTCAAGATCGTGAACGAGGAGCTCGTCGCCATCCTCGGCGGCGAGACCCGGCGGCTGCGGTTCGCCAAGAAGCCCCCGACCGTGATCCTGCTGGCCGGACTGCAGGGCTCCGGAAAGACCACCCTGGCCGGCAAGCTCGGCCACTGGCTCAAGGCGCAGGGCCGCGCGCCGCTGCTGGTCGCCGCCGACCTGCAGCGACCGAACGCCGTGACCCAGCTGCAGGTCGTGGGCGACCGCGCCGGTGTCGACGTCTTCGCGCCGGAACCGGGCAACGGTGTCGGCGACCCCGTCGAGGTGGCGCGCTCATCGATCACCCATGCGAACCGTACGTTGCACGACGTCGTCGTCGTCGACACGGCGGGGCGGCTCGGCATCGACGCCGAGCTGATGCAGCAGGCCTCCGACATCCGCGACGCCGTGTCACCCGACGAGATCCTGTTCGTGGTCGACGCGATGATCGGCCAGGACGCGGTCATCACCGCGCAGTCGTTCCTCGACGGCGTCGGGTTCGACGGAGTGGTCCTGTCCAAGCTTGACGGTGATGCCCGCGGTGGGGCTGCGCTGTCGGTTGCGAAGGTGACCGGGCGACCGGTGATGTTCGCCTCCAACGGCGAGCAGATGGGCGACTTCGACGTCTTCCACCCGGACCGGATGGCCTCCCGCATCCTGGGCATGGGCGACATGCTCACGCTGATCGAGCAGGCGGAGAAGTCGTTCGACGCCGACCAGGCCGCCCGAGCGGCCGCCAAGCTCACCGAGGGCAAGGGCGCGAGCTTCACCCTCGATGACTTCCTGCAGCAGATGCAGTCCGTCCGCAAGATGGGCTCGCTCTCGAAGATCTTCGGGATGCTGCCCGGCATGGGCGAGATGAAGGAGCAGATCGCCGGCATCGACGAGCGTGAGATCGACCGGATCGAGGCGATCATCCACTCGATGACCCCGGCCGAGCGCGCCGACCCCAAGATCATCGACGGATCACGCCGGCAGCGGATCGCCCGCGGGTCGGGGGTGACCGTGTCGCAGGTGAACGGCCTGGTGGACCGCTTCTTCCAGGCCCGCACGATGATGAACCAGATGGCTGCCGGCGGCGGCATGCCGGGTCTCCCCGGCATGCCCGGGATGCCGGGCGCGGGAAAACGGGCGAAGGCACGCCAGCAGGCGAAGAAGGGCCGCGCCAAGCGTGGCTCCGGCAACCCGGCCAAGCGGGCCGAGGAGCAGCAGGCCGCTCGCCAGCGGCCCCCCGCGGCCGTCTCCCCCTTCGGCAACCCCGACGGCGCCCCCACCCCACCCGCTCCCGACGACTTCGAACTGCCCAAGGAGCTGCGCGACCTGCTCTGACGGCGGCCGCCGACGTCGGAAGTTTCGCAGGGTGGGCTGCGAAAGCGTCGCCCCCACAGCGCTGCAGCGCCCGAGTAGCGTCACTTTCGCTGTGCCAGTGGGCAGTGTGACGGGGTACGACACCCTCCCGATGGGGTACGACCGCCTGCCACCGGCGCGAGCCGCAGTCGCGCCGCGGGCCAGCCGAGCGCGCGGCATGGGCCAGCGCGGCGAGGTGCGGCTCGGCCCATTAGGTTCGCCCGCATGTCTGACGCGCTTCGAGTACGGGGGATCGTTCTCCCCGAAGGCGAGCACCGCGACCTGTACGTGACGGGCGGCACGGTGACGTACGAGCCGATCGCCGACGCCACCGATCTCGGCAGCGGATGGATCGTGCCCGGGCTGGTCGACGCGCACTGCCACGTCGGACTCGATGCCAACGGCGCAGTCGACGAGGCCACCCAGGAGGACCAGGCCCGTGCCGATCGCGATGCCGGCGCGCTGCTGCTGCGGGACTGCGGCTCGCCCGCCGACACCCGGTGGATCGACGACCGGGACGACCTGCCCCGGCTTATCCGGGCCGGCCGGCACCTGGCACGTACCCGGCGCTACATCCGCGGCTACGCCCACGAGATAGAGCCGGACCAGCTCGCGGCGTACGTCGCACAGGAGGCCAGGCGTGGCGACGGCTGGGTCAAGATCGTCGGCGACTGGATCGAGCGGGAGGCCGGCGACCTGACCCCGTCATGGCCCGGTGAGACCGTGCACCAGGCGGTCGCCGAGGCACATGCCCAAGGCGTCCGGATGACAGCGCACGTGTTCGGTGAGCCCGCCCTGCCCGACCTGATCGCGGCTGGCATCGACTGCATCGAGCATGGCACCGGGCTGTCGGTCGACCTCGTCGAGCAGATGGCGGCCCAGGGCACCGCGCTGGTGCCCACGCTCAGGAACCTGGAGAACTTCCCCAAGTACGCCGCCGCGGGCGAGGCCAAGTTCCCGGCGTACGCCAGCCGGATGCGAGCGTTGCACGAGCGCCGGCGCGAGACGATCGGGGGTGCCTACGAGGCCGGGGTCGCCATCTATGCCGGCACCGATGCCGGGGGTGTGCTGCCGCATGGGTTGATCGCCGAGGAGGTGCAGCTGATGGCGGACTACGGGATGACTCCTCACGATGCCCTGGGCGCCGCCTCCTGGCGGGCGCGGGAGTGGCTGGGCCGGCCGTCCCGTCTCGACGAGGGCGTCCCTGCTGACTTCTGCCTCTACCCGGCTGACCCGCTGGCCGACCTCAGGGTGCTGTCCGCGCCGGCCCGGGTCGTGCTCCGCGGCGCGGTCGTCGGATGATGACCGGGCTGCGGACAGCCGCTCGACCTCCCAGAACCGCCGGGCGACTCTGCGGACACCGCCAGTTGGAGCCGGGCGGCACCTGTCTGGCATGATGGCAGGTCGAACCCCGGCGGTCGGTCCCTCTCAACCGCTCCGGCCGGGTTTCCCCGAGCAGGCCGACCGGTTACCCCACGCCGGAACAGGCGGCTCTCCAACCGACTCAGCAGGGAGACACCACTCACCGTGGCCGTCAAGATCCGCCTCAAGCGCATGGGCAAGATCCGCGCACCCTTCTACCGCATCGTCGTGGCCGACTCGCGTACCAAGCGCGACGGACGGGTCATCGAGGAGATCGGCAAGTACAACCCCAAGCTCGAGCCCTCGCTCATCGAGGTCGACTCCGAGCGCGCCCAGCACTGGTTGTCCGTGGGCGCCCAGCCCAGCGAGCCGGTGCTCGCACTCCTGAGAAAGACCGGCGACTGGCAGAAGTACAAGGGCGAGCCGGCACCCGAGCCGCTCAAGGAGCAGCCGGAGAAGGCGGTCAAGCTCGACGTCTTCAATGCGGTGCTCAAGGAGGCACACGGTGACACCGCGCCGGACGCGGTGAGCCCCAAGCAGCCGCGCAAGAAGGCGGCGGCCGCCCCGGAGGAGCCCGCCGC
>JAQSWV010000054.1 GCA_029266455.1 Nocardioidaceae bacterium
ATGACGGAAACAGCCACCGCAGTGCCGACCGTGACCCTGAACAACGGCTCGACGATCCCGCAGCTCGGCTTCGGCGTGTTCCAGGTGCCGCCCGAGGACACCTCCGACGTGGTGGCCAAGGCGCTCGAGGTGGGCTACCGGCACATCGACACCGCAGCGCTGTACGACAACGAGGAGGGTGTCGGTGCGGCCGTCCGCGCCTCCGGCCTGACCCGCGACGAGGTCTTCGTGACCACCAAGCTGGGCAACCCGCACCAAGGCGCCGAGACCGGCCTGGCCGCGTTCGAGACAAGCCTCGACAAGCTCGGCATGGACTACGTCGACCTCTACCTCATCCACTGGCCGCTGCCGGCCAGGGACCTCTACGTCGAGACCTGGCAGATGATGGAGAAGCTGTATGCCGAGGGACGCGCGCGCGCCATCGGCGTGTCGAACTTCCAGCCCCAGCACCTGCGCCGGCTGCAGGCCGAGGCCACCGTCCTCCCGGCCGTGAACCAGGTCGAGCTGCACCCCACCCTCGCCCAGACCGAGCTGCGCGAGGTCCATGCGCAGATGGGCATCGCCACCGAGGCGTGGGCACCCATAGCCAAGGGCGCGGAGCTCGACAATCCCACGATCGGCGAGATCGCCCAGCGGGTGGGCAAGTCCCCGGCGCAGGTGATCCTGCGCTGGCACCTGCAACTCGGCAACATCGTCTTCCCCAAGTCCGTGACACCGTCACGGATCGAGGAGAACTTCGACCTGTTCGACTTCGAGCTCGACGACGCCGACATGACCAGCATCACGGCGCTCGACTCGGGCAATCGCACCGGTCCCCACCCGGAGCAGATGAACTGACCAGCCGACGGGGTGGCCCGCGAGTGCGTCAGGTGGCGGAGAGTCCACCGATGCGGCCCTCGCGGAACGCGTCGACGAACAGCTCATGGTCAGCCCTGGCCCGCCGAGCGTAGTCGACCCCACGGTCCACCAGGTCGGCCAGGAAGCCGTCGCGATCACCGTCGAGCGCGTCGGCGATGGCCTGCTCGGTCTGGAAGTCCACCAGGTCCTCCTGGCTGTCCTCATCGGAGGCACAGTGCACCTTGGCGGTCGCCCGACCGAGGTCGCGCAGGACGGGTTCCATCTGGTCTGGCTCGGTCAGGTCGTCCCAATCCAGGTCGCGCTCGTACGGCGAGAGCTCGGACACGACGTAGCCGGTGCCGTCCAGCGTCGTCCAACCGAGGAACGGGTCGGTGTGCGCCTGCAGAGCGCGCTGTGAGATCACGGTGCGGTGCCCCGCGTGTTCGAAGTACCGCTCGGCGGGGTCGTCACGCACGTAGCGGCTGATGGCGGGCGTGTTGCCCTGCTTCATGGTCAGCAGCACATCGTTCTCGAGCGCCTGGTTGTGTCCCTCGAGCAGCAGGTTGTAGGCGTTCAGGCCGGCGCTGCCGATGCCGAAGCCGGTGCGTCCGACGACGTCCTTGACCGTGTAGAACAGGTCGCGGTCGAACTGCTTGTCCTTCGGGAGCGTCTCCAGATACGACGTGTAGGCGGTCATCACCGCTTCGTGCTCGTCGTCGCCGAGGCGTCGGCTGGTGCGGGAGTCGGAGAACTGCCGCCGCACGCCTTCGACGACGGTGGTGGCAGCCAGCAGTCCGGTGCGCGACGCCAGCTGCGCCTCCTCGAGGACGGCATGAATGGGGCCGTCGGTGTTGTCGAGGCGGAGGGCGAAGTCGTCGTCGTTGACGCTTTCGACGTAGTGGTGCACCTGGTCGATATAGGAGCGCAGGTAGCCGCCGGCCAGGTCGCGGACGACCTCCTCCGGGAAGGCCTTGCGACGCCCCAGCAGAGCGAGGCTCGCCACCAGGCGCAGCAGGTCCCAGGTGTAGTGGCCGAGGTACGCCTCGTCGAAGTCGTTGACATCGAACACGAAGCGGCCCGCGGAGTTCATGTAGGTGCCGAAGTTCTCGGCATGCAGGTCGCCGTGTACCCACACCCGCGCAGTCCGGTCGTCGACCCAGGGATCCTCCTTGTCGGCCAGGTCGCGGTAGAACAGGCATGCCGTACCGCGGTAGAAGGCGAAGGGATCGGCCGCCATCTTCCGGAACTTGGTGCGAAAGGCGCCGGGGGAGATCTCCATGAGGTCGGAGAACGCGTCCTCGAGGGTCTCGATCACGTAGTCCTGGCGCTGGTCGTTGCGGTGGCTTTGAGACGGCATGGCTACGACGGTAAGGGGGGCGGTGGCGGGCGGCACGCCGGTTGGCCCCTGTTGACGTGCGCGTGTCCTCGCCGATCCGGTGTCCTTGCGGGCGGACGGCGTGCTGTTGGATGACCAGATGAGCGACGCGACGAACGAGAAGCCTGAGATCGACTTCCCTGGCGGAGAGCCACCGACGGCGCTGCAGAGCACCGACGTGGTTGTGGGGGACGGTGCGGAGGCGCCGGCCGGTGCGACCGTCCGGGTGCACTACGTGGGCGTCGAGTTCGACACCGGCGAGCAGTTCGACTCCTCGTGGGACCGCGGAGAGCCGGTGGAGTTCCCGCTGGCCCGGCTCATCCCCGGCTGGCAGGAGGGGATCCCCGGCATGCGGGTGGGCGGGCGCCGCCAGCTCGTCGTACCACCGGAGCAGGCGTACGGTCCGTCCGGTGGCGGTCACCGGCTGTCAGGCAAGACCCTGATCTTCGTGATCGACCTTCTCGCCGTCCGCTGACCTGCGCGCACCCTCGCCAGCGTCATACGACGCGCCGCGCGTACGCCCCCGCCCCGATGACGTTGCGGATGGGTCGGCCGCCGGCAGGTCAGGGCGTCGCTCGGGCGGGGACCACCGCCTCGAGAGCCCGCCGTACGCGTTTCACCGACGCCGGGCGGGCCGTGCGCACCGACGGCGCGAACAGCCCGACCCGCAGCTCCTCGAGCAGCCACCGTGCCTCCTCCAGAGCCGGCGGGGGCGGGCGGTCGGGTGCCACCGCGGCACGGGCCTGCTCGTAGTCGGCCACGACCGCGAGGATCTCGTCGAGCCGGGCCAGGTCGCGTCGTGGGTCGTCCGCCATCCGCTCCAGTCGCAGCTGCACCCCGGAGACGTAGCGGACGACGTCGGGCAGCCGGTCCCATCCGGTACGGCTGACGAACCCGGCAGGGACCAGCTCGTCGAGCTGCATCTCGACATCCTCGCGGGACGCGGTCAGCAGCGGCGCGGTCACGGCATCGAGGAGCATCCGCGCCTGCTGGGCGGCTGACAGGATCTGGGCCACCAGGCCGACGACGTGCTCGGTCGCGGGCACGAGGTCGGCGCGGACCGCGTCGCGCAGCCGGGCGAACGCCGCCGCGTCCCACGCCGGGCCGCCCGCGGCCTCCACCAGGCGGTCGCAGGCGCAGTCGGCGCAGTCGTCCAGCAGGACAGGGACAGAGGCGTAGGCGCTGTGCGCGAGGGTGAGCTTGGTCTGGTTGCCGAGCGCCCGCACCACCGGCGCCAGCGGGGAGGGCGAGCTGAGCCGGATCAGCCTCCGGGTGCCCGCGCGCATGGCGGCGGCCTGGGCCGGCGCCGACTCGAACACCCGTACCGCGACCGAGTCCACCTCGTCGGTCAGCGCCGGGTACCCGGTGACGCTGTGCCCGGCACGGGTCGTGGACACCGAACGCGGCAGCTCACCGATGTCGCCCCAGTCCCGAACGCCGGCGCGCTCGACGCCGCGTGCCGCCTCCGACAGCGTCGCGCGCAACCGGTTCCGCAGTTGCTCCTGCAGGGTCGGCAGGTCCTTGCCGGAAGCGACCTCCGCGCCATCGTCGTCCACGACCCTGAAGGTCAGCCGGAGGTGGGCGGGCAGCCGCTGCAGGTCGAAGTCGGCAGGGTCGACCTGGACACCGGTGCTGCGCAACAGCTCGTGCGCCAGGGCGTCCAGCAGCCCCTGCTCGCCCGGGTGCAGCATCGTGACGATCCGGGCGGCGTGGTCCGGCGCCGGCACCAGCCGACGGCGCAGTGGCTTGGGCAGTGACCGGAGCAGCTCGGTGACCAGGTCGAGCCGCAGCCCCGGTACCTGCCAGGCGAAGTCGGCCGCGTCCAGGTGGTGCAGGAGCGACAGCGGTACGTCCACGGTCACGCCGTCGCGGGCAGACCCCGGCTCGAACACGTACGTCAGCGGCAGGGCCGTCTCGCCCACCCGCCAGCTGTCGGGATAATCGCTCGACCACTCGCTGGGTGTGTCGGCATCGGCGCGGACCAGCAGGTCGCGATCGAAGCGGAGCAGGTGAGGCCGGCGGCGGTGCTCCGTCTTCCACCACGCGTCGAAGTGCCGCGACGACACGACGTGCTCCGGCACCCGCGCGTCGTAGAAGTCGACCAGCGTCTGCTCGTCGACCACGATGTCGCGGCGCCGGGTGCGCTCCTCGAGGTCGGCGACCTCGGCCACCAGCTCACGGTTGGCGGCGAGGAACCGGTGCCGGGTGTCCCAGTCGCCCTCCACGAGCGCGTGCCGGATGAACAGCTCCCTGGCCAGCGGCGCGTCGACCTTGTCCAGCTGGATCTTCCGCCCGACGACAACCGGAATGCCGTACAACGTGACCGTCTCGAGAGCCACCGCCCCGCCTCGACGGCGCTCCCAGTGCGGTTCGGCGTACGTCCGCTTGACCAGGTGCCCGGCCAGCGGCTCGATCCACGAAGGGTCGATCCGGGCGACGTCGCGGCCCCACAGGCGCGATGTCTCGACCAGCTCACCGGCCATCACCCACGCCGGCCGCGACTTGAACAGCGCGGAGCCGGGGAAGATCGCGAACCGCGCGTTGCGCGCACCGAGGTAGTCGCGGGTCTCCTGCTGTCGCAGCCCGACATGGCTCAACAGCCCGCTGAGCAGTGCCTGGTGGACGCGGTCGGGGTCGTCGGGCGCGCTCGACTCCGCAACACCGAGATCGGCAAGGATGCGACGCAGCTGGGCCACCATGTCCTGCCACTCGCGCACCCGCAGGTAGTGCAGGAAATCCGACCGGCACAGCCGGCGGAAACCCGAGCTGCTGCGGGCGCGCTGCTCGGTGCGCAGGTGCTGCCACAGCCGCAGATGACCCATCAGGTCGGAGCTGGGGTCGCGGAAGCGCGCATGCGCCTGGTCCGCCTGCGCCTGCTTGTCGCTCGGCCGCTCCCGTGGATCCTGGATCGACAGCGCCGCGGCGATGACGACGACCTCGCGGACGCAGCCCAGCCGCTCGGCCTCGAGGACCATCCGCCCGAGCCGCGGGTCGAGCGGCAGCCGGGCCAGCCGCCGGCCCACGTCGGTGAGCCGCTGTGTCGGTGTGCCCGGCCGGCGGCCGGGCTCGGCCGTTGACAGCGCGGCGAGCTCCTCGAGCAGCTGCACCCCGTCGCGCACGTTGCGGCTGTCGGGGGCGTCGACGAAGGGGAACTCGGCCAGCTCCCCCAGGCCGAGCGCTGCCATCTGGAGCACCACGGACGCGAGGTTCGTACGGAGGATCTCGGGTTCGGTGAACTCCGGCCGGCTGGCGAAGTCGTCCTCGGAGTAGAGCCTGATCGCGATGCCGTCGGCGGTGCGCCCGCAACGGCCGGAGCGCTGGTTGGCCGATGCCTGGGACACGCGCTCGATCGGCAGCCGCTGGACCTTGAGCCGCTGGCTGTACCGCGAGATGCGCGCCGTACCGGTGTCGACGACGTAGGCGATCCCTGGCACTGTCAACGAGGTCTCGGCGACGTTGGTGGCGAGTACGACTCGGCGGCCGGTCGACGCGGCGAATACCTTGTGCTGGTCGGACGAAGACAGTCGGCCGTACAGCGGGAGTATCTCGGGGGGCCGGCGCCACTCCCGGGTGTGGTCTCGCACCGCATCCGCCGCATCGCGGATCTCGCGCTCCCCGGACAGGAAGACCAGCACGTCGCCGGGCCCCTCGGCGCAGACCTCCTCGACCGCTGCACACAGAGCCTGCATCGGATCCGCGTCCGGGTCCTCGACCGGTCGGTACCTGATCTCGACCGGGTACGTGCGACCGGACACCTCGAGCACCGGCGCGCCGCCGAAGTGGGAGGCGAACCGGTACGGGTCGATCGTCGCCGAGGTGATGACCAGCTGGAGATCCGGCCGGCGGGGGAGCAGACGCTTGAGGTAGCCGAGGACGAAGTCGATGGTCAGGCTCCGCTCGTGCGCCTCGTCGACGATGATCGCGTCGTAGCGCAGCAGCAGCGGGTCACGCTGGATCTCGGCAACCAGCAGACCGTCCGTCATCAGCTTGAGCATCGTGTCGGGACCCACCTGGTCGGTGAACCGGACCGCGTAACCCACGGTTGCGCCGACCTCGGTGCTCATCTCGTCGGCGATCCGTTCGGCCACCGACCGTGCAGCGATCCGCCGGGGCTGGGTGTGCCCCACCATGCCGCGTCGACCACGGCCGAGCTCGAGCAGCATCTTGGGCAGCTGGGTGGTCTTGCCGCTGCCGGTCTCGCCGGCGACGACGACGACCTGGTGCCCGCGCAGGGCGGTGACCAGGTCGTCGTGCGCCTGGCTGACGGGAAGATCTGCCGGGTACTCCAGCAGCGGCTCGAGCCCGGCGCGCCGAGTCATGGTGTGCTCGGCGGCCTCGACCTCGGCGCGGATTCGCTCGAGCGTCTGTTGCTGCTTGGCCTGGTCGCGCAGGCGCCGGTGCGCCTCGAGGCGTCGACCGAGCCGGTGCTCGTCGGCCAGGGTCAGCCTGCTCAGCCGGACCCGGAGGTCGGCCACGGTGGGGGAGGGCATGTCCGACCCAGTCTAGGAACGACGACATCCCCCGGCGGCCCCACACCGCCGGTGGGCTCAGCCGGTGGCCAGTACCTCGTCCAGCCGCTCGTACGACTGGCGGATCCCGTCGTCCATGCCACTCGCCATCATGGCGTCGCGGGCCTCGAAGCTGTCCACCAGCGAGGTGGCGATCAGCCGGGTGCGGCCGTCACCCAGGTCCTCCAGCACGAGGCGCTCGAGAGCCACACCGTCGGGGAAACCCTCGAAGGTGAACGTCTGCACGATCAGCTCTGCCGGCCGCACCTCATGGAAGCTGCCGCGGAAGCCGTACTCCTCGTTGCCCCGCACGTGCAGATAGCGGTACGAGCCGCCGGTGCGGCAGTCGTAGTGGTCGATGGTCATGGTGACGTCGCGGGGGCCGAGCCACTGGGGGACGAGCTCAGGGTCGGTGTGCGCACGGAAGACCTTCTCCGGAGCAGCTGCGAACTCGCGGGTGATCCGGATCATGGGGACATCGGGGTCCGCGACGATCTCGGTCTGACTGGTGGCGGTGCTCTGGGCGTTCATCGTCCTGCTCCTGTCTGTCGTGGCCGAGGGGGACGAGGTTCGACGTCGTCCGGCATCGCACGGAGGACGTCGTCCAGTCGGCGGTACCGCTCCTCGGCCTGGCGGCGGTATCGCTCGATCCACTTGGTCATCAGGTCGAACACCTCGGCCTCGAGGTGCACCGGGCGACGCTGCGCCTCCCGGCTTCGGCTCACCAGACCGGCGTTCTCCAGCACCCGCAGATGCTTGGACACGGCCTGCACGGTGACCTCGTACGGCTGGGCCAGCTCGTTCACGGTGGCGTCCGCAACCGCAAGCCGGGCCACGATGTCGCGGCGGGTCGGATCGGCCAGGGCGGAGAAAATGCTCGAGAGCGGATCTGTCGTCACGGCTCCTCCTCCGCCGTATTCAACCTTATGGTTGAAAAAGGCTACGGCCGAGAGGAGCTGTTGTCAACCCAACAGTTGAATACCGTGCAGCACGCCGGGGACGTCGGTCGGCCGGCAAGCCCAGCGGGTCGGGTCAGCGGGTGACGCCCAAGGATGCCCAGTACTCGTTCAGCGCGTTGTTGGTCTTCACGAACCAGACCAGGGGGCCGACGCCGAGAAGCAGGATGCCGGGGAGGTACCAGAGACCGGTGGCTCCTGAGACGGGCGGCGTCTGTCCGCGGCGTGCGTACATCGCACCGACTTCCGACGAGGACAGGAATGGCATGACGAAGCCCGCGAAGAGCGCTAGCACCAGCGCGATGCCGCCCCCCAGTCCCTCGCCGGTGTGGCGTTTCATCTCCTCGTGGGCCTGGTAGTACCAGACCGCCGAGTAGATGCCCAGCGTCACGACGCACAGGAGCACGCACGTAGCCGTGCCGCGGACCGTGCCGATGGGGCCCGTGGCCGGCTGGCGTGCTTGCACGACGGCCATCTGGTCCGCGTACGGCGACTGGGCGGGTAGCCGGCGTCACTGACGGGCGGCGCCGCCGGATCGAGCGACGGGTCGGGCGTGGCGCCCGTATACGGAGCGGTCATGGCGGTGCGATACCCCTCTGCGGACGACAAGTGCTGACGCACACAGGCTTGCCCGCCACCGCGCGCAGCGGCCCCTGACCCGGGGTCGAACCTGGCTGATCGACCGACTTCTCCAACCGATCGGACGACAGGTTCCGGCTGCCAGGTGCGCACGACTCACGCAGACTGGTGCGGTGAGCCTCCCGACAGAGTCCGTCTGGGACTATCCCCGCCCGCCACGAGTCGAGCTCACGGACGAGCTGGTCCTGGTCACCCAGGGCGGCGAGCTGGTGGCACGCAGCACGCGGGCGCTTCGGGTTCTCGAGACCAGCCACCCGCCGACCTACTACGTGCCAGCGTCCGACTTCGTCGAGGGAGCACTGCGCCCGTGCGGAGGTGCATCGTGGTGCGAGTGGAAGGGACGCGCCGCCTACCACGACATTGTGGGTGGGGGTGTGGCGGCGGCGGAGGCGGCGTGGAGCTATCCCGACCCGGTCGACGACTACGCGATCCTGCGCGACCATGTGGCCGTCTACCCGGGCCGCGTCGACGAGTGCCGTGTCGCCGGTGAGCGCGTGCGGCCGCAGGCGGGCGGCTTCTACGGCGGCTGGGTCACCGGTCGGGTGACCGGGCCGTTCAAGGGTGAGCCCGGTACGCAGGGGTGGTGATCCAGGCGCTCGTTCCCGCCAGGTGACCCCAGTCGGGGATCAGCGGCCGGCTCAGACGCCGACGGAATGGGAGACGCCGACTCCGCCGAGACGGTCGGCGCCGTAGCGCGCGACCTCTGCGTCGAGATCGAGCGGGGCGATGGTCGGGTGCTCGTGCTCGTGTTCGCTCAGCTGATCGGCCGGCACCAGCCACGAGACCTCGAACTCGATGCCGTCGGGGTCGCGGGCGTACAGCGCCTTGGTGGTGCCGTGGTCCGAGGCGCCGGCCAGGGCCCCCGCCGCCTGCAGCGCGTCCCGCAGCCGCCGCAGCTCGGCCAGCGTGTCCACCTCCCACGCCAGGTGGTAGAGGCCCACGGTCGTGCGTCCCGCCCCCGAGGGTCCTGCCTGCGGGCCGAGGTGGAACAGGCCCAGGTCGTGGTCGTTGGTCGATCCCGCCGCCTGGAGGAACACGGCCTTGCCGGGGATCTGCATGACGGGCGTGAAACCCAGGACGCTGCGGTAGAACTCGGTGCTGGTCGCCACGTCGCGGACGTACAGGACGGCGTGGTTGAGTCGCTGGACGGGCATGTCGGTCCTTTCGTTGAACTCTCAAGTTTCAGGCTAGTGGACATCACTTGAGACCTCAAGTACTCGCTACAGTGCGCGGATGATCGCCCAAGGGGCTGAGCGGCGGGAGAACCGATGACGACCCGGTGGCTGAGCGGCCAGGAGCACCGCACCTGGCTGTACGTGCTCACCGCGGTGCAGCTGCTGGAGAGCGAGCTGGACCGGCGGATACAACGCGATGCGGGCATGCCACTGGCCTACTACATGCTCCTGGCGGGGCTGTCGGAGGCTCCGGGCCGCACGATGCGGATGGGAGACCTGGCGGCGTTCACCAACGCCTCGCAGAGCCGCCTGTCGCACGCCGTGAGTCGGCTCGAGAAGAGACGGTGGGTACGCCGTGAGCGGCACGAGGTGGACCGCCGGGTGGTGCTGGCAGTGCTCACCGACGAGGGGTACGAGGCGCTCGCCGCGGCCGCTCCCGGGCACGTGCGAGCCGTACGGGAGCTGCTGTTCGACCGCCTCGAGGAGGCAGACCTGGCCGCTCTCCAGGACGTCGCGGCGCGAGTGCTCGACGGTGTCGACGGCTCGGGGAGCGCCCGTGCGCTGCTGGCAGAGCGGACCGTCCCGCCCGCTTGACGCCGCAGGAGAATCGTCAACGGCCGTGGAAGACTGGGGCGATGCGGCTCACGAAGTACACGCATTCCTGCGTCCGTGTCGACGACGACGATCGGCACCTCGTCATCGACCCCGGCTCGTTCTCACCCGACGGCGAGCTGTCCACCGCGCTGGACGGCGTATCCGCGGTCCTGCTGACCCATGAGCACCCGGACCACGTCGACGCCGAGGCGATCGCCAGCGCCGCCGCCGCCGACCAGGCGCTCGAGGTGTGGGCGCCCGCTGCCGTGTGCTCGCAGCTCGAGGAGGATGACCGGCTGCACGGCCGCTGCACGCCCGTCGATGCCGGCGAGTCCTTCTCCGCCGGGGGGTTCGAGGTGCGGTCGTTCGGCGGCCAGCACGCCCTCATCCACCCCACCATCCCCCTGGTGGCCAATGTCGGCTACCTGGTGGCAGGCGCGGTGTACCACCCGGGCGACTCGTTCGTCGTGCCCGAGGTGCCCGTCGAGACGCTGCTACTGCCGTTGCACGCGCCGTGGTCGAAGGCTGCCGAGGTGCTCGACCACGTCATCGCCGTGCGCGCCCGGCGTGTCCACCAGATCCATGACGGACTGCTCAACGAGCGCGGCCACCGTGTGGTGGGCGGCCATGTCGAGCGGTTCGCCGGCCGGTACGGGGGCGAGTACGCGCGGCTCGACCCGGGGGAGTCGGTCCGGCTCTGATGCCGAGACCCCGGGGCGGAACAACTCCGAGCGGTGGGAACGTTGCGCCACAGGTGAGGCCGCCCGAGACGACGCCCGAGACGACGCCCGAGACGGATCGGGGCACTCTGCCGCTGTCCGTCCTGGACTTCGTCGGCATCGAGCACGGCGAGCAGCCGCACGACTCGATCGCCGGCGCGGTCGGTCTCGCGCAGACCGCCGAGCGGACGGGCTACCGGCGCTACTGGGTGTCGGAGCACCACAACATGCGCAGCCTGGCCTGCAGCGCACCAGAGATCCTCACCGCCCACGTCGCCGCGCACACGTCCACCATCCGGGTCGGGGCAGCGGGAATCATGCTGCCCAATCACGCGCCGTTCAAGGTCGCCGAGACGTTCCGCACGCTCTTGGCCATGCATCCGGGACGGATCGACCTGGGCCTCGGCCGGGCGCCGGGCACTGACCCGCTGACCGCGCACGTGCTGCGGCGCGGGTTGACCACCGACGTCGCCGCGGAGTTCCCCGGCCAGGTCGCCGAGCTGCTGGCCTTCCTCGGTGACGGCTTCCCGCCGGGCCATCCCTACGCCCCACTCGTCGCCGCTCCCGTGGTCGCCGAGCGGCCGCAGGTCTTCGTGCTGGGCTCGAGCGGGTACGGCACCACGTTCGCTGCGGTCAACGGCCTGGCCACCGTGTTCGCCCACCACATGAGCCCCGAGCCGGCGGTGGAGCTGTTGCGCGCCTACCGCCGGGACTTCGACCCCGGACCGGGCTCGGCGTCGCCGTGGTCGGCGATGTCGGTCCTCGCCTTCGCCTCCGACGACCCCGACGACGTCGCGGAGTTCGAGGCCGGGTGGGCTCTGACCATGCAGAACCTGCGTCGCGGCGTACGCGAGCCGGTCCGACCCGAGCAGGTGCGCGCGCTGGCCGGGTCGGCGGCGTTCCGCGTGCACCGGGAGGCCGACGACGGGCGCATGGTCACCGGCGAACCCGCGCAGGTGGTCAAGCGGTTGCGCGAGCTGCAGGACCAGGCGCAGGTGGACGAGCTGGTGACGGTGACCCCGACCATCGACCGCAGCCGTCGCGCGGCCAGTCTGGAAGCGATCGCCGGAGCGTGGCGACAGTGACGGAAGCGACAAATGACACGCCCGGGTTCGGTCCTGCCGGGTCGTCTTCTCCACTACCCTCGGTTGCCATGGTCTGGCGTGCGTACGGCTTCGTGGTCGTTCTCGCGCTGGTCATGAGCGCGCTAGCCGTGGTGGTGGCAGACGTGTACGAGCTCCCGCTCCGTGACCCTGATGACGCCGCCGGTCCCACGTACCTTCGGCTGGGGCTGGTGATCGTCGCCGCCTTTCTCACCGACGTGCTGCCCCGGGCGGTGCGCCGCAGCGTGGGCGTCGCTGACCTGCCGGGATCGTTCCGCCGGGTCGTGCGCGAGCGCTGGCCGAGCCGCCAGATCGCTCTGGTGGCTGTCGGGCTCGGGAGCTGGTACCTCACCTACGTCGCCTTCCGCAATCTCAAGAGCTTCGTGCCGTTCGTCCGCGACGGCGTTGACGACGCCGCCCTGGTCGAGTGGGACAGCGCTCTTGCCATCGGCAACAACCCGGCGGTCGTGCTGCACGACCTGCTCGGCACCGACGTCGCCGCCCACTTCCTGTCTGTGGTCTACATCGCCTGGATCGGGTTCGTGCCGGCATCGCTGGCCGCGGCCATGGTCTGGTCGCGCAACGTCAAGATCGGTTCCTGGTACGTCACCGCCGTCGCTGTCGACTGGGCGCTCGGCGCGCTGTCGTACTACCTGGTCCCCACGGTCGGGCCGATCTACCACCAGCCCGGGATCTTCAAGGAGCTGAGCGACACCGCCGTCGGGCGGCTGCAGACCAGCATGTGGGCGGAGCGGGTCGACGTGATCGCCGATCCGTGGTCGACCTCCGCTGTGCAGACGATCGCCGCCTTCGCATCGTTGCACGTGGGGATCCTGGTCACGGCCTGCCTGGTCGCCCACTGGGCCGGCCTCTCGGGCCGGGTGCGCTGGCTCTTGTGGGGATTCCTGGCTCTCACCGTGCTGTCCACTGTCTACCTGGGCTGGCACTACCTGACCGATGCCCTTGGTGGGGTGGTGCTCGGAGCAGCGGGCGCGGTGATCGGCGCTCTCGTGACCGGCAATGCTGCTGCGCTACGCCGCTCCCGCCCGGTCGAGCAGCGCCAGCCTGTGCAGGTCGGGGCCGACGTCGCCGAGTGACCGACCGGCCAGCGGCTCGAGGGCCACGACCACACCGACGTGGAGGGCACCGTCGACCAGGACCCGGAGGCGGTGCCCAGCGCCGACTACTCCGACCCTGACACCCGGCCCGCGGTGACGCCCGGGGAGTCAGGCGGCAGAGCTCACGCGTCGACGACGAACGGGGGATGCACGGCGGAGTTGTCCGGCGCCACCGCTGTCATCAGGTGCAGTCCGCCGTCGGGCAGCAGTCCCGCGACCGGGGTCACGGTGGCGCGCCGGTCGTCGATGTCCACGACCAGCAGATGGGCCTGGCCGGTCCAGGCACGGGTGTGCGCCTGCGCGAACCCCTCCGGTACGCCCTCGCGCAGGTTGCCGCCGGCCCCGGAGATCACGTAGGTGCGCCCGTCCACTTCTGACACCTGGAAGTTGTGTTCGTGTCCGGCGAGCACCAGCCGGACACCGCCGTCCTCGAACAGCGGCACCAGCGTCTCGAGCATCTCGTCATCGTTGCCGTGCGAGGGCCCGGCGCAGTAGACGGGATGATGCGAGAACGGGATGCGCCAGCGGACCGACGGCTCGGCGAAGCGGTCGCGCAACCAGGCGAGGTGCTCCTGGTCCTGGAAGAAGCGGCGGACGCCGAGGTCGGCGTCTGCGAGGGACGTGTCGATGCAGACGAACTCGATGTCACGCCCGTACTTGACGGTGTAGAACAGGCCGCTGCCGACCGAGCTCCCCGCGCTGGCCTGGGTGAAGCGCTGGCTGATGTGGAAGTTGTCCTCCAGCTGGGCGCGGTCGTCGCTGCCCTCGGTGTCGCTGGTGTCGTGGTTCCCGATCGCCGGGTACACGGGCACCCTGGCCAGCGTGTACCGGTAGGGCTGGAAGTAGCTGGAGTACCAGTCGTCGTCCTCCCCGCCGCTCTCGTCGTCGACCTGTCCTCGCTCACCGATGTAGATGTTGTCGCCCAGCGACAGGACGAACCGCACGTCGCGCTCGTCCATGGCGACGTCGAGCACGTCGGCGATGCGCCGCTGGCGGCGGCTGGACTCAGCGTCCGACGTGATACCGACGCCGTAGTCGCCCAACGCGACGAAGCACAGCGGCGGGCTCGGGCGCGTGGGGTCGGGATGCGTCCGGAAGCGGCAGTCGTACGAGCGACCTGCCGCTGCCAGGTCGTATCCGCCGTGCGCGGCAGGCACCCAGTCCCACCGCTCTCCCGACGCCCAGGCCGTGCCGTCGACGGTGATCTGGTACCGGTACTCCGTGTCCGGCTCCAGCCCCTCCAGCCACACCCACGTGGAGGTCGAGGTCTCGGCCCAGGCGGCCAGCTCCCCGTTCGGGCCGTACGCCTCCACCCGGCTGTCCCCGAACGGCTCCGCGTCCGTCCCGATGCAGGTGGAGCGACCCACGGCCTCCTGCAGTCGCTGGTCGTCCACGATCTGCCAGCGAGGAGGTCGCTGAAGCCGCCGGAACCAGAACGCTCCCCATGCCACCAGTGCCCGGTCGTGGGAGACGTCGACGAGATGGACGAAAGGCTCCATGTGCAGCGGCGATCCGGTCACCCGCCGACAGTAGACGCAGACACGCCGTTCGCCCGAGAGGCAGGCGACCGGCTGCACTTGTAAGGTCTCCCTCGCACTCAGCACGGACGGCATGTGTAGTCGCCCATCTCGGGAAAGGCGGACCAGCCGTGGCCGACGCAACCATTGACCCTCCCAGCGAGCTCGACCCCGGGGGTGACCGCGAGCTCAAGCGGTCCATCACCGGCAAGCTGCTCTTCTTCTACGTGCTGGGCGTCGTCCTCGGGTCCGGCATCTACGTCCTGATCGGGCTGGTGGCCGGGGCGGTCGGCGGCGCATTCTGGATAGCATTCGCGGTCGGCGTGACCGTGGCCACGATCACCGGACTCGCCTACGCCGAGCTGGTCACGAAGTATCCCCAGGCCGCCGGCGCCGCGCTCTACGTCCACAAAGCGTTCCGCAACCACCCGCTGACCTTCCTGATCACCGTCAGCATGCTCTCGGCGAGCTTCGCAGCCGCCGGATCGCTGGCGACAGGCTTCGCGGCGTACTTCAAGCAGGTCTGGGACCTCCCGCCGGCGCTGCTGGTCACCCTCGTATTCATCATCCTGCTGGCGATCGTCAACTTCATCGGGATCACCGAGTCGGTCGTGACGAACATGGTGATGACGTTGGTCGAGGTCGCCGGCCTGGTGATCGTCATGATCATCGGGATCGTCTATATCGGTCAGGGGAAGGCCGACTTCGGGATCTTGGTCGACTTCCAGACCAAGGAGAGTGCGTTGCTCGGCGTCATCGCGGGGGTCGCCCTTGCTTTCTTCGCCATGACCGGCTTCGAGAACGCCGCCAACGTCGCCGAGGAGACCGTCGACCCGGCACGGACCTTCCCACGAGCGCTGGTCGGCGGCATGATCGCGGCCGGGGTCATCTACGTCCTGGTCGCGATGGTCTCGGCACTGACCGTGCCCATCGGGACCTTGCAGAAGTCCGACGCGGCCCTGCTCGAGGTGGTCAAGGCAGGGATCCTCCCGGTCCCCGTCGGTTTCATGACCATCCTCTTCGCCTGCATCGCCATGGTGGCCATCACCAACACCACGCTGGTCGCGGTGGTCACCCAGTCACGAATCCTCTACGGCATGTCCAAGGAGGACGTCGTCCCGGCGCCGTTCGGCAAGATCCATGCCGCCCGAAGAAGCCCCTGGTTCGCGCTCATCTTCGCCGCGCTCGTGGTGTGTGCGCTCCTCATCTCCGGGTGGCTGCTCAACCGGGCCGGTGTGGGAGTCGACGTCGTGGCGCGGCTGGCGACAGTGACAGTGATCTTCACGCTGTTCATCTACGCGCTGGTCATCATCTCCGCACTCAAGCTCCGGGGCCAGGACGAGGACGATGACACGTTCATCGCGCCGACGTGGTTGCTGCTCATCGGGATTCTCGGCAACCTGGTCCTGCTGGGATACGTCCTCTACGACGACCCCGCGTCGCTGTACTGGGTCGCGGCCTTGCTGCTTCTGGGCCTCGCGCTCTTCCTTCTCGAGCACTTCTTCGGCAAACGGGACAGACCCGCAGGTCGTGGACGCGGCGACCGCATCGCCAGGAATGAGGCGTGAGCATGCACGTCATCGTCGCCACCGATGGGTCGAAGCAGTCCCTGCTGGCCGCGCAGCATCTGATGGCCTTCGCCGATCCTGCCCGGATCAGCGACGTCACCGTCGTCGCAGTCATCCGCCCACTGGCCGCCGTGGCCTTCGCCGACGAGCTGTCGGACGTCGACCACCCCCAGACCACGAGCGAGGCCCTGAGCTTTCGGCAGGCTGCGACGAACGCGCTCGCCGTCATCGCCGCCGAGTTCGAGGGCTGGGGACCGACGGTGCACCAGCAGATTCTCAGCGGCTCTCCGGCCAACGAGATCATCAAGGCGGCCGAGGCCGCCGACGCCGGTCTCGTGGTGGTCGCAGCCGGCAGTCGTGGCCTCAGCGAGACGGTCCTGCTCGGCAGCACCGCACAACGAGTGCAGCACTACGCACCCTGCCCGGTACTGGTTGTCCGGCCCGCACCTCGAAAGCGCCGCCGGCCGAGCTGAGCAACCTACCGAGCCTGGCTCTCAACAAGGGTGCGTTTCCGTCGGCGACTGCACCAGTCGACGCGAGTATGCCCACGTGGTGAGGAACGGTGGCAGGTCAGGAGACATGGCCACCGCCTCGAGGACCGTGCGGGCGGCCTCGGCCTGCGTGTCTGGCTCGTGCCGGAGCGCTGCAGTCTCCTCGTCGATCAACCGGGCCACCATCTCCCGGTCGACGCGGGTGCCCTCGACGGTCGGAGTGCGGTAGCGCATCCACTGCCACACCTGGCACCGGGCGAGCTCGGCCGCCGACACGTCCTCGGTCCGCCCGTCGACCATCACCGTTCCGTGCCCGCGCAGCCATGCGTCGATGTAGCGCAGAGCCAGGGCCACGTTGTCGCGTACACCCTGTTCCGACACGTGTCCCGCAGTGCGTGCGACCGACAGCAGGTCCCGCGCCGGCACCCGGGCTGGTGCGAGCCGTACGGGTGCAGGCTCGGGGGCCTTTCCCTCAGGTGCGTCGAAGGCGGTGCTCCCGTACGCACCGCGCTGCCGACGGGTGTCGTCAAGCAGCTTCGCGAAGGCCTGTAGGAACGGGGCATCGCTGGTGAGGGACCTCCGATCCGGAAGGACGTAGTCGGGGCCGAGGGCGCCGAACGTCTTGACGAGGCTGAACAGGTAGTCGTTGTAGCCAGCGCCGAGACCGTCCGCGTGCTCGCGGAGCTCGTACAGGATCTCCTCCATCTCGAACGCGGCGAAGATGGTCTCGATCAGCACGGTCGCGCGAATGGTCCCTCGGGGGATGCCCAGCATCTGCTGTGCCGCGACGAAGACGTCGTTCCACAGTCGCGCCTCGAGATGTCCTTCGAGCTTGGGCAGGCAGAACTGGGGGAGGCCGACCCGTGCGCTCTGGTTGGCCGCGCCGTGGAAGACGGCCAGTCCGAAGTCCAGGATCGCGGCCGAGACGGGGCGGCCGTCGACCAGCACACACTTGTCGACCATGTGCCAGCCGCGGGGGCGGACGACGACTTCGGCGGAGCCGGCTCGACCGCTGTCACGTGTCTGGCTCGATGCGGACGCGTCCAGCAGCTCAGCCTGTGCGTGCATGAGGTTGCTGCACGTGGGGCTGACGGAGTCCTCGAGGTCGAGCCGCCACCTCCGCGCGCCGTTGCTCGAGAACGCGGGCCGCACCTGCCAGCCGGGGTCGTCGCGAATGTGTGCGGTCGCTGGGTCGAAGTCCGGCGTCCATCCCGCCGCCACCCGCTCGTGGCGATCACAGCGCGCCACGAGGAGCTCGCAGCGACGCCCTGCGAAGGCACTGTCCAGCTCGGCGACGAAGGCAAGGGCGGCCGGTGTCAGCACGTCCTCGCTCCCGGGCGGCGGGGGCGCCTTCAACCGGATGCGGTGCCCCAGCGTCATGGGGGCCAGAGTGGCGACGGCGGTCATGAGACGAACTGCTCTCGCTCGGTGGAGCCCTCGAGCGCGGTGGTCTCCGACGTGGGGTTGAGCGCCTTGCCGACCAGGTCGAAGTACCCCGTGCCCACCTCGCGCTGATGCCGGGTAGCGGTGTAGCCCGCCGCCTCCGCGGCGAACTCCCGTTCCTGCAGTTCGACGTACGCGGTCATGTCGTGGGCGTGATAGCCCTGCGCGAGGTCGAACATCGAGTGGTTCAAAGCATGGAAGCCGGCCAGCGTGATGAACTGGAAGGTGTAGCCCATGTGGCCCAGCTCACGCTGGAACTTCGCGATGGTGGAGTCGTCCAGATGGCGACGCCAGTTGAAGGACGGCGAGCAGTTGAAGGCCAGCATCTGGTCGGGGTACCGGTCCTTGATCGCCTCGGCGAACGTCCTGGCGATGTCCAGGTCGGGCAGGGACGTCTCCATCCAGACCAGGTCCGCATAGGGCGCGTAGGCGAGTCCCCGGGCGATGCACGGCTCGATACCGTTGCGCACGCGGTAGAAGCCCTCCACGGTGCGGTCGCCGGTCAGGAACTCACGGTCGCGCTCGTCGACGTCGGTGGTGATGAGGGTCGCAGCCTCGGCGTCGGTACGGGCAACGGTGATCGTGGGGACGTCGAGGACGTCGGCTGCCAGTCGCGCCGCGTTCAGGGTGCGGATGTGCTGGGCGGTCGGTATCAGCACCTTGCCCCCGAGGTGACCGCACTTCTTCTCCGCGGCCAGCTGGTCCTCCCAGTGCACGCCGGCGACACCGGCGGCGATCATCGACTTCATCAGCTCGAAGGCGTTCAACGGTCCACCGAAGCCGGCCTCCGCGTCGGCGACGATCGGCGCCAGCCACTCGATGCCGGAGTCCGTTCCCTCCGACCAGCTGATCTGATCGGCACGTAGCAGGGCATTGTTGATGCGTCGGACGACGGCAGGGACCGAGTTGGCGGGGTAGAGGCTCTGGTCGGGGTAGGTCTGGCCGGCGAGATTGGCGTCAGCGGCCACCTGCCACCCCGACAGGTAGATGGCCTCGAGCCCGGCACGGACGCTCTGGACCGCCTGGTTGCCGGTCATCGCGCCCAGGGAGTGCACGTAGTCCCGGGTGTGCAACAGCTCCCACAACCGCTCGGCACCTCTCCGGGCCAAGGTGTGCTCCTCGATCACCCTGCCGCGCAGGCGGATGACGTCCTCGGCGCTGTAGTCGCGCGTGACGCCTGCCCACCGCGACTCGGTCCGCCAGCGCCGGTCCAGCTCGGCCGCCATCTGTTCGCGGTCAGGCATGGCTGCGGTTCCGTTGATTGACCGTGTGCTCGTACTCATGCGTCGTCCCGTTCGTCGTCGCTGTGCCGGCGGACCGGCGTCTCTGCCGACGACGATGTCGCAGCGGACGGGTCGCCGCCCAGGCCCGCAAGGTGCCAGGTTCAGCGAATGCTCAGCGCGGTTCTGCAAACTTTGCGAAGGCGGAGGAAGTATCCTGTCGCCGTGACGGACAAGATGTTCGTGGGCGCCCGGTTGCGACAGCTGCGGGCAGAGCGCCGGCTCTCGCAGGTCGAGCTGTCGCGCGAGCTCGACATCTCGCCCAGCTACCTGAACCAGATCGAGCACAACTCGCGGCCGCTCACCGTGCCGGTGCTGTTGCGGCTCAGTGACGTCTTCGGCGTCGACGCCAGCTTCTTCGCCCCGCAGGACAGCACCCGGCTGATTGCCGAGCTGCGTGAGGTCCTTGCTGACACGGACCTCGGTGTGGAGGCGCACGACAGCGCGGTTGCACAGGTGGCGACAGACCACCCCGCAGTGGCCCACGCCGTCCTTGCCCTGCATCGTCGGTACCGGTCTCTGACCGACCAGCTGGCCTCACTGTCCCGGGACCAGACCGAGCTCTCGACTCTCATGCCGCACGAGGAGGTGCGCGACTTCTTCTACGAGCGAGGCAACTACATCGACTCCCTCGACCGGGCCGCGGAGCACTTCGCCGAGTCGCTGGGGATGACCCGCAGCAACCGGCACGAGGTCCTGCTGGACAGACTTCGCACGCACGGCGTCCGGGTGTCGGTCGAGGACGACCTGACCCGCGACCCCAACGAGCTCTCGCACTACGACCGCGCGACTCAGACGGTACGGCTGTCGGCGCACCTCGATGTCGGACAGCGCGTGTTCAGGATGGCGCATCAGCTGGCCACGCTGGAGTTCGCCGATCAGATGACCGAGGTGGCGGACACCGCGACCTTCCACGACCCGCAGGCCCACCAACTGCTCATGATCGGCCTGGCCAACTATGTGGCCTCAGCCACGATCCTGCCGTACTCGGAGTTCCGTTCCACCGCGGAGGCGTTCCGCTACGACATCGAGCGGCTCGCGGCGCACTTCTCCTTGGGTTTCGAGAGCACCTGTCACCGGCTGAGCACGCTGCAGCGACCGCATGCGCGGGGCGTCCCGTTCACGTTCGTGCGCGTGGACCGCGCCGGCAACATGTCGCAGCGGCAGTCGGCAACCGCCTTCCACTTCTCTCGCACGGGCGGGACGTGTCCGTTGTGGAACGTGTACGAGGCGTTCGCCACCCCCGCCAAGCTGCTGACCCAGGTGGCCGAGATGCCCGACGGTCGCCGCTACCTGTGGATGGCGCGCACCGTATACCGCAGCCCGAGACGATACGGGGCACCCGGGAAGCTCTTCGCCGTCGCTCTCGGGTGCGAGATCCGTCATGCCGGGAGGCTGGTGTACTCCGCGGGTCTCAACCCTCGTGACCCACACGGGGCGACTCCGATCGGAGTTGGTTGCAAAGTCTGCGAACGTAGCAGCTGTCCGCAGCGCGCGTTTCCACCGCTCGGCCGCCGGCTCGAGATCGACCCCGACCGCGGGATGTTCATCCCGTACCCCACCAGTGACCCGGCGCCGACGAGCGGGGAGGGGCCGGAGGACCGGCGGATGTCGGCGTCGAGGCACCCCTAGGTGCGGGAGGGCCCGACCCGCCAACTCCGACAGCATGCGACAGGTCGACAAGCCGCTGCGGCGCAGCGGCGCTTCGCACGATAGATGTGCGCTGTACTAGTTTCCTCTCGGATCAGCGCTGCTCGATGTTCCGAGAGAAGGGTGGAGGCGTTGCTCACGCGGCTCAAGAACCTCGGTCCGGGCCTGCTCGTGACGGCGGCCTTCATCGGGCCGGGGACGGTCACCACCGCGACCGTGACCGGCGGAAGCACCGGTTACGCCTTGCTGTGGGCCTTGGTGGTTGCCATCTTCGCCACGATTGTCCTGCAGGAGATGAGTGCCCGACTGGGTGTGGTCAGCCGTGAGGGCCTGGGAGAGGCACTGCGCACCACGTTCGACAATCCCGTCTTCAAGGTCCTTGCGGTGGTTCTGGTGGTGGCGGCCATCGCGGTCGGGAATGCGGCCTATGAGGGCGGCAACATCACCGGCGCAGCAATCGCACTCGAGACCGTGGGCGGTTCGGCGGACACGTGGGCGCTCGTCGTGGGGGTGTCGGCCTTCGCGCTTCTCGCCTCCGGCGCGTACAAGGTCATCGAGCGAACCCTGGTGGCGTTGGTGATCGTGATGAGCATCGTGTTCCTGGTGACGGCGATCATGGTGCGCCCGAGCCTCGGCGACATCGCCGGAGGAGTGCTCGTCCCGGACATCCCGGCGGGGGAGCTGCTCACGGTCACTGCCCTCGTCGGGACGACCGTCGTTCCGTACAACCTGTTCCTGCACGCCAGCTCCGTGCAGGAGAAGTGGTCCGAGACTGTGCCGACCGGTCAGGCGCTCGCGGAGAGCCGGACCGACACGACACTGTCGATCATCCTCGGGGGACTCATCACGATGGCCATCGTCTCGACCGCCGCAGCGGCGTTCTTCCGCAGCGGCACCGAGGTGACCAGCGCCGCGCAGATGGCCGAGCAGCTCGAACCGCTGCTCGGCGCGACGGCGAAGTACTTCTTCGCCGTCGGTCTGCTGGCGGCCGGGCTCACGAGCGCCATCACCGCACCTCTCGCGGCCGCCTACGCCACCTCGGGGGCGCTCGGCTGGGGACGCGATCTCTCGAGTTGGAGGTTCCGGTCGGTGTGGGCGGTCATCGTGGTGGTGGGGACCGCGTACGCGTACTTCGGAACCAACCCCGTCTCGCTCATCGTCTTCGCACAGGTCGCCAACGGCATCCTGCTCCCGGCTGTCGCAATATTCCTGCTGATCGTGATGAACCGGAGCAACCTCCTTGGCCAGTACACGAACGGCCCCGTCACCAACACGCTCGGTGGGGTGGTGGTCCTGCTCGCCACCGGCCTCGGGATCTACTCGATCCTCGATGTCGCCGGCGTGCTGGGCTGAGTACCAGGCGTTTCCTTTCCCACCACCCCGCGCCCTCCCACCCCGACGATCCGCGAGTTGTGCAGGGGCAGGGGCGGGCGGGGCAGGGGCGGGGCAGGGGCAGGGTCAGCGACGCAGCGACCCGCCCAATGCGCACGATCCGCGAGTTGTGCAGGGGCAGGGGCAGGGTCAGCGACGCAGCGACCCGCCCATTGCGCACGATCCGCGAGTTGTGCAGGGGGCAGCGACCTGCACAACTCGCGGATCGCGGGGAGGGGACGCGCGAAGCAGGGGAACGGGAGGCTTGGCAGGGGCGGCGGCCTGCACAACTCGCGGATCGCGGGGGATGCAGGGGCGGCGGCCTGCACAACTCGCGGATCGTCGCCGGGGGGGCGATGCAGGGGGTCGCGTGCCTCAGCTCTCGGGCGTCGGCGCGTCGAGGAAGTGGAGCACCACGTCTAGGACCAGCTCGGTGCGGGCCAAACCGAAGAAGTGGGTCGTGCCGGGGAACACCGCCAACTGTGAGGAAGGGACGCCAACGAAGTCGCCGTTGACATCACCGCCCCGGAGCCGCAGGAACCTGACCGCGTGGTCGAGCTTGACCATGTCGCAGTCGCCGAGCGTGATCAGCGTGGGAGCGGTGATTCCCGCTATCTCGTCGTCGGACCAGCCGCCAGCGCCCTCGTCGAACGACCCGAGCTTGTCGAGCAGGTCCTGCAGCCTGTCGGGGTGCGGCGACTTGGCGACGTACTCCTGCTCCATCGGCGTCCCCGCGATCAGGTCGACGGTGAGTGAGCCGACCGCCTCACTGTTCTCCTCTCGGTCACCGTCGGGATGGAACGAGGCCGAGGACACGATCAGCTTCCGCACCAGGC
>JAQSWV010000055.1 GCA_029266455.1 Nocardioidaceae bacterium
GCCCGGCGTGAAGGTCGTGGGCAACGCGGCCATGCCGTACGGCGGGGTCATCACCTCGGCCGCCGACGGCATGATGGCGGGCACGATGCTCAACCACGAGCTCATCCTCGAGGAGACCGCCGCCGCCGTGGCACAGCGCCGGAAGGAGGCCGCGTGATGACGGGGCACGGCCACGTGCACCCGCAAGGCGAGAACGACGCTGCGGAGATGTTCGAGCCGCAGAGCTGGGAGGAGCGGTACTCCGGTGAGGAGAGGATCTGGAGCGGCAACCCCAACCCGCAGCTGGTCGCCGAGGTGGCGGGGCTGACGCCGGGCACCGCGCTCGACGTCGGCTGCGGTGAGGGCGGCGACGTGATCTGGCTCGCCCGCCAGGGCTGGAGGGTCACCGGTGCCGACTTCTCCGCCAACGGCCTGGCTCGCGCCGCCCGGCACGCCGACGAGGCCGGGGTCGCCGACGTCACCGACTGGTGGCAGGTCGACGCCCGGACCTTTGCGGCCGACGGCCGAACTTACGACCTGGTCACCACCCATTTCCTGCACCCACCCGACCAGGGCATGGTGCAGGTGACCCGTCGGCTGGCCGATGCCGTCGCCCCCGGCGGGCACCTCCTCGTCGTCGGCCACGCCCCCGCCGACGTGTTCACCCAGCTCACCGCGGCCAAGCGCCGAGCCATGTTCCTCGCCGAGGACCTGCTCCCCGGCCTGCCCGACACCTTCCACGTCCTAGTGGCCGAGCAGCGGCCACGCACGATGACACACGACGGGGAAAGCGTTGCCGTCCACGACTCCACGCTGCTCGCCCGGCGGCGGACGTAGTCCGTGGCTTCTCCGCACACTGATCCCCAGGCGGCGTCAGCCCCGCGTGCCCTGACTGGCCATCACAGCGATCGTGCACACCAGCACCACGAGCGGCACCAGGAGCCACAGGTACTGAGAGTCCGCACCCAACTGGAAGCCGATCACGCCCACGACCGGTCCCGCCGTGATCGTGGCGGCGAGCAGGCCCAGAAGGAAGGGTTGAGGCACGGGGGGCCCGTACCCCGCGGTGCGGGCCTCAACCACCCGTCGTCAGCCGTCGACCCATCGCAGCGTCTCGCGCCGCGGGTGTCGGCGGGCAACTCGGGCTCGGACACCGGCACCAGATGCGGCAGCCGGAGAGGATGACGGCAGCCGGCGCAGGGTGGTGGGGCGCCGGCTGCCGTCATCCACCATCAAGGACGCTCACCGGCGCCTGGCATGACGCGCATCCGGCAAGAAGTTCTGGCGAGAGACGACGAACGCCGGCCGTACGCATGGGTCCGCCGAGGGTCGGCGTGCTCAGGCGGACAGCCGCGCGACTCCGGGGCCGTGGAGATGTCCGACCGCTGTCGAGGTCCGCCCGGTGAGAAGGAGCAGCAGAGACAGGGCGGTGCCTGACACCTCTCGTCCGCTGCCGGCTGTCCAGTCAGTGTCCGTGGCTCTCAACGCGACGCCGGCGGTCGCCGCCGCGCGTGCGAAGTCGCGCAGACCTTGCAGCCGATCGATCGGTGCCTGCACTGGTCGCTCCCCCCGAACAGTCGGGCGGGGCGGCCCCCGCCGACTGTGGCACTCCTGCTCCGAGTATTTCGTTCGTCGCCGCACCGGTGGTCAGGCGTGGGTCGGACTGGGCCGATCGGCCGCGCGGCGCAGCCGTTCGATGACGGAGTTCGGAGGGTTGAGGGCATCTGTCCCCTGAAGCCGCCGGGGAGCCGGGATCGCGGGGTGCAGCCCGGGTGGCCGGTCGCGGAGAGACTCGTACGCTCGATCGCATGAGCGTCGCACTGCCACCGACTGTCGCGCTGGACGGCAGCTTCGCCCGGGAACTTCCGGAGCTGGCTGTCGCCTGGCAGGCCGAGGAGGCACCGGATCCTCGCCTGCTGGTGCTGAACGCGGCCCTGGCCGCAGAGCTGGGCCTCGACCCCGACTGGTTGCGGAGCCCGGACGGTCTGCGACTGCTGGTGGGCAATCTCATCCCCGAGAGTGCCACTCCGGTGGCACAGGCCTACGCCGGACACCAGTTCGGTGGGTACTCGCCGCGTCTCGGCGACGGGCGTGCACTCCTGCTCGGTGAGGTGGTCGATGCCAGCGGTCGCCTCCGCGACCTCCATCTCAAGGGCTCCGGGCGCACGCCGTTCGCGCGCGGCGGTGACGGTCTGGCCGCGGTGGGGCCGATGCTGCGCGAGTACGTCGTCGCCGAGGCCATGCACGCACTGGGCATTCCCACGACCCGGTCCCTCGCGGTGGTGGCAACAGGGCGACCGGTGCGACGCGAGACCGTGCTCCCCGGCGCGGTGCTCGCGCGGGTCGCGAGCAGCCATCTGCGCGTGGGCAGCTTCCAGTACGCCCGAGCAACCGGCGACATCGGCCTCCTGCGTCGCCTCGCCGACCACGCGATCGGCCGCCACCACCCCGACGCCGCCGAAGCCGAGCAGCCCTATCTCGCGCTGTTCGAGGCAGTGGTCGCGACCCAGGCGTCGCTGGTGGCGAAGTGGATGCTCGTGGGATTCATCCACGGGGTCATGAACACCGACAACATGACGATCTCGGGCGAGACGATCGACTACGGCCCGTGCGCGTTCCTGGAGGCTTTCGACCCCGCCACGGTCTACAGCTCGATCGACCATGGGGGACGCTATGCGTACGGCAACCAGCCGGTGGTGGCAGAGTGGAACCTCGCCCGGCTCGCCGAGGCCCTCCTCCCCCTGCTCTCTGACGACCAGCAGCAAGCAGTCGCGCTCGCAGAGGAGTCACTCGGCGCGTTCCGGCACCAGTACAGCGCCGCCTGGTCGGCCGGCATGCGGGCCAAGCTCGGCCTGTCCCACGGCCTCGACGAGACGGTGACCTCGCCTCTGGTGGGCGAGCTGCTCACCCTTCTGCAGCAGAGTTCCGTCGATCACACCTCGTTCTTCCGCGACCTCGCGTCAGCCGCCCGCGGCGACGCCGAGCCCGCACGCGGCCGGTTCCTTGACCTCGCGGCGTTCGACGCCTGGTCGGAGCGGTGGTGCGCCCTGGATCCGGATCCCGGCGCGATGGACCGGGTCAACCCCGCCTATATCCCTCGCAACCATCTGGTCGAGGAGGCCCTCACAGCCGCGACCGAGGCAGACCTGGCCCCGCTCGAGCGGCTCCTGGAGGCGGTGACCGACCCCTACCGCGCCCGACCGGAGCTCGGCCGCTACGCCGATCCCGCCCCGGAGCACTTCGGCTCGTACCGGACGTTCTGCGGGACCTGAGGGACTTGCGAGCGCGCGGCCGAGAGCGACGGACGGGCGTAGCGGAGTCTGCCGGACGCGACGAGCCCGACGGCCGTCAGCCGGCCAGCGCCGAACGCCTGCCCTGCTTGCGGTTCCGCACCTCGTCGAAGGCCTTGATGCTGGCCCGGGTCCACACGCGGTACGCACGCACCTCGCTCACCGGCGCTGGGAAGCGAGGATCCTGCCGGCAGAGCTGGATCACGCGCTGCCTGGTCACGCCGAGGATCTCCGCCGCTGTCGCCGTGCCCACCAGCTCGGGAAGTATCGGCGTGGGCCCGGCGAGCCGCGCCGTTGCCTGCTCGTGAGTCAGTGCCTCGACCCCCCGCCAGCGGGCGACCTGACCGCCGGCACCGGTCACGGCACGCGTCACGGCTCGTACGCCCCACGCGCTGGCGCGGACCGGGTTGGCCGGGCTGGTCGGGACCGACAGTGCGACCGACAGGCCGACCCATCTGCGCTCGACCGCGGCCTCGCAGCTCTCCAGCGCGCTCGACACGCTGTCGACCTGGCGTTCGCCCATCGGCTCAGCCGTGTCAAGGTCGACAGTGACCCGCCACCCGCTCACCCCCGGTGCGTTACCCAGCGTCTGCGGAACTAATCGTCGCGGGATCCGGGCACATCCGAATGCGCTCGGTGGGGCGCCTGCGTCGACCGGCGGTCACACCCGCCCGGCTTCCCTGCGCTGAATGAGGTCGTACAGGTCCGCCGTGGCCTCCAGGCGGTCCGCGTGCGCGCGCTCGTCGGCGGCAAGCAGCCGCAGCAGCACCGAGTCGGTGACCACGACGCCGGCATCACCGCAGGCAACGTCGATGTGTGCGCGCCCCGCCCTGCCGTCCGAACCGACCAGCGAGACGACCGCGACCTCGAGCTGGTCGGGTGGCTCCAGGGCGAAGCTCGTGAGCGGTACGGGGGCAACCGCGGCAGCGGCGTGCGTCACGTCGTCGGTGTACGTCTCGTCATGATCCACCGTGCACCACCAGGGGCACGGCGCCGGCACGTCGACCAGCAACGGCGGCGGGGGCCAGGCGAAGGGATGGTCGTCCGCATGGGCGTCATAGCCGTGTCCGCAGTGATCGCATGACTGCTCCATGGACGAGCTCCTCGGTTGGACGTGCAGCGGCAGGCAGGACCGCAGCGAACTGGGTGCCTGCACACGGTGTCCCCCCTAGCATCGAGAACTGCGCAGGGGAGTCAAGCGTCACCAGGACCCCCTCGTCCCTTCGGCGCGCAACCGGGGCCTTCCCGGCGGACAAGTCGCACCACATCACGTGGCGGGCCGACTGACCGTCGCACCGCTTTCGCGGTGCGCAACCCCTCCCGCTGGGGCACAGTCCGTAATATGCTGTTTACTGTAGGTGATGTTGCGCTAGCACTGCGCAGCCCGCGTACCGGGCACGTGAGCCTGCACTGCCGCTCCAGGATGTGGAATGAGCCTCTCGGCCCACGGAGACCACCCGGCGTCCACTGACGCCACCTCCGACCTCCCCGAGGTCGATGACGCCCATGTCCTGCAGCTGGCCGGCGCGCCGTGGACCGGCATCGGGTGGAGCCTGGCTCTGCCGTGCGAGGTCACCACCAGCCGCCCGCGGTGCACCTGCCGGCTCAAGGTCGGTCACGGGGGCCTGCACGAGGGACGGGTCGACGGTGGTGGCGTCGTCCAGTGGCCCTGAGTCACCGCGGGCCTGAAGGAGCGGCCGGACCAATCGGCCGGACCAACCGGCCCGACCAACCGGCCGGAACAGCGACAGCCCTGCGCACCGCAGCTCGGCAGCATCCGCCGGCCGCAGGGCTCAGCGCGGTCCCAGACTCGGGAGCCTGGTGGGATCGTCCACGACTGCCTGGGCGACGTCGCTGAGCCGTGTCCGGTTGCGCCGGGCGTAGCCGCGCATGAGCTGGAACGCCTCGTCGATGCTGACCGAGTGGAGCTGGGCAACAGCGCCCTTGGCCTGCTCGATGACGATCCGGCTGTCCAGCGCCGACTGCAGCTGTTCGCTCAGGACCTCCGCACGACGCAGGGCCCGCTCCTGGAGCAGACCGATCGTGGCGACGTCCGCGAGAGCCTGCACCACGTGCACATCCTCGGGACTCAGCCGCCCGGTGTCGTGGTTGAACAGGTTGAGGGCTCCCACCGTCGACCCTCGCAGCCGTAGCGGCATGGCGTGCACCGAGCGGTAGCCGGACGCGACTGCCCGGGGTGCGAAACCCGGCCATCTGTCGCCTGCCTCCGCGAGGTCGGCGTTCACGACCGCAGCTCCGGAGTGGAAGGCGTCCTGGCACGGCCCTTCATCGGCCTGCACCTGGAAGAGCTCGAGCAGCTCAGTGGTCTCGTTCGAGGCCGCCATGAACTGGAGCCGACCGTCGCCGTCCGCGAGGCAGAGCCCGGCCGCTTCGGACTGCACGATCTCGGCGGTACGCCGGGTCACCAGACCGAGGAACTCGAACATGTCGAAGGTGTCGACGAGGGTGTCAGCGACCTCGACGAAGACCTCCGCGAGACGGCCGGCCGGCACCACCATCGGCTCTCCCTCCTCCGCGTCGACCGTACTCGCCGGGTGGTGAACCCGCTCGGTGTGCGCCTGCCGGGGCGCACCTCGGAGCGGCGCTCAGATGCACCCCGCGGCCGCACCACAGCGCACCGTCGGCGCTAGGCTGACCGGAACGCTGCACGGAAGTACACGCCGCCCGGACCCCGCGGCCTCTGCAACACGGAGGTTTGAGGCGACGTGGTCCACGACGAACTGCTCTCCGCGGCGCTCCGCGACTTCACGTCCACCCTGCGGGGCGACTTCCCGATCCAGGGAATCCTCGACAACCTGGTCCACAGAGTCACCGAGGCATTGCCCGTCGCCGGCGCCGGGGCCACCCTCATCTCGCCGGGGCTGGCGGCGCAGTACATCGCCGCAACGTCGGAGCCGACGATGCGGCTGGAGCAGCTGCAGACGCAGCTGGGCGAGGGGCCGTGTCTGCTGGCGTACGAGTCCGGGCATCAGGTCTCCGCTTCCGATCTCGGTGACGACGATCGTTTTCCGCTGCTGGCGCCCATGGCCGTGGCAGCCGGGTTCGGCGCCGTCTTCACGCTCCCACTGCATCACGCCACGGGCCGGCTGGGTGCTCTCGACCTCTATCTCGAGCCCGCTGGGCCACTGGATCCGCGCCACCTCGCGGTCGCGCAGACGCTGTCCGACGTCGCGTCGGCGTACCTGCTGAACGCGCAGTCCCGCGACCAGGCCCGTGACGGCGCTGACCAGGCGCGCAGCTCGGCGCTGTACGACGCGCTGACCGGGTTGCCGAATCGCGTGCTGCTCGAGCAGCGGATCGAGCACGCCGCGCAACGCGCCGAGCGGTCGCAGACCTTCGCCGGCGTCATGATCATCGACCTGGACGAGTTCGCATCGATCAACGCCTGCCACGGACACGCGGCAGGCGACCAGCTGCTGCGGGCCGTCGCCGACCGTCTGTTGAGCAGCGTGCGACCCGGGGACACGCTGGCGCGCACGCGCGGCGACGAGTACATGTTCCTCTGCGAGGACCTCCCTGGGCCGCGCGAGGTCGAGGACGTGGCCGGCCGGCTCGCCGGCGCCCTGTCGACCCCGTTCGTGCTGCCGGCCACGGGCGGCGGTCCGCTCATGGTCACCGCCACCGTGGGGCTCGCCTACGCCGGCGCCGGCGAGGATCTGTCGTACGAGGTCGTCGTCGACGCCGCGGTCGCGTTGTACCAGGCGAGACGCCGCGACGGCGTCCGCAACCGGCTGGTCGACCTACGGTCCGCCCGGCAGACGGGTGACCGCAGCATCTTCCGCCGCGACCTGCAGAACGCCTCCGCTCTCGACCGGCTCGACGTGGCCTACCAGCCGATAGTCCGCACGGCCGACGGACGCGTGACCGGCGCCGAGGCACTGCTGCGCTGGACCGACCCGAACCGCGGGCCCATCGACCCCCGCGCCATGGTCAGCGTCGCCGAGCGAGACGGTCTGATCCTGCAGATCGGCGAGTGGGTGCTGAGACGCGCATGCGAGGACCACGACCACTGGTCGCGCGCGGTCGCGTCTCCTGTGGACGTCTCGGTCAACGTCTCGGCCAAGCAGCTCATGGCGCCGGGCTTCAGCGCCACGGTTGCCACCGTCCTGGCCGAGACCTCCATGGACCCGGCAGCGCTCGTCCTCGAGCTCACCGAGAGCATCTTCCTCGACGACACCGAGCGCGCCCTCATGGTGCTCGATGACCTGCGTGCCTTCGGCGTACGCATGGCACTCGACGACTTCGGCACCGGCTACTCCGGGCTCAGCCACCTCCGACGCTTCCCCGTGGACATCGTCAAGATCGACCAAGCCTTCATCGCCGACATCGGCAGCGGGTCAGCCGGGACTGCAGGGACGGCCATCATCAGGGCGGTGGCCAGGCTGGCACACGAGCTCGATCTCAGCGTCACGGCCGAGGGGGTCGAGACCACGGCGCAGCACGAGCAGATCCGTCGACTCGGTTGCGATCACGCCCAGGGCTTCCTGTACGGGGCGCCGATGCCTCGCCACGAGCTGAGCGCCCTGCTGGAGGCCAACCGCGGTGCCACGCTCTCGCCGGGCGTGCCCTCGAGGCCGACGACGGCGTCCGCTGCTCGTCTGTCCGTGGTTCCCGAGCCGGCGCGCCGCGCCTGATCGTCAGTCGGCCGCGGTTCCCGGCCACGACCCCGGTCGCAGCCGCGCCGCTGGCAGCCACTCGTGGGTCGTCGTCGACGTGTCACCCACCGCATACACGACCCGCGCCTGCCAGCCCTCGCCGGTCTGTCGCCACTCGACGACCAGGCCGGGCCACGGACCGGGGTCGCGGCCGGTACCGAGCACCCAGCAGTGCCGGCGACGGAGCCGACTGATCCGGTCGTCGCCGCTGTGCTGTCGGTTCGCCGTTCGGGCGGACAGGCTGGGCGACCCGTCCCGCCTGTGCATCCCGCCGGCCATCACCGACAGCATGCACCACAATCGCACAGGTGTTCTATTCGACCGCCCGAGATGGTCCCGACAGAGTCAGCCGCTGTAGGGCCGGCGGGGGTCGCGCGGTGGGCTGGGGCGGTAGCTGAAGCGGCCGCAGTGCAGGCAGCGGCTCCCGGGCGTTCGGACGAAGGCGTCCGCGGTCGGGGCTGTCGCCACCCACTCGTGCCGACAGCCATCCGACGGGCGACGGTGGTCTTTCACAGCCGCACCGTACCGGCGGACCAACAGGGGCGCAGGCGTTCGGCTCACGCCGTCATCTGGTCTGCGGCGGTTGCTCCAGGAGCTCGGTCTCGTCCTGCGAAGTCACCGGCCGCGGGTCCCGCGACTGCTCCGGGGAGTCCGGGGGTCGGGGGCGGGAACCGTCGCGTTGTCGGCCCTCGAGACGCGCCCGCTCGTCCATGCGCACCCGCTCGTCATGCTCGGCGAGGTGCTGTTCGGCCTCCGGTCCCGCCTCGCGGATGGCGCCTGACAGGCCTCCCAGGCCGCTCTCGTCGAGCCCGGCCTCACGCATCCGTGCGGCCATCGCGTTGTCCCGGAGCCGGCGTACGGCCCCAGCTGCCGGCGATCCACACGGCAAGCGTGAGGATGGCCCCCGGTACGTCGTAGCGCCACGACGTGCGTACGGGGACCGACAGGTGGTACAGCGTGGTGATGAACACGACGGTCAGCAGCAGCACCGTCGGCCAGTACAGCCGCTGCAGCCAGGACAGCTGCTCGGGGATGAGCGCGGACACCAGTGCCGGTCCCGCGAGGATCAGCGGCACGACGACGATGCCGAGCAGCAGAGCGACGACATAGAGGGTGAACGACAGTGCCCGGGTGCGGACGATGCCGCGGCGGCCGCCCAGGCCGTACATGATCGTGATGGTGTCGACGAACACGTTGAGCGCCCGGGAGCCCGACCACAGCGCCAGCACGAAGCCGATCGAGATCACGTCGACGCGTCCCTCGTCGAGCACCTGGTTCAAGGTGGGCCGGATGATCGTGTCCACGGTGTCGTCGGTGAGCGCCCGACGGGACAGCTCGATGATCTCGGTCTTGAAGTTGTCGATCTCCGCCACTTCCCAGCGGTTGGCCACGTAGCCGATGGAGCCTGCGAGCCCGAAGACGAGCGGCGGCAGCGAAAGGATCGCGAAGAAGGCCGCCTCGGCAGCGAGGCCGGTCACGCGGTAGCGCATGCAGGCACCCACCGTGCTCGCCAGCAGCTTCCAGGCGATGCCACGCACGGTGGTGGGTGGCGGGGGCAGCGCCGGGGCCTCGTCCTGCGGCTCCCGTGCCGACGCCCCGGCCGGAACCGGGTCCGGCGATGAGGTGCCGGGGTCGCCGGTGGCCTCCTGGTCACGGTCCCGGGTCGACCTGTCCGCCGGGGTGCGGTCGTCCGAAGTACCGGCGTCGTTGACCCGACCCGGCGACATGCCGCCTACGGTATCTATCTGCGCCCCGCAAGCCCGGTATTGCCGCGACTCCCCCGCCTGGCGCAAGCCGCACTGCCCTCGCGACGAACCCCGCGCCGCCGCCGCTGGTGGGCCGGCGCCACCGCGCAATCCTGAGAGCTGCATCTCGCATTTCGGGCACCCGTACCATATGGTGAGATGACGGTTTGTGATGCGTCGATGACGCGCCCACACTCTCGTCATGGCGCACGCCCAGAGCACCCACCTCGTGGGACGGATCCACGTGGACCTCGGCCGCGTGCGCAGCAGCATGTGTCGGCACCTCTGACCCTCGCCGCCTGATCTCCCGGGCGCGCGGTCGTGCCGCCCGGTTCTGGCAGTCGCGGTCGACCGCGCGTCCCTTCGCCTGAGGACGCGCCCATGCCTGCTGCACCTGAGACCCTCCCGTCCGCTCGACCGCCCCGGCCCGCACGCGGCGAGGGCCAGTGGGCGCGCGGACACCGGGAGCCGCTCAACCCCAACGAGCAGGTCAAGAAGGACGACCTGCCACTGCACGTGCGGCAGCGCATCGAGACCGTCTACGCACACCGCGGGTTCGACTCCATCGACCCCGCCGACCTGCGCGGCCGCTTCCGCTGGTGGGGCCTCTACACCCAGCGGAAGCCGGGCATCGACGGTGGCCGCACGGCCACGCTCGACCCCTCCGAGCTCGATGACCGCTACTTCATGCTGCGGGTGCGCATCGACAGCGGCCAGCTGGATCTCGAGCAGCTGCGCGCCATCGCCGACATCTCCACCACGTACGGGCGCGGCACCGCCGACATCACCGACCGGCAGAACATCCAGCTGCACTGGATCCGCGTCGAGGACATGCCGGCGATCTGGTCCCGGCTCGAGTCGGTCGGGCTGAGCACGCAGGAGGCCTGCGGCGACACCCCTCGCGTCATCCTCGGCAGCCCGCTCGCCGGGATCGCCGCCGACGAGATCCTGGACGGCACGCCGGCCATCCGGGAGATCGAGCGCCGCTTCATCGGTGACCCCGAGCTGGCCAACCTCCCCCGCAAGTTCAAGACCGCGATCTCCGGCCATCCCAGCCAGGACGTCGTGCCCGCGTGCAACGACGTGGCCTTCGTCGGCGTCGACCACCCGGAGCACGGCCCCGGATTCGACGTCTGGGTCGGCGGCGGGCTCTCGACCAACCCCATGCTGGCCAAGCGCCTGGGCGCCTGGGTGCCGCTGGAGGATGTCCCCGAGGTGTGGCTGGGGATCGTGCAGATCTTCCGCGACTACGGCTACCGGCGGCTCCGCGCCCGGGCACGGATCAAGTTCCTGGTCGCTGACTGGGGTGCCCAGGGCTTCCGCGACAAGCTCGAGTCCGACGAGTACCTGGGTCGGCGCCTGACCGACGGACCCGCCCCTGCCGTGCCGACCGTCGCCGCCGACCACATCGGCGTGCACCGCCAAGCCGACGGACGGTCGTACGTCGGGGTCGCACCGACCGTGGGCCGGGTGAGTGGTCCGCTGCTGTCCCGCCTCGCCGACGTCGTCGAGCAGCACGGCAGCGACCGGGTCCGGCTGACGCCGTACCAGAAGCTGGTGGTGCTCGACGTCGCCGACGACGAGGTGGAGCCGCTTGTCCAGGCTCTCGACGACCTCGGCCTGCATGCCCGACCGTCGCAGTGGCGCCGCGGCACCATGGCCTGCACCGGGCTCGAGTACTGCAAGCTCGCGATCGTCGAGACGAAGTCGCTGGCCGCCCGACTGGTCGACGAGATGGAGCGCCGGATCCCCGAGCTCGACGAGCCGCTCACCGTCAACGTCAACGGCTGTCCGAACTCGTGCGCGCGGATCCAGGTCGCCGACATCGGGCTCAAGGGCCAGATCGTGACCGACGACGACGGCAACCAGGTGGAGGGCTTCCAGGTGCACCTGGGCGGCGGGCTGGCGCTGGAGACCCGGGGCGAGGCCGGCTTCGGACGCAAGCTCCGGCGGCACAAGGTGACGGCCGACGGCCTGGCCGACTACGTGGAGCGAGTGGTGCGCCGCTGGATGAAGGAGCGTGACCACGACGAGCCGTTCGCGCGCTGGGCCACCCGGGCCGACGAGGAGGCGCTGCGATGACCGTCTCGGGTGGAGGGCACACGGCCCTGATGCACTGCCCGTACTGCGGTGACGAGGACCTCTTCCCTCACGGCGAGACGCACGGTGCCTGGGAGTGCCGGGGCTGTCGGAGGGCCTTCTCGGTGAAGTTCCTGGGACTTCTGACGCCAGGGTCCCCGGGGGCGCCGCGATGACGGTGGTGGATCTCACGCTGGGTCCGCCCCGGCGTGGTGGGCTCGCCGCCGGGCGCTCGGAGGGGGAGCTGCGCGACCTGGCGGTGGTGGCCGGCGCCGAGCTCGAGCTGGCGCCCGCCGAGGTGATCCTCGCCTGGGCCGTGGACACCTTCGGCTCGCGCTTCTGTGTGACGTCGTCGATGGCAGACGCCGTGCTCGCGCACCTCGCCTCGCAGGTCGCGCCCGGCATCGACCTGGTCTTCCTCGACACCGGGTACCACTTCCCCGAGACCATCGGCACCAGGGACGCCGTTGCGGCGACGCTGCCCGTGAACGTGGTGACAGCGCACCCCGAGCTCACCGTCGCCGAGCAGGACGAGCGGTACGGACCCGACCTGTGGGCCCGCAACCCCGACCAGTGCTGCGCCATGCGCAAGGTGGAGCCGCTGCGGCGGTCGCTTGCCGACTACGACGCCTGGGCGACGGGGCTGCGCCGCGACGAGACCCACAACCGGGTGATCACGCCGGTGGTCGGCTGGGACGCCGCCAAGCACAAGGTCAAGGTCTCGCCGCTGGCGCGGTGGACGCAGGCCGACGTCGACGCGTACATCGCCGAGCAGGGCGTCCTCGTCAACCCCCTGGTCGACGACGGCTACCCCTCGATCGGTTGCCGCACCTGCACGCACCGGGTCGATCCGGGCGACGACGCTCGCAGCGGCCGCTGGGCCGGCACGACCAAGACCGAGTGCGGCATCCATGCCTGACCCGCGCCGTCCGGCCAGCGCCGCACCCCGCACCACATCCCGCACCAGGGAACTGAACTCCAGCACCGAAAGGAGCGGCGCCTCATGACTGCACCGGCCCTGCTCGCCCTCGCACATGGCAGCCGCGACCGCAGGTCGGCCGCGACGGTCCAGGCCCTGCGCGACGAGGTACGCGCCCTGCGCCCCGACCTGCGCATCGAGACGGCGTTCCTGGAGCTGGCCCGACCCGGCCACGCCGAGGCGTTCGACGCCCTTGCCGCCGACGGCGTCGAGGAGGTGGTCGTGGTGCCGCTGCTGCTCACCGAGGCGTACCACGCCAAGGTGGACGTCCCCGCCGCGGTCGCGGCGGCGGTGGCGCGCACCGGCATGCGGGTGCAGACGACGTCCGTACTCGGCGCTCGGCGCAGCTTCCTCGACGTTCTCGACGTTCGGCTGCGGGCGGCCCTGGCCGCGGCGCGCGTCCGCGAGCTGGACGCGCTCGTGCTGGCCGCCGCCGGCTCGAGCGACCAGGTGGCGAACGCGGGCGTGCAGCGAGTGGCGCGGGCCTGGGGCTCGCGGCACCGGCTGCCGGTGCTCACGGCCTTCGCCTCCGCCACGCCGCCATCGACCGGCGAGGCGGTCCGAGCGTTCCGGAACGACGGTCGACGACACATCGCGGTCGGGTCCTTCTTCCTTGCTCCGGGCTTCCTCCCCGACCGTGCGGCCGAGCTGGCGCTCGAGGCCGGCGCTGTCGCGGTGTCGGAGCCGCTGGGTGCCGATGTCGAGGTAGCCCGCACCGTGCTCGAGCGGTATGCCGTGGGCGCGGTCGAGCTGGTTCCGCTGCCCGCCTGACGGCCGGCCCGCGTGCCCGTACTGCGTCGGCAGCCGACCGGCCGCCTCCTCTGACCAGGTTCGAGCGGACTTCGCGTCGGGCGGCTCGGCCCTGGCGGCTTCGCGTCGGGCGCCTCGGCCCTGACGGCTTCGCGTCGGGCGCCTCGGCCCGGAGGCTCCACTTGGTCACTGTCGCAGCGAAAATCGCGCCTCCCGGGCGCTGCAGCGCTGCGGTAGCGACGCTTTCGCAGCCCACCCTGCGAAAACGCGCGCCAGGGCGGTGACAGGATCGGGGGGTGCAGATGCTGCAGCCCGTCGGGGGGGACCTCGCGGCCGACGACCTCGAGGCCGCCTACGCCTATCCGCTCGAGCGCACCTGGCTGCGGCTGAACTTCGTCGCCACCCTCGACGGTGCGGTCGTCGACGCCCACGGACATCCGGAGGGTCTGTCGTCGGCGTCAGACCAGGAGGTGTTCGCGCTGCTGCGGGGGCTGTCCGATGTCGTGCTCGTCGGAGCGGGGACCGCTCGCGCCGAGCAGTACGCACCGGTGCGGCCGACCGAGGTCGACCAGGACATGCGGGCGCGCCTGGGGCTCGCGCCGCTGCCGCCGATCGCGGTGGTGAGCACAAGCCTCGACGTCCCCGAGTCGTTGCTCGACGCGGGTGACGACCGCGCCCGCACGCTCGTGTTCACCGCCGACTCCGCGCCCGGCGGGCGGAGAGCCGAGGTCGCCGACCGGGCAGAGGTGCTGGTCTGTGGCGACCGAAGTGTCGATCTGGTCGCGGTCCGGGAGACCCTCGGCGCCCGAGGGCTGCGACGGGTCGTGGCCGAGGGCGGTCCGCACCTCACCCAGGCCCTGTTCTCCGCCGGCGTGCTCGACGAGTTCTGCCTCACCATGAGCCCCATGGTGATCGGTGGCGCCGGCTCCCGCCTGGTCGCGGGCGCCGCTCTCGACGGGCCGGTCCGCATGCGACTCGGTCACGTGCTGGTGGCCGGCGACGAGCTGTTGATGCGCTACGTACGCGAAGGAGCCTGACGTGGCCGCCCCCACGATGGACCTGCCCGTGCCGCCGCCGGTGAGCCCGATGCTTGCGCGCAGCGTCAAGACGGTGCCGGCGGCCGACGCCGTCGAGGGTGGCTTCGCCTACGAACCCAAGTGGGACGGCTTCCGCTGCATCGTCTTCCGCGACGGCGACACGGTCGAGCTCGGCAGCCGCAACGAGCGCCCGCTCACCCGGTACTTCCCGGAGGTGGTCGAGGCGGTGCGGGCCTCGCTCCCGCAGCGCTGCGTGGTCGACGGCGAGATCGTCGTGGCGGTCGACGACCATCTGGAGTTCGAGCGGCTGCTGGACCGCATCCACCCGGCCGACTCGCGCGTGCGCATGCTGGCCGAGCAGACACCGGCCTCGTTCGTCGCCTTCGACCTGCTCGCCTTCGACGACCACGACCTCACGGGGCGGCCGTTCGCCGAGCGGCGCCAGCTGCTGGAGGAGGCGCTGCGGGGTGCCACGGCGCCGGTGTACCTCACGGCGCTCACGCGCTCCGACGACACGGCCAACTCGTGGCTGGCCACGTTCGAGGGCGCCGGGCTCGACGGGGTGGTGGCCAAGCCGCTGGCTGCTCCGTACTCGCCAGGCCAGCGCACGATGCTCAAGATCAAGCACGAGCGGACCGCCGACGTGGTGGTGGCGGGTTACCGCCTGCACAAGACCTCCACCCCCGAGAAGCCGCTGCTGGGGTCGATGCTGCTCGGCCTGTACGACGGCGACGGCACCCTGCAGCACGTGGGCGTCGCCGCATCGTTCAGCATGGCCCGACGCGCCGAGCTGGTCGACGAGCTGCGTCCGCTGGAGACCGACCCGGCCGACCACCCGTGGCGGTGGGGCGCCGAGGAGGGGGACGAGGAGACCGGGCGCCGCAGACCCGGGGGTACGTCGCGCTGGAACGCCGGCAAGGACCTGTCGTTCGTCGCGCTGCGCCCGGAGCGGGTCGTGGAGGTCGCCTACGACCACATGCAGGGCACCAGGTTCCGTCACACCACCCAGTTCCGCCGGTGGCGGCCCGACCGCGACCCGCAGTCCTGCACGTACTCCCAGCTGGAGCAGGTCGTGTCGTACGACCTCGGCCAGGTGCTGAGCGGCTGACCCGGTGCTGAGCGGCTGACCCGGTGCTGAGCGGCTGACCCGGTGCTGAGCGGCTCACCCGGTGCTGAGCGGCTCACCCGGTGCTGGTCGGCTGACCCGGTGCTGAGCGGCTCACCCGCGAGGCGGCGGGCTCTGCAGCCGGCTCGCGCGGGCGGCCGTCGGCGGTTCCGGAGGCGGGGTGGCGCGCGTAGCCTGTCGGCTGTGTACGACGTGGTGCTCCTGATCGAACGCGAGCTCACCGACCTGGACGCCCGGCAGGTGACGGGGCTGCACGAGGGGCTCGACGAACCGGTGCGCTACCACGTGGTGCTGCCGGTCGAGAACGCCTCGGCGCAGGTGCACTCCATGCTGTGGTCGATGTCGCGCTACGAGATGGTCCCCCCATTGGATGCGATCGGAGCCGACACCCTGGCCCAGCTGGACGCCGAGCTGGTGACGGAAGCCCGCGACGGGCTGACGCGCAGCCTTGCGCTCCTGCGCACGCACGGACACGTGGCCGACGGGGAGCTCACACCGGCGAGCCCGGTGCGTGCACTGGTCGAGACCTGCGGGGAGTGCGGCGCCCGTGAGGCCATCGTGCTCACTGCACCGCACGCGGTTCAGGAGTTCCTGCACGTCGACTGGGCGTCCCGCGCCCGGCGGGCCCTCGGCATCCCGCTGCTCCACCTGCTCGAGCACGAGACGTTCGAGGAGCAGTCCGGCGGTGGCGAGGGGGTCAGCGGTGCGTGACTGCCGACCCCGAGCAGCGCAGTCCCGCAGGTCCTGAGACGATAGTCGTTGCTCACCGACCGGCTGAGGTGAAGAACCACGCCGGTCGTTTCTTCGACCATGAACAACGAAAGGGACTCCCCCATGGAGGTGTGGCCAGGAGCCCCCTACCCACTGGGCGCGTCGTTCGACGGCGCCGGCACCAACTTCGCCCTCTTCTCCGAGATCGCGGACGCGGTCGAGCTCTGCCTGTTCGACGATGACGGCGTCGAGGCCCGCGTCTCCCTCACCGAGCGCGACGCGCTGGTATGGCACACCTACCTCCCGCGCATCGGCCCGGGCCAGCGCTACGGCTTCCGGGTGCACGGTCCGTACGACCCGAGCCGCGGCCAGCGCTGCGATCCGCACAAGCTGCTGCTGGACCCGTATGCCAAGGCCATCGAGGGGGAGGTCGACTGGGCCAACGCCTGCTTCTCCTACGACTTCAAGGACCCGACCAAGCGCAACACCGAGGACTCCGCGCCCCACACGATGAAGGCCGTCGTCACCAACCCGTACTTCGACTGGCAGGACGACCGCTCGCCGCACCGGCCGTACAACGAGACGGTGATCTACGAGGCGCACGTGCGCGGGCTCACCATGACCCACCCCGACGTACCGGAGGAGATTCGCGGCACCTATGCCGCGCTGGGCCACCCGGTGATCGTGCAGCACCTGGTCGACCTGGGCGTCACCGCCGTGGAGCTGATGCCGGTGCACCAGTTCGTGCAGGACTCCCACCTCGTCGAGCGCGGGCTGTCCAACTACTGGGGCTACAACACCATCGGGTTCTTCGCCCCGCACGGCGCCTACAGCTCGACCGGCCAGCGCGGCGAGCAGGTGCTGGAGTTCAAGGCCATGGTGCGTGAGCTGCACCGCGCCGGCATCGAGGTGATCCTCGACGTGGTCTACAACCACACCGCGGAGGGATCCCACCTCGGTCCGACGATGGCCTTCCGCGGGATCGACAACCAGGCCTACTACCGGTTGTCCGAGGAGGACCCGCAGCACTACTACGACACCACCGGCACGGGCAACACCCTGCTGATGCGCAACCCGCACGTCCTCCAGCTCATCATGGACTCCCTGCGGTACTGGGTGACCGAGATGCACGTCGACGGGTTCCGCTTCGACCTGGCGGCCAGCCTGGCCCGGCAGTTCCACGAGGTCGACCGGCTCAGCGTGTTCTTCGACCTGGTCCAGCAGGATCCCGTGGTCAGCCAGGTCAAGCTGATCGCCGAGCCGTGGGACGTCGGTCCCGGCGGCTACCAGGTCGGCAACTTCCCGCCGCGGTGGACGGAGTGGAACGGCAAGTACCGCGACACGGTCCGCGACTTCTGGCGCGGCGAGCCGTCGCTGGGCGAGTTCGCCAACCGCATGGCAGGGTCGAGCGACCTGTACGAGTCCGACGGCCGCGCGCCGTACGCGTCGATCAACTTCGTCACGGCCCACGACGGCTTCACCCTGCGCGACCTCGTGTCGTACAACGAGAAGCACAACGAGGCCAACGGCGAGAACAACAACGACGGGGAGAGCCACAACCGGTCGTGGAACTGCGGGGTCGAGGGCGAGACCGACGACCCCGACGTGCTCGCCCTCCGGGCCAGGCAGCAGCGCAACCTGCTCACCACCCTGCTGCTCAGCCAGGGCGTGCCGATGATCCTGCACGGCGACGAGCTCGGTCGTACCCAGCGCGGCAACAACAACGCCTACTGCCAGGACAGCCCGCTGTCGTGGATCGACTGGTCGTCACCCGACGAGGACCTGCTGGGGTTCGTCCGCGAGCTGACCGCGCTGCGTGCCGCCCACCCGGTGCTTCGCCGTCGACGGTTCTTCACCGGCAGGACCGACGCCGAAGGCGTGCCGGACGTCGCCTGGCTGCGCGCCGACGGCAAGCCCATGGACGGCGACACCTGGGCATCCTCGCCACCCGCGTTCGCGGTCTACTACAACGGCCTCGCGATCACGGAGCCGGGCGCCCGCGGTGAGGAGATCGTCGACGACTCGTTCCTGCTCCTGCTCAACAGCGGCATGCACGACGTCGACTTCGTCCTCCCGGACGGCCCGTACGGACGGGAGTGGGTTCTCATTCTCGACACGGCCCACGTGCCGTCTCCCGACGACGAGCTCCCGGTCGTCCCGGCCGGCAAGACCCGCACCCTGACCGACCACTCGGTCGTCGTGCTGCGCCGGGGCTGAGCATGCCGCACCACGGTGGCGGCCCGGACCCGGCCCGGGTACCGACCAGCACGTACCGCCTGCAGCTGCACGGGAGCTTCGGCTTCGAGGCTGCGCGCGACCTGGTTCCGTACCTGGCCCGGCTGGGCGTCTCGCATCTGTACCTCTCCCCGGTCCTGCAGGCGGCGACCGGCTCGCAGCACGGGTACGACGTCGTCGACCACTCCCGGGTCTCCGCGGAGCTCGGTGGGCCGCACGCGCTGCAACGGCTGGCCGAGCACGCGCACGCGCACCGGCTGGGCGTGGTGGTCGACGTGGTGCCGAACCACATGGCGCTGGTCGCGCCCGAGCACGCCAACCGGGCACTGTGGGAGACGCTCCGGCTGGGGCCCGAGGCCCCGACCTCGCACTGGTTCGACGTCGACTGGTCGCACACGGGCGGAAGGTTCCCGCTGCCGCTCCTCGGGGACAGCCTGGAGGCCGAGCTCGACGCGGGGGCGCTCACCCTCGACGTCCTGCGGCCCGACGAGGCAGACGGCCTCGCCGGCCAGCCCGTGCTGCGCTATCACGACCACGTCTTCCCCCTCGCGCCGGGCAGTGTCCCGGACGCCGGGGACTCCCCCGGCTCCGTCGACGTACGGACGGCCCTCGAGCGCCAGCACTTCGTCCTGGCGTCCTGGCGGGACAAGGACGAGGTGCTGGCCTACCGGCGGTTCTTCGACGTCGACTCCCTCGTCGCGGTGCGCGTCGAGCTGCCCGACGTCTTCGACGCCACCCACACGCTCCTGATCGACCTGTACCGGCGCGGCATCGTGGACGGGTTCAGGATCGACCACCCCGACGGCTTGGCTGATCCCGAGGGCTACCTCGAGCGGCTGCGCGATGCGACCGCGGATGCGGCGTCGGGCGCCCCGGCGTGGGTGGTGGTGGAGAAGATCCTCGAGGGCGAAGAGGCCCTGCCGGCGTCATGGGCGTGCGCCGGCACCACCGGCTATGACGCGTTGCGCGCCGTACAGCAGGCACTGGTGCCGCCCACCTCGGAGGCGCTCGAACGAGTGTGGGCCGACGCCAACGGCGGCGCGGAGCTGGCCGCCGTGGAGCTGCGCGCCAAGCGCGAGGTGGTCGCCGGGCTGCTGCAGCCCGAGCTGAACCGCCTCGTCCGGGTCGCCCGGCGTGCCTGTGCGGACGCGGGCCACGAGGTCGACCCCGGCCGGTTGGCAGAGGCGCTGACCGAGCTGCTCGTGCAGGTCGACGTCTACCGCTGCTACGTGCGCCCCGGCCACCCCGTGGACCCCGCCTCCGCCGAGCGCCTCGTCGCCGCCGTCGAGCGTGCCCAGGCCGCCCGTCCCGACCTGGTCACCGAGGTGACGGCGCTGGAGCGGCTGCTGCTGGACACCGGCACGACCAGCGAGGCCGGGTGCGACCTCATCGTCCGCTTCCAGCAGACCTGTGGTCCGGTGATGGCCAAGGGCGTCGAGGACACGACGTTCTACCGCTGGCACGAGCTGGTCGGGCTGGCCGAGGTCGGCGGCGACCCGGCCACCATCGACCACCCCAGCGTGCGGCACCTGCACGTGTGGGGGCGCCGCCAGGCGGGCCGGTACCCGGCCGGCATGACGACGCTGTCGACCCACGACACCAAGCGCAGCGAGGACGTCCGCGCCCGGCTGCTCGCGGCCGCCGGCGACCCGTCCGGCTGGCAGGCGGCCTGGGAGCCGCTGCGCCGGGCCGCCGACGAGCTGGGACTCGACCGGCCGACCGCCTACCTGGTCCTGCAGACGCTGGTCGGAGCCTGGCCGATCGAGCTCGACCGCCTCGAGGAGTACCTGATCAAGGCGATCCGCGAGGCCAAGCGCCGCACGACGTGGATCGACCCCGAGCAGACGTACGAGGAGCGGGTGTCCCGGTTCGCTCGGGCAGCGCTGGACGACCCCGTCCTGCGGGGTGCGGTGACCGGACTGGTGGAGTCGAGCGCGGCAGCCACACGGGCGACCGTGCTCGGGCAGAAGCTGCTGCAGCTGACGCTGCCCGGGGTTCCGGACGTCTACCAGGGGTGTGAGGGCGTCGACCTGTCGCTCGTGGACCCGGACAACCGGCGGCCGGTCGACCATGCCGCGCTGGCCGCCCGGCTCGAGCGGCTCGACGCCGGGTCGTCCCCGCAGGACCTCGACGACGAGAAGCTGCTGGTCACGTCCCGGACGCTGCGGCTGCGCCGGCGCCGTCCCGGGCCACCCGACACCGGCTCGGCGGCTGCTCCTGACAACGGCGGGGAGCCCGGCCGCGAGTACGAACCGCTGCTGGGCAACGGTCCCCACCTGGTGGCCTTTCGGCACGGCGACGCCCTGACCTTTGCGACCCGGTGGCCGACCCAGCTGGCGCAGGCCGGAGGGTGGGGTGACGCGACCGCGCACCTTCCCGAGGGGTCCTGGACAGATGTGCTGACGGGTCGGCCGCACGACGGGGGGAGCCTGCCGGTCGGTCAGCTGCTGGCCGACCTGCCCGTCGCGCTGCTGGTCTCGGCTGCCGGCGACGCGACGTGACCGGGACCCCGCCGGCCCCGCCGGGCTTCTCGCGCCCCGCCGTCTGGGCACCGGGCGCCGGGGCGGTCGAGCTCGTCCTCGAGGACGGCGCGACATCCATGAGCGCCCACGACGGTGGCTGGTGGCACGCCGGGGCCCCACTGCCCGCGGGTGCCCGCTATCGGTTCGCCCTCGATGGCGGCGAGCCGCTCGCCGACCCGCGTGCCCTGCGGCTGCCCGACGGCCCCGAGGGACCTGCCGAGGTCGTCGACCTGTCAGCCCACGCCTGGTCCGACGGCGGCTGGCGCGGCGTCGAGCTGTCGGGCGCCGTCATCTACGAGCTGCACGTCGGGACGTTCACCCCCGAGGGCACCCTCGACTCGGCCGTCGGCCGGCTGGACCACCTCGTCGATCTGGGGGTGGACCTGGTCGAGGTGATGCCGCTGGCCAGCTTCCCCGGGCGCCACGGTTGGGGCTACGACGGTGTCGGGCTGTTCGCCGTGCACGAGCCCTACGGCGGGCCGTACGCGTTTCAGCGCTTCGTCGATGCCTGCCACGCCCGGGGCCTCGGTGTGTGCCTCGACGTCGTCTACAACCACCTGGGGCCGAGCGGCAACCGGCTCCCGGAGTTCGGTCCGTACTTCACCGACCACTACCGGACCCCGTGGGGCTCGGCGGTGAACCTCGACCGTGCGGGCAGTGATGAGGTGCGCCGCTTCATCATCGACAACGCGCTCGGCTGGCTGCGCGACTTCCACGTCGACGCGCTCCGGCTCGACGCCGTGCACGCGTTGTACGACGAGCGCGCCCTTCCTCTGCTCGAGGAGCTGTCGACCGCCGTCGACGCGCTGGCCGACGAGCTGGGCCGGCCGCTGTCGCTCATCGCGGAGTCGGACCGCAACGACCCGGGCACGGTGACCCCCCGCGGGGCCGGCGGACTCGGGCTGACGGCCCAGTGGGCCGACGACGTGCACCATGCCCTGCACGTGCTCCTCACCGGCGAGACGCAGGGCTACTACGGCGACTTCGCCTCGTCCGGCGCCCTGGTGAAGGTGCTGACCGGGGTCTTCCTCCATGACGGCACCTGGTCGTCGTTCCGGGGCCGGACGCACGGACGTCCGGTCGACCGTGAGCGCACGCCGGGGTGGCGGTTCGTGGCCTCCCTGCAGACGCACGACCAGGTGGGCAACCGGGCCACCGGTGACCGGCTGTCGGCGACGCTCGACACCGGGACGCTCGCGTGCGGCGCGGCGCTGCTGCTCTGCGCGGCGACCACACCGATGCTGTTCATGGGCGAGGAGTGGGGGGCCTCGACGCCCTGGCAGTACTTCACCGACCACCCCGACCCCGAGCTGGCCGAGGCTGTGCGGCAGGGCCGGCGTCACGAGTTCGCGAGTCACGGGTGGGACCGCGAGGACGTGCCGGACCCACAGAGCCCGGACACGGTGCACCGTTCGCGGCTGGACTGGTCGGAGCCGACCCGGGAGCCGCACGCACGGCTGCTGGCGTGGTACCGCAACCTGATCCGGCTGCGGCGTGAGCGCCCCGACCTCCGCGATCCGCGACTCGACCGGGTCCGGGTCACCTCCGACGACCCGGCGCGAACCGTGCTGGTCCAGCGTGGCGGGCACGCGGTCGCGGTCAACGTGGGCGATGCCTCCGCCGCCCTCCATCTGCCGGCACCCGGGACCGAGGTACTGCTGGCCTGGGAAGCGCCGACGACAGTCGACCGGGGCGTGCTGTCGCTGCCACCCCGATCGGCGGCCGTGCTCGGCCCGGCCTGACGGTCCGTCAGCCGGGCTGAGTCAGCGGTGCAGCCGGGTCACGGTGCGCGGTAGGCGTCCCACACCTGGCTCGCCCGGGTGGCCTGACCGCGAGTGAACGCGTTCATGCAGGCGTCGGCCGCGTAGTTCATGAAGTTCCGCACCGGGTCCCTCCCGGACGCCGCACAGGTGTCGAGGGTGGTGTCGCACTTGTAGATGTTCGGTCCGGCGCGCTGCTGCGGTGTGTCGGAGACGTAGTCGCCCGGTTTGCGACAGCCCCCCTGGAAGGTGTGGTAGAGCTCCAGCCAGTGGCCGACCTCGTGGGTCAGCGTGTCGCCCTGGTTGTACGGCGCGGCCGCACCACCCGGCAGGCTGGCGTTGAGAATGACGACGCCATCAAGAGCCAGTGGGCCGCCGGGGAAGGTCGCGTAGCCGAGCAGGTCATCGCGAAGGTTGGCGACATACACATTGAGGTCGGCCTTGTTTCCCCTGTGCAGGGCGCGCTTGGCGGCCCGGTCGTCGCTCGGGTCGACATCGGGATCCGACCAGTTGTACCAGTCGGTGTTCGCGGTGCGGACGATGCGCTTCGTGCGGAACGAGAACCGCGTGGACGCTGCCGACCGGGCCGTCTCACCGGCGTACCCCTGGTTGAGGACGCGCAGCTGCCGCTTGATGCGCGGCCCGCTCACGCCTCCCGAGCCGTCGTTCCTGGTGAGGACATGCCAGAAGACGTCCACCCTCACCGGGGCGGCACCGCGGCGAGCCGCCTCCTGCTCCGCCGGGCTCATCTCCCGCAGCCGGGCCTGCAGAGCGCGGTTCATGGCCTCGGCCTGCTCGGGCGACACCGAGTTGTGATCGGCCGCAGCAGCGCCCTCCATCATCCTGGCGCTCGTGCTGACCGCGTCCTGACACGCTCGGCCGGCCGAGTCGCCTGCGGAGTGGCCGGCGGACACCGGCGCTCCCGTCGCAGGACCGGTGGCGAACAGCGCAGTGACTGCCACGCCGGCCAGAAGAACACGCCTCATGCTGTTGCTCCTTGCTCTTGACGGCCCCGAGCCGTTCGACACCGCGCAAGGTGGGAGGTCCCCGCCGCGCACGACGCTAGAGGCCGCGTCCGACATCCGTCGAAGTTTCGGAGAAATCTGTCGATGACCGCGACCGGCCAGCATCGCAAGGAGCCGGTCCAGGGAGCCGGTGATACCCCGATCGGACCCACTTCGTGCCCGAAGGGATGGGAAAGCGAGGCTGTGGGTGGCCCCGGCGCGGCTCACCAGGTGGTCCGAGCGACTCGCGCTCAGCCGACGGGGACGGGCTCCGGGCGGTCGGTGGAGAGGACCCGCTGCCCGGCCCGAACGACCGCGATGCCCGCGAGCACGAGCAGACCGCCCACGGCCTGCGTCAGCGACGGCCGCTCCGCGACGAGCCACCATGCGGCGAGGACCGCGAAGAGCACCTCGGTGAGGCCGACGAACGACGCGACGCGGGTGCCCAGGATGCCGATCGCCACGATGCCCGTGGAGTACGCGACCACGGTCGACACGCCGGCGAGCAGGAGGACCGGTGCCCACCACGGCATCGCCACGCCGCCTACCGACGCGGCGGCAGCACCGACATCGAGCGGCAGGATCCCCGCCGCTCCGACCAGCAACACGACGACGGTCGCGACGAGCATTCCGCAGGCGGCCAGCACGACCGGCGGGGGCGCGTCGTCGGAGGCCGATGTCTGATAGAAGACGCTGAGGCACACCGCTGCCCCCAACCCCCAGATCACCCCTACCGGATCGACACGGGCGTCGCCGAGCACGTCGAGGACAAGAGTCAGTCCGCCGAGCGCCAGCGCGGCACCGGCGACCGTGATCCGCGTGGGCGAGAGGCCGGTGCGCAGCCACGTCCAGCCGAGCAGCAGCACCGGCGCGAGGTACTCCAGTAACAGCGCGACGCCGACAGACAGGTGCTCGACAGCGTTGAAGAAGCACACCTGGGCGCCGGCCACGGCGGCGGCGCCGTACAGCAGGGTGGTGCGGACGTGTGCCCGCTGCGGCCGCCAGCCGCGGGCGAGGATGCCGACCAGCGGCAGTGCGAGCAGCACCGCTGCACCGCTGATCCGGGCCAGCACCACGCCGAGCGGGGACCACCCCGTGTCCAGCAGGGACTTGCCCAGCGGTCCGGCGAGACCGAACGTGCCCGCCGACACCACGGCGAAGGCCAGGCCCGCCCGGGCCCGGCTCTGCCCTTCGTACATGCTCGGCTCCAGGGAACGGTGACTCCCGTCAGGAGTCAAGTAGGATGACACTGCTTACGCTACGAGCCGGCCCGTCAGGAGTCAACATGAGATTTGCTCATGACACTGAGATCGCGCTCGTGAGCGCGGCTGCGCTGGTCAACACCCGGCAAGCCAGTGTCGACCAGCTCGCTGACGCGGCCGGCCTCGCCGCGTTCCTCGAGGAGAACCCCTACACCGGCCGCATCGTCGGCGACGCAGCCGAGCTCGCGGAGGTCCGGGGGATGCGGGAGCGGATCCGCGAGGTCTGGGACGCGCCTCACCGCGATGCCGTGGTCGGGCTGGTCAACAGGCTGCTCGAGGAGTCGGGGGCACGGCCCTACCTCACGCGCCACGACGTGTGGGACTGGCACCTGCACGTCACCGAGCCCGACGCACCGCTGGCGCACCGGATCGCCGCGGAAAGCGCCATGGGGTTCGCCGACCTGGTCCGGGTCGACGACCTCTCGCGGCTACGGCGCTGCGACGCCCCCGACTGCGACGACGTGCTGGTCGACCTCTCCCGCAACCGCTCCAAGCGCTACTGCGACGCACGCAACTGTGGTAACCGCTTGCACGTCGCCGCCTACCGTGCCCGGCGGAGTGAGTCATAGGCGACAGGCCGGTGGCCCTGGCATCGGGGCGGTCCCAGGTCATGTAAGACTTCTCCGGTCTGACGTCGGCGAGACTCCGCGCAACACGGTCGGGTGGCGCCGTCTCATGCGGAGCGGCGGCGCGAAGCGGCCGGCTCCGAACCCGGGGGGAACCGTTGCTCACATCTCGCGTGCGCCTGCTCCGCATCACTGTCGCGTTCGTCCTCGGTTGTCTGGGGCCGGCGCTCGTACCCGCTCCGCCGACGGTCGCCGACGAGGTGACGTCTCCTGCGGAACGCAAGGGGGTGCCGACGATCCGCGTCGACGCGAGCTCCCGAACGAAGCCCGTCTCGACGGCGCTGCTGGGTGTGAACCACCGATGGACACGCAACGGATTCGGGTTGTGGGACGCGGACAAGAACCGCCCAGATCCCAAGCTGGTCGAGCTCATCCGCCGGGCGGGCATCAGCACCATGCGCTATCCCGGCGGTACGACGGCGGCGCTGTTCGACTGGACCAAGGCCATCGGTCCGCCGTCCAGGCGAGGCTGCCAGATAGAGGGGCACTGGGCAGCCAACGGAGGCTTCCAGCCGGTACGCAAGCGCCTCGAGTACGGACCGGACGAGTTCATGCGCGTAGCGAACGCCGCCGGCGCCGACCCGCTGATCATGACGCCGTTCGTCAACCAGGATCCCCGCAGTGCCGCGAACTGGGTCGAGTACATGAACGCGGAGGTCGGCACGAACCCCGGCGGCGGCAGACCGTGGGCGCGGGTCCGCGCCGCCAACGGCCATCGAGCGCCGTACGACGTGAGACGGTGGGAGGTGGGCAACGAGTCCCACGTCGCACCGCGTCGGTACGGCTTCGGCGGCAAGATCAAGGCGCTCAAGCAGTACGCCAACGGTGGCCTGCGAACGATCAAGAACGAGGCGCTCGGCAAGCGGTGCGACCACCGAACGCTTGGCACGGCGAGCAACGGCAAGCCTGACCAGGCCTTCGAGGTGCTGTACACGCCGGCGAACATCCAGCGGGTCACCGTCGACGGACGGCTCTGGCGCCGGGTGTCCGACCTCGGCGACGTCTCCGGGACCAGACGCGTGTACGAGGCGAACGGCAAGACCGGCCGGGTGCTCTTCGGCAACGGGCGGCATGGCCGGATCCCCAAGAAGGGGGCGGTGGTGAAGGCGGACTACCACAACCGGTATGCGGGGTTCTTCAGCTTCGCGCGAGCCATGAAGCGGGTGGACAAGCACATCAACGTCTGTGCGTCGTGGGGTACGCCCAGTTTCGCGCAGGTGACCAGAGGCCGTCCCTACGACTGCGCGACGGCGCATCCGTTGACCAACTTCACCGGCGAGGAAGGGAAGTGGCGGAACGCGCTCGAGGGCCACGACCGCATGATGCTCGGGCTCGCCCATCGCAAGAAGCATGTCCGCGCCGTCATGCGCACCCTGCCCTCCCGAGCCTCGATGTGGCTCACCGAGTTCCAGCCCATCCATGGGCATGACAAGGCGTTCCCCACCTGGTCATCGTCCATGAGTCACGCGGTGTACATGACCAGCTCCTGGCTCACCTGGCTGAAGCTCGGCGTCCGTGTGGGCACGGGTGGGGACCTGCTGGCAAGTGCCGCCGGCTCAGTGCTCGGGTCGCCCAAGGCCTGGACGTTCAGCGTCGAAGCGATGGCACGGCAGGCGATCACCCCCATGTTCAAGGACAGGGGGAAAGTGGTGCGGAGCCGCGTCCTGTCCAATCCCTCCCGCCTACCCCGGCTGCGCCATGCAGGTGCGTACAAGGGGCTCGACGTCGTCGCCACGCGCGGACGGGACGCTGCGGTCAACATCCTGGCGGTCAACCGGCTTCCCAGCCGTGACGTACGCACCCGGGTCCTCGTCAAGGGCAGCCGGCTGCGGGAACGGGCCACCATACGCCGGGTCGCCGCCAAGCACTTCACGCATGCGAACCCGGCCGGGAAGCCGCGCCAGGTCCACCTGCAGACGAGAAAACGCCGGGTCGGTCGCGACGGCTTCTCGATCATCCTGCCGGCGCACTCGGTGACGGTGATCCGGCTCCCCGCTCGTTGACGCACCAGAGCTCTCGCTTGCGGGCGCCGCCCAGCGCGTTGCTCGATCGTGATGTCGAACCCTGGCGACACGCGGAGCAATAACCGACAACGGCCCCGGCCCGTCGCGCACCGTGGGACACTTCGCTCACATCCTGACCAATGAAAGGCAACCGTGAACACCCGTACGATCGCCATCATCGCTCTTGCCCTCGTCGTCATTCTCCTGCTGTTCCTGTTCGTCTGACGCCTGAGTCAACCGGTCTGGGGCGCCGCCCGGGCCGGACGTCATACAACGCGCCGCCGGTACGCCACGGCGGCGATGACGTCTGACCCGTCTGGTCTCCGCTCGTGAGGAGGCTCAGCCCTGAGGCTGCGCAACGATGACAGGGGCTACGGACTTGTCACGAAGCTCCTGCACTGGCTCACGGTGGCTGCGCTGGTCGCCCAGTTCACCGTCGGCTACCTCCTCGAGGACGAGAGTGGTCGAGGGCGTGGACGTGGGCGCGGCGAGGACTCCGGCCGCGGCCGGGGCCGCGGTGGCGATGACGACGTGAACCTCGGTTTCACCAGCGGCGACGACGGTCTGCTCACGGTACACGTCATGGTCGGTCTTGCGATCCTCACCCTTGCCACCATCCGGCTGCTGTGGCGACGGAACACTCCGCTCCCGCCCTGGGCTCCGGGGCTGTCATCAGCAGAGAAGGTGCTCGCCACCTGGACCGAGCGAGTGCTCTACCTGTCCCTGTTCCTCATACCGCTCACCGGGCTTTCGCTTGTGTTGGTCTCCGACGATCTCCTCTTCGCGCACATCGCGACCCATCTGCTGTTCTTCGCCGCCCTGGCGGCCCATCTCGGGCTCGTGCTGAAGCACCAGCTCATCGATCGGGACCACCTGCTCGGGCGGATGACCTGACGCCCATCGCGTGTCGAGTACGCGGCGGGAGCCCCGCCAGCCCGCCGGTCAGCGGGGGGCTGACGCCGCCTTGTCGGCGTTGACGATGCCATGGCCGTAGAAGCCGTTCTTGGCGATGGGCCCAGCGCAGTAGGCCGACAGACGAGCCACCGAACCGTCGGTCTGGCGGAGCCGGTACCGGTACCGCCGCGGCTCCGGACACGCGTGCGGTACCGCGGTATCACGCAGCATCCGCTTGGTCACGGTGGGCTCCAGCGTCCACGAACGGGCGCCGTCACCGACGCTCCCGTGCTGGCTGACCACGAGTGCCGCGACACCGGCAGCGTGAGGTGACGCCATGGATGTGCCCTGGTAGTACGTGTAGTACCCACACCGGTCTGCATCGCAGTCCCGCACCACGAACGGGGTGTTCGGCGTGCCGTCGTCGTTCAGCTCACCGTTGAGGCGAGCGACCCGACGCGGGTACGCGGCCAGCACCATGTTGCGCGGATCGCCGGTGTTGTCGGCTGAGTCGTAGTAGTCCCCGCCGGGCGCGGCGACCACCGTCTGCTCGAGGCCGAAGTTCGAGTAGTACGCCTTGCGGGTGCTCGGACCCGTCGCTGACACCGGAACCGTCCCTCGGGTCTCCGTCGGCACGGTGACGCACGCGTTACTTATCTTTCGGCGCTTCTCCGATCCTGGTGGGAAGTCGGGACTGGTCTCGTCGATCTTCGGGTGATCGAGGTTCGTGGCGCCGTTGCCCTCCGATGCCACCGGCGTGACGTTGTGGCCCACGGCGTAGTTCACGGCACGTTGCACAGCGGTGCGGATGACACGCTGCTCGCTCTGCTCGGCGGGCGAGTCGGCAGGGTGGCTGAGGCAGTTGAACAGCCAGGGGTCGACGTAGTAGCTCATGTTGACCACGTCGACGCCGATGTCGCCGGCGTAGGTCAATGCTTCCAGGGTTGGTTGCAGGAAGAAGTAGCCGGAGTCCTGGCCGGCGCGGATGTTGACCAGGCCGACCTTCGGAGCGACGCCGGCAACGCCGAGATCGTTGATGGGCGAGCCGATGATGCTGGCGACGTGCGTGCCGTGGCTGTGGTCGTCGACATTGGCTGGATCGACACAGCTAGGGACCTCGCACTCGCCGTCGATGAACGGGTTGTCCACGGTGAAGTTCGCGGAGAGCTTGCCCGCGAAGTTCGGGGCGATGTCGGGGTGCCGGCCGTCGACACCGGTGTCGATGATGCCCACCAGCACCCGCCGGTTTCCCTGTGTCTCAGCGTACGAGCCCGACGGGCTGGCCCCGATCTGGCGCATGTTCCACTGCCGGTTGGCAAGCGGCTCAGCCAGTGCACGTCTCGCTGGTACCGCATCGGAAACGCCATCGGTCCCGCTCAGAGCGTCGCGCTCCTTCAGGAGCCGCTCGATGTCCTCTGCCGGGGCCCGGCGCTGCCGAGGCGCCATGCCGATCACCCTGTTGCGGGCAGCACCCACCAGCGCGGTCGCCTCAGCCGCCGCTGACCGGAACCGGGCGCTGTCACTACGAACGACTGCGTACCCGAGGCTCGTGTTCTCCTGGACGATGGTGCCCCCAGAGTCCTCAATGGCGCGTCTGGCAGCCGCTGCACTCGCCCCAGCCGCATAGACGACGACGTAGTCCCCGCCTGCAGCGGTCACCGACTGAGACAACGCTGCACCGGACGATCCCGGACCTGCAACAAAGGCACCGGCCGCCGCAACAGCCGCCGCAATGGTGCAAGAGAGAATTCTGCGCATGAGGCGACGCCCCCTCACTCACTGGGAGGACGGGACCCCTCCCCCGAAACACAGGAAAGTACCGCTTCACCCGTCGAACGCATAGACCCCAACAAGAAGACATCGGCCTCGCGCGGCCCGCCACCAGCACAGCACCGCTGAGGGCGAGGGGCAGGTGCGGCCATGAGACGACGCGCAGCACAGCACCGCTGAGGGCGAGGGGCAGGTGCGGCCATGAGGCGGCGCGCAGCACAGCACCGCTGAGGGCGAGGGGCCCACGGCCAGCGGCTAGCCTCGCCAGCGTGAGGAGAGCGACCGTCTTCGCCGCCCTGCTCCTTGTCGCGGTGGCCGCCTGCGGATGGAAGGCCGAAGCCGAGGAACAGCTCCGCGAGGGGTGCCAGCAGCTGGCCGACGTCCCGTACGGGACAGCCGGGTGGGACCGTGCGTCCGAAGAGGCATGGGACGCCTTCCACCATGCGGCGGACCTGGACGACAGGTGGAACACGGTGGCGATCGCGCATGACAGGCTGCGGAGGGTGCCGCCCGACGCACCAACGGACGAGGTTCGTGCCGAGCTCGAGGCCTGGGCGGCGGCGATCGGGACCGAGTGCGAGAAGGTGAACGTCACCCTCTGATCCGTGTGTTCGCGTAGCGATGTGCGCCGGAGCCGGAGGCCTGCTTGCCCTACCCGCCGCCAGCACAGTTGTCGGGGACGTGACGCACTCGGTCACCGTCGCGTCGAGAATGGCGCATTCACCAGCGGCCGGCTGCTCTTGACAGCCGACAGGGCTGCGAGGACGTTGGCGGCGGGGGTGCCAGTACGTTCGTGCCGGGCCTTTGTTGGAGGAGGAGCTGTGGCTGGATTCGCGCAGATCATCGAGTGGAAGTCGTCGCGGATCGACGAGGTAGACAAGGTGATGCAGGAGTGGCGGGAACGGTTCCCAGAGATGGGTCCCACCCGAGTTCTTGTGGGATCAGACAGGGACAACACCAACTCGTATGTGACCATCGTGGAGTTCGAGTCGTACGAGGCCGCCATGAAGAACTCCGAGGACCCTGCCACC
>JAQSWV010000102.1 GCA_029266455.1 Nocardioidaceae bacterium
TCGCCCTCGACCAGCCCGACCGACGCCAGCCGCTGCATGTGGTGGGTGACGGTCGGCTGGGCCAGGCCGAGCGCGTCCACGAAACCGCAGGTGCAGCGCTCAACCGGTGACGGGGCGCGCCCCCTGCCACACGCGGTGCACGAGCGGCACCCCCGGGCGGTACGCCAGGTGCACGTAGGTCGGAGCGTCCAGGACGACCAGGTCGGCGCGGGCGCCGGGTGACAGCCGCCCGACATCGTCGCGACGCAGCGCGCGGGCACCTCCGGCGGTCGCCGACCAGAGCGCCTCGCCGGCGGTCATTCCCATCTCTCGCACGGCCAGCGCCACGCAGAGCGGCATCGACGACGTGTACGACGAGCCGGGGTTGCAGTCGGTGGCTACTGCGACCGTGACACCGGCGGCCGACAGCCGGCGGGCGTCCGGCCACGGTGAGCGCGTGGAGAACTCGACGCCCGGCAGCAAGGTGGCGACGGTCCCGGCCGCGGCGAGCGCATCGAGGTCGGCGTCGGACAGATAGGTGCAGTGGTCCACGGCCGCCGCTCCCAGCTCGCAGGCCAGCTGCACACCCGGGCCTGGCCCGAGCTGGTTGGCATGCAGCCGGGGCTGCAGCCCGGCGGCCATCCCTGCCGTCAGCACCGCACGGGCCTGGTCGGCGTCGAAGGCACCCCGCTCGCAGAAGGCATCGACCCAGCGGGCGTGCGGCGCACAGGCCTCGAGCATCGGCCCGCACACCAGTCGTACGTACTCCGCCGGATCGTCGGCCATCTCGGCCGGCACCACGTGGGCGCCCAGGAACGTCGTCTCGGTGGTCAGAGTGCGGGCGACGGCAAGCGACCGGGCCTCGTCGGCCACCGTCAAGCCGTAGCCGCTCTTGATCTCGATCGTGGTCGTCCCCTGCCGCAGCATCTCGCCGACCAGCGACGCCGCCCTGGCCGCGAGCTGCTCGTCGGTCGCCGCCCGGGTGGCCTCGACCGTGCGCCTGATCCCTCCCGCGGCATACCGCCGACCGGCCATCCGGGCCTCGAACTCGTCAGCGCGGTCACCGGCGAACACCAGGTGCGCATGCGAGTCGACGAAGCCGGGCACCACCGCACGGCCGCCGACGTCGACGGCGGCGTCGGCCGCCGGCGCCGCCGCGGCCGGCCCGACCCACACCACCTGCTCGCCCTGGAGGACCAGAGCGGCTCCGGTGACCACGCCGAGCGGCGACAGGTCACCCAGCAACGGGTCGGCCGTGACCAGCTGGCCGATCCCGGTGACCACCACGGCCGGAGCGTGAGCCAGGTGCGGCGACGGCGGCATCCCCGTCATGGCCGGGCCTCCCACAACGGCACGACCGCCAGTGCCAGCCCCGTTCCCACGTCCCGTCCGAGCGCCTCCTCCAGCTGATGCATGCCGCCGACCACGACGGCGCGCCCGTCGACCACGACGTCGGTGACGTCGGCGGCGGTCGCCGCGAACACCACGGCGTCGGCACCGGAACCCGCCCCCGCGGTGCGCACCGAGTCGGTCCGTACCGCGACCAGGTCCGCCCGGGCACCCGGTGCGATCACTCCCGCGTCGGGCCGGCCGAGACAGCCGTGGCCGGCGGTGGTGCCGGCCGCGAGCAGCTCGTCGGCAGCCCAGTGCCCGCGTCGTCCGGTGGCCAGCCGCTCGTGCATCTCGACCGCGCGCATCTCCTCGTACGGATCCACGACGGCGTGGCTGTCGGACCCCAGTGACACGGCGCATCCCGCCTCGAGCAGCAGGCGCCCCGGTCCGATCCCGTCCGCGAGGTCGCGCTCGGTGGTGGGGCACAGGCACACCGTGGCGGTCGACCCGCCCAGCAGCGCCACGTCCGAGTCGACGGGATGTGTCGCGTGCACGACGGTGGTGCGCGGCCCGAGCGCGCCGGCCTCGTACAGCACCTGCGCCGGTGTGCGGCCGTAGGCGGCCAGGCAGGCGTCGTTCTCCGCGACCTGCTCCGACAGGTGCGCGTGCAGGGGGGCCGAGCGCCGCGCCGCCCAGCCGGCGACCGTCGGAACCTGGTCGAGCGGGACGGCGCGGACCGAGTGCACGGCCGCGCCGACCACGACGTCGGGGGCGCCGTCGTAGGCGGCGGCGAGTGCCTCGGCGCGCACCGCCCAGCGCTCGGCGTCCCCGTCGCCGAACCGCTCCTGCACGCCGCTCAGCGGTTGCCCGATGCCGCCGGCGAGGTAGCAGGCGTCGAGAAGAGTGATCCGCAGTCCGGCCGCCCGGGCGGCGGCAACCAGCGCGTGCCCCATCGCGTTGGGATCGGAGTACGCCACCCCGCGCGGCCCGTGGTGCAGGTAGTGGAACTCCCCGACGGCGCTGACACCGGCCAGTGCCATCTCGGCGTACGCGGCCCGGGCCAGCGTGAAGTACGAGTCGGGGTCGAGCCGGTCGGCGACGGCGTACATCTGTCGGCGCCACTCCCAGAAGGTGCCGGCGCCGCGAGCGACGCCCGCTACGCCCGACACTCCGCTGGCGCGCCCCCGCAGCGCCCGATGGAAGGCGTGGCTGTGCGCGTCGGCGATGCCCGGGAGGACCACACCGGAGAGCCGGGTGGCGGACGCCGGGGCCGGCTGCGACGTCTGCACCCGCACGATCCGGTTCGCCTCGACGTCGACCAGCACGCCCTGGTCGACACCAGCACCCGAGCCGAGCCACGCCCGCTCGCACCAGTACGTACGGGCTGCGGATCCGCCCGTCATGACTGGCCGCCTCCACCCGCCAGGTCGGTCAGCACCGCGGCCAACGCGTCCACGCCGGCCATGCAGTCAGCAGGAAGGGCATGCTCGTCCGGGGCGTGTGAGACGCCGGTCGGGTTACGTACGAAGAGCATGGCGCTCGGCACACCGGCCGCGGACAGCACGCCGGCGTCGTGTCCCGCTCCCGTCGCCAGCGCGGGAGCTCCCCCGAGCAGCACGGACAGCCGGTTGCGGAGGCCGACGTCGAACGTCACCGGCGCCGTCATCGACTCCAGCGCCACGGCCAGCTCGGTTCCGTCGCGGGCGGACCGGGCGGATGCCTGCCGGAGCACCGCGTCGACCAGCTCCTGCACCGCCCCGGCGTCAGCGGCCCGAACGTCGAGCCAGGCGCTGACCCGTGCCGGGATGACGTTCGTGGCACCGGGAGCGATTTCGACGCGGCCGAGGGTCGCCCGGGCACCGCTGCTCAGCCGCGCAGCCTTGTTGGCCGCCAGCACCGTCATGGCGAAGGCAAGCATGGGATCGGCGCGATCGTCCATCCGGGTCGTGCCCGCGTGGTCGGCGCGACCGCTGAAGTCGAGGCGCCACCGGCCGTGTGGCCAGATGACCGACGCCACGCCCACTGCGGAGTCGCAGTCGACGAGCGCCCGACCCTGCTCCACGTGCAGCTCCACGAAGGCAGCGGGATCGCGGAGAAGGTCCGACGGTCCCAACCGCGGCTCCTGTCCGTTGTCGACCATCACGTCGGGAAGTGCGCGGCCCGCAGTGTCGCGCAGATCCATCGCCCGGTCGGGATCCAGGGCCCCCGTCATCAGCCGGGAGCCGAGACACGGCACCCCGAACCTCGATCCCTCCTCCTCGGCGAACACCGCAACACCCAGCGGCCGCACCGGGCGCACCCCTGCGGCGTGCATGGCGTCGATCGCCGCCAGCGCCGACACCACGCCCAGCGGACCGTCGAAGGCGCCACCGTCCTGCACCGAGTCGAGGTGGCTGCCCGTGACGACACCGCCGGGACCGGGATCGCCCCACCACGCGACGACGTTCCCGTTCCCGTCGCGTTCGACGGAGAGCCCCCGGACCGCGGCCTGCTGGGCGAACCATGCCGAGCACTCCCGCTCGGCCGTCGACCAGCCGGGACGCCGGTACCCGCCCGTCCCCGCGTGGCGGCCGATCTCCGCCAGCTCGGCCCACATCTGCGGAAAGCCGGGCATCGCCGTCATCGGAAGCCTCCGACCCCTCGGTCCACCCCGCCATGATGAGGCCACCGGGCTCCCGAGGTGACCCGACGGCACCGGGGGTGGGTGGCACGCCGGTCGCGAGACGACCGGCCGAGATGGGCTCCACTCACCAGTGTCCCTTTTCGACTGATTTCACAAAACCACAACGGACCGAACTCTGGGGTGCGATTCTTCGCCCGGGCCCCGACTGCAGCCGGAGCGCCCCTTGGGCGGCACGCACCATGTCGTGAGCTCGCGCCCTTGGTCGAGAGAGGACCGCCAGTGAACCGTCAGATCGCAGTGTGCGTCGCGGGAGCCGTAGGGCTGGTGTCCCTCACCATCTCCACTGCGGAGGCCGACCCCAGCGGAACCGGACAGTGGTCGGCGCCGTTCGAGATGGGCGGCGTCGCCATCCACGCGACGCTGACGCACAAGGGCGAGGTACTCCTCTTCGAGTACGTCGAGGGCGAGGCGGGCATCGACCGCACCAGCCGGGTCCGCGTCTGGGACCCGAAGACCGGTCAGGCCCGCGACGCGAACCTGGGATACGACCGTGACGTGTTCTGCGCGGGCCACAACGTCCTGCCCGACGGCCGGGTGTTCGTGAGCGGCGGGCACGACTACACCACCGGCAAGAAGCAGGACCCGGTCGGCGTGGCCGAGTCGGACACCTACGACCCGACGTCGGGCGGGTGGGCGCCGACGCCACCGCTGGGGCAGAAGCGCTGGTACCCCACCAACGTGGGTCTGGGCAACGGCAAGACGCTGATCTTCGGGGGGCAGGAGAGCCCCGGGGTGTGGGCCAACACCGTCGACTCCTTCGACCCAGTGGCCAACACCATGACCAGGCTGCCCGCGAGCGCAACGACCGCCCTCAGCACCAACTATCCCCGCATGCACCTGATGCCGAGCGGAAAGATCCTCAAGGTCGGCATCAGCAGGATGTCGCAGTACTTCGACCCGGGGACCAACCAGTGGTCGGACGTCAGCCCGATGCTGCACGGCAACCGCATCCAGGGAACCTCGGTCCTGCTGCCGGGCCTCGACAAGGTGATGATGATCGGCGGACGGGCCAGCGGCTCCCCGGCCACCGAGACGGTCGAGATCCTGGACACCTCGCAGGCGCAGCCCAGCTGGCGCTACACGGCGCCGATGCACTTCCCCCGCATCCATGCCAACGCCGTCACCCTGCCGGACGGCAAGGTGCTCGTCGTCGGAGGTGGCGCCGCCAACAAGTACGACGGCCCCGTGACCGCGGCCGAGCTGTACGACCCGGTCGCCGAGACCTGGACGGTGATGGAGTCGCAGCTGGGCGGCCGCATGTACCACTCCACCGCGCTGCTGCTCCCGGACGGGCGAGTCCTGTCGGCGGGCCAGGACAGCGGTGGCTACGCGACACAGGGCGAGATCTTCAGTCCGCCATACATGTTCGAGGGTTCGCGCCCCACCATCGCCGGCGTACCCGGCAGCACCGGCTACGGGGAGTCGTTCAGCTTCACCAGTGCGCAAGCCGCTGACATCAGCAAGCTGACGCTCATCCACCCGGGCTCCGTCACCCACTCGACCGACACCGAACAGCGTTCGGTGGGTCTCGACTTCACCACGTCCGGCTCCACGATCACGGCGACGGCTCCCGTCAACGGCAACACCGCGCCCCCGGGCTACTACATGCTCTTCGCCGTCGACTCCGCCGGAGTGCCGTCGGTGGCCAGCTGGGTACGCGTGGGCGGCAGCGCTCCTCCGGCAGGAGACACGGCGGCGCCGTCGGTGCCGGGGAACGTGGGTGCGGCCGCCTCGGCCGGACGGGTCGATGTGACCTGGTCGGAATCGACCGACAACGTCGGCGTG
>JAQSWV010000006.1 GCA_029266455.1 Nocardioidaceae bacterium
GCCTCGGACATGCGTACGAGGTCGGGGGTGTCGGTGAACCGGCCGACGCCGAACCACCAGCCGCCGAGGCCGGCCAGCAGGGCGAGCAGCAGCACGACGACCAACCACCACATCCCGCGCCGTCGGCGGCGGGCCGGTGCGGCAGGTGCGCCACGGCCTCGGCGTGCCGTCGCCGGCGGGTCGGAGACCGAGTCGTCCGGTACGGCGGAGCCCTTGTCGTCGGAGACGACACCGACCACCAGGGTGTGCTCGTGGCCATCGGCCGGGGGAGCCGTTGCGGGGGCACCTGCGGGGACCGGCTCCAGCAGCGGATCGGGCAGCGGATCGGACAGCCGGTCGGACGGCCGACCGGGCACGGCCACCGGCATGGCCCCGGGCACGGTGTCGGTCACGGTGTCGGTCGCGGTGTCGGTCACGGCGGCGGTCGCGGCGTCGGGCAGGGTGTCCTCGCGATGGCCGGCCTGCGGCCGGAGGTCGTCGGCGAGGTCGGGGTCGTCCCGTACCCCTTGCTCGAGCGCGGACCGCACCCGGCGCAGCTGGCGCAGCAGGACGCCGGCGTCGGTGGGCCGCATCGCCGGCTCGCGGGTCGTGGCCCGGGCGACCAGCGCGTCGACGAAGTCGGGGATGGGCCAGTCGAGCTGGTGGTCCCGGCTCGACGGGGGCGGCACGTCATCGTTGACGTGGCGGTAGGCCACCTGGATCGGCGTCTCGCCGCGGTGGGGCTTCTCACCGGTGAGCAGCTCGAACAGCACGATGCCCGCGGCGTAGACGTCGGAACGTGCGTCGGCGTTCTCGCCCAGCACCAGCTCGGGGGCGAGGTACGAGACGGTGCCGATGAGCAGGCCGCCGCTCGCCGTCGTGGTCGAGTCGGCGGTGATCGCCCGGGCCAGGCCGAAGTCGGCCACCTTGACCACGTTGTCGGGCCCGATCAGCACGTTCTCGGGCTTGACGTCGCGGTGCACGATCTTGGCGGCGTGGGCGGCGGCCAGCGCGTCGAGCACCCGCTCCATCAGCCGTACGGAGCGCAGCGGGGGCAGCGGTGCCTCGTCACTGATGACGTCGCGCAGCGTCCGGCCGGGGACGTACTCCATGGCCAGGTAGACCAGACCGTCGTCGGAGCCCTGGTCGTAGACGCTCACCACGCCGACGTGGTTCAGCCGGGCGACGGCACGGGCCTCCCGGACGAACCGGGCGGCGAAGTCACTGTCGGCCGCCAGGTGGGGGTGCATGATCTTGACGGCCACCGGCCGGTCGAGGCGGGAGTCCATCGCGCGGTAGACCGTGGCCATCCCGCCGCGGGCGATGCGTGCCTCCACGCGGTAGCGCCCGTCGAGCAAGCGTCCGATGATCTCGTCGACGCTCGCTGGGGACACGCTGATGCTCCTCGCGGTCGGCGTCGACCCGACGAGTCTAGGTGCGACCCGCGCGCTGGACGGGGAGGACACAGCCGGGCGTGTCCGGCGGCGACGGAGCGCCGTGCCAGGCTTGACCCATGAGCACCAGCCGAGCTGCCCACACGGCCGGCGAGCCGGTCGACTGGCCGGCCGAGGACCCGGCTGAGGACCCGGCCGAGGACCCGGCCGAGGACCCGGCTGACGAGCCGGCCGAGGACCCGGGAGACGAGCCGGCCGACGAGCCGGGGGAGCCCGATCCGCTGGACACCCTCGTCGGCGAGTGGCTGACGGTGTCCGAGACGGCCAACACGCTGCGTACGAGCCCCAACCGGGTGCGCCAGATGGTGCGCGAGAACGCGCTGGCGATGCTGCGTACCGCGGGGTCCCGCGAACCGCGGGTGCCGGCGCTGATGCTGCAGGACGGCCAGGTCGTCAAGGGCCTCGGAGGGACGCTCACGCTGCTCGGCGACGCCGGTTACGACACCCGTGAGGCGCTGACCTGGCTGTTCACGGCCAACGACGCCTTCCCGGCCCGGCCGATCGACTCGCTGCGGAGCAACCGGGTGCGCGAGGTGCGGCGGGTGGCGCAGGCCCTCGGTTTCTGAGCCAGCACTCCCGCGTCAGCGCGTCCGCTGCAGGGCGGCGGCGGCGAGGGCCGCGAGCTCGTCCCGGACGGCCTCCGGGTGCGCGTCCGGGTGCGGCGGGTCCGCGGCGGCCGGTAGAGCCGCCAGGGCGGACAGCGCCTCCTGCTCGGCCGCGGCGATGCTCGTCTCGACGCTGGCGAGGGCGCCGCTGGCGACGATCAGCTCCCGGAGCCTGCGCAGTCCCTCGTCGTCGAGGTCGGGGTCGCCGACCAGCCGGTCGAGCAGGGCCAGCCCGGCGGCGTCGACCCGTTCGGCGGTGCGGGCCAGCAGCACGGTGCGCTTGCCCTCGCGCAGGTCGTCGCCGGCCGGCTTGCCGGTGCGGTCGGGATCGCCGAAGACACTCAGCACGTCGTCGCGCAGCTGGAACGCCGTGCCCACCGGCACGCCGTAGGCGGACAGCGCGTCCAGCAGCTCGGAGCCCCCACCGGCGAGAGCCGCGCCGAGGTGCAGCGGGCGTACCACGGTGTAGGCCGCGGACTTGTACCTGATCACGCGCAGCGCGAGATCCTCGGTCGCGCTGGCCGACACCTGTGCGACCAGATCGAGGTACTGCCCGCAGATCACCTCGGTGGTGCAGGCGTCGAACTGCACGGTGGCGGTCGAGACGACGGCCGGGTCGAGCCCGCAGCTGCGCAGCATCTCGTGCGCCCAGGTGAGCAGCAGGTCGCCGACGAGCAGGGCGGCGGCCGCGCCGAAACGGTGTGGGTCGCCCTGCCACCCCTCGGTCGTGTGTCCGGCCGCGAGGGCGCGGTGCGCCGCGGGCCGGCCCCGCCGGGTATCGGAGCCGTCGATCAGGTCGTCATGCACCAGCGCGCTGCCCTGCAGCAGCTCGAAGGCCGCCGCTGCGCGGACGATGCGGTCGTCGCCGGGGTCACCCCCCGCGGCCCGCCAGCCGGCCAGGCAGAAGGCAGGCCGCAGTCGCTTGCCCCCACCCGTCGCGGCGGTCACCTCGGTCAGCAGCGGGCTGGTCTCGGGGCCGATCGCGTCGAGCAGGACCCGCCGTTCGGACAGGAAGGCGTCGAGCTGCGCCTGTACCCGCGTGCCGAGATCGGTCCGGGCGCTCACGGGTCGCACCCTAGCCTTGGAGACATGCCATCCGGATCGACCCCGCCGCGGCTGCGGGACGTCCTGGGCTCGGGGGAGCGGTCGTTCTCGTTCGAGTTCTTCCCTCCCAAGGACGACGAGGGCGAGCGGCGGCTGTGGACGGCGATCCGCGAGCTGGAGCCGCTGGCCCCCACGTTCGTCTCGGTGACCTACGGCGCCGGAGGCGGTACGAGGGACCGCACCGTCCGCATCACCGACCGCATTGCCACCGAGACGACGCTGCGGCCGGTCGGGCACCTGACCTGCGTGGCCCAGGACGTCGACGAGCTGCGTACGGTCGTCGGCCAGTACGCGAACGCGGGAGTCCGCGACATCCTCGCCCTGCGCGGGGACCCGCCGGGAGGCCTGGGAGCACCGTGGCAGCCGCACCCCGGTGGCCTGGAGCATGCCGCCCAGCTGGTCGAGCTGGTGCGCTCGCTCGGCGACTTCACCGTGGGCGTGGCCGCGTTCTGCGAGGGCCACCCGGAGGCGGCCGACCTCGAGCACGACGCCCGGGTCCTCGCGAACAAGGCCCGGGCCGGAGCAGAGTTCGCCGTCACCCAGCTGTTCTTCCGCGCCGAGGACTACTTCGCCCTGGTCGACCGGGCGGCTGCCGTGGGCTGCGACATCCCGATCGTGCCGGGCATCATGCCGGTGACGAACCTGCGGCAGGTGCAGCGCTTCGCCGAGCTGTCCGGCGCAGCCCTGCCGCCCGCCGTGACGGTCCGGCTGGAGCCGTGGCGCGACGACCCGGCCGCCCTGCGCGCGGCCGGCGTGGAGCTCGCGACCGAGCTGTGCCAGACGCTGCTGGCCGGGGGAGCGCCCGGCCTCCACTACTACACGCTGAACCGGTCGACCGCCACGCGCGAGATCCACGCTGCCCTGGGGGTTTCGGCGGGCCGCTGAGGCCGTTGCGGTTCCTGCACGCAGCGGTGGGTGTGGCCGCGATAGCGGCGGTTGAGGTCGCGATCCGCGACTTATGCAGGCGCGGCCGCCCGGGGAGCGGCTGGGCGTCCCGACGCCTGATGTGGAAGACCCGACCTACGGTATGACCCGGTCTGATCCGGGCAGAGCCATCCGAGTGGCCATCATTCTGGCCGAATGGGGGATGACCGCGTGTGTCGCCACGTATCAACGGCGTGCGACGTCCATCCTTGTGAACGTGAGCACACCACGCAACCTCGGTAGAGCGTCGCTCGGCCTGTTGGCCGTCGTCGCCGGCCTGGGTTGCTGCCTGCTCGTGGGAGCGCTCGCCATCGGCGGCATCAGCACCGGGCAGCGCGACGACGCCGTGCTGCTCGCCTGGGGTGCCGGCCTCGTGGCCGCCGCGCTGTCGGTGCTCGCCGCCCAGGAGCACACCGACCCCGACGACGACCCCCGCTACCTCGCCACGATCGTCCACGGCCTCCGCCAGGAGTGGCGCCGCTGATCGCTGGGCCCTGTTCGCCTGCCGACGAGGTCCCGGCAACGCTGCGCATGCGAGCGTACGGATGCCGGTGCGGCCTGCGCGCCCGTCCACCCTGACGCAGCGAGGGCTTCCTGCCATCGGGATCGGGACCCGGTCGGTGGCCATCGGGTCAGTCGTCGCGATCGCTGTCGTCCGCGTCGTCGTCCAGGTCGTCGTCCAGGTCGTCGTCCAGATCGTCGTCCAGGTCGTCGTCCAGATCGTCGTCCAGGTCGTCGTCCAGATCGTCAACGGCAGCGACGAGTGCGAAGTCGGAGTCGAAGTAGACCTCCACCTCGGAGCCGTCGCCCCGGGTCACCTCGACCTCGTACGCGACGCGGTTGTCGTCCTCGGCGCCGATCTCAGTGACGGTGCCGTTGCGGACCTCCGCGAGCGCCCCCTCGGTCAGTCGGCGCTGCTCGACCGGACTCAGCGGCCGGTCGTCTGCGTCCCGGTCGCCGGCTCGTGCGGCACCGTCATCGTCGATGTCCTGAAGTCCCTTCTCGGCCTCGCCCAGCAGCGATCCGGGCAGCGAGTTCACGTCGGTACCGGAGGCGACGGCGGCGCTGGTGCCGATGCTGCCCACGAGGAGGACGGTCGCTCCGGCGGCAATGACTCTGGACCGAGTCTTCATGATGGTCAGGCTCCTTTGATCGTAGGCTGGTGTGTACGGCTCGACGCTAGGGACCTGTTGCTGACAGGACGCTGAACACCGGGTCGCTCAGAGCTGTGCCGCGCTCCGAGTGGTCGGCAGCACGACGTCGAACTGCGCACCGCCGGCCTGCGACGTGCCGATCTGCAACGATCCGGCGTGCGTCCGGACGATGCCGGTGACGATCGCAAGGCCGAGGCCCGCTCCGCCACGGTCCCGGCTGCGTGCTTCGTCCAGCCGTACGAAGCGTTCGAGGACGCGCTCGCGATCTGCGGCGGGGATGCCTGGTCCGTCGTCGCCGACCCGCAGGACGACCTCGTCCCCGCGCTCGGAGACCGCCACCCACACCGTGGTCGCCGCGTACCGCACGGCGTTGTCCAGCAGGTTGGCCACCATGCGCCGCAGCATCTGGGCGTCACCGTCGACCTGTCCGCCCGACACCAGTGAGGTGTCGACGGTGACCGAGCTGGTCGCGCGCGCCCTCGCCGCCTCCTCCAGCACCAGGTCGTCGAGGTCGAGCGGCTGCAGGCGTGGCGCGGCGTCCTCGTCGGTACGTGCCAGCCAGAGCAGCTGCTCGACCAGCTGCTCGAGTCGGCGACCCTCGTTCAGCGTGGTGCGGGCGAGGTCGTCGACGCTCGTGCTCCCCGGATGCGACAGCGCGATCTCCGCGTGCTGGCGGATGGCAGTGGCGGGCGAACGCAGCTCGTGGCTGGCGTCGGACACCAGTCGTCGCTGCCGGTCGTACGCCTGCTCGAGCCGTTCCAGCATCGCGTTCATCGTTCGCGCCAGCTCGCTCACCTCGTCCCGCGACGACGGCTGCGGCACCCGACTGTCAAGCCGCGTGGCAGTGATCCGGTCGGCCTCGGCGCGGATCGCGGCGACCGGAGCCAGCGCACGTCCGACGACGGCCCACGTGGCAAGCCCCACCGCCAGCATCACAACGGGAACCGCGACGTAGAGGCTCGCGGTCAGCGCCTCCTCCGAGTCCGACACCTCCGTCGACTCCTGGCTCACGACGACGGTCCAGCTCCCCGCCCGCTCAGCCACCACGTCGAACAGCTCGGTCTCGTCGTCATCCCTGCTCTCGCGACCTGTCACGTCGGTCAGCGGCTCGTCCTCGTCGGCCGGAACCTGTGGCGGCAGGCGCGGGGCCTCCCTGCTGGCGGCGACGACTTCTCCCTCCGCATCCAGCACGTGCACGTAGCGGTCCTCCTCCTCCGGCAGCACGAGGTCGGCCGGTGCGATGCCGCGCTCCTCGATCATCTCGGCCACCTCGTCGGCCCGTGACTCCGCAACATCCAGCAGCCCCTCGGTCAGTGAGCTGCCGAGCGAGGCCACCAGCGCCCACGCGCCGAGCACCGCGGCCACCCCGGTGATCGCGACGACGGCAAGCGTGGTCCGTACGCGGACGCTGTCGAACCACCTACCCATCGGGCCCGTCCAACCGGTACCCGCTGCCGCGGACCGTGGTGATCGTGTGGCGCCCGTACGGCCGGTCGACCTTGTTCCGCAGCCGGCGCATGTAGACCTCGACGATGTTGGGGTCGCCTTCGAACATGTCGTCCCACACGTTGTCGAGCACCTGGAGCTTCGACACGGTCTCGCCCTTGCGGCGCAGCAGGAACTCGAGCAGCGACGTCTCGCGGGCGGTGAGGGCCAGCTCGTCGTCGCCGCGCCAGACCCGGCGCGATCCGGGGTCCAGGCGCAGGTCGCCGGCACGAAGCTCGGTCGGCCGCTCGCCCGCACCGCGGCGAAGCAGTGCCCGCAGCCGGGCGGCCAGTACCACCGGGCTGAACGGCTTGGCCAGGAAGTCGTCGGCACCGGTGTCCAGCGACTGGGTCTCGTCCCGCTCGCCGTCGCGCGCAGTGAGCACCAGCACTGGCGTCCACCGACCGGCGGCGCGCAGCTCTGCACACACCTGCAGACCGTTCTTCCCCGGCAGCATCAGGTCGAGCACGATCGCGCCGTACTCGTGCTCGGTGGCGCGCCAGAGCCCGTCGATGCCGTCGTAGGCGACGTCGACGGCATACCCCTCGGCCTCGAGGCCCCGCCGAATTCCTGCGGCGAGCTCCACCTCGTCCTCGACCACCAGTACCCGCACGGCGCTCACCCTGTCAGGTGCCGCCTGACAGCATGCTGACCGCGCACCACCTGTCATCCGGCCCGGTGCCGATCCGCACCTGGGCGATCGGGTCACTCCACGTCGGCGGGGGTTCCTCCGGTCAGCGCGACCAGCTCGTCGTACGTCGAGGGGAACAGCGCGTGCGGGTGCCCGCCGGCCGCCCACACCACGTCGTGACGAGCCAGCCAGTTGTCGACGAACGTACGGACGGGAGCCGGGTGGCCGACGGGGGCGACCCCGCCGATGGCCTGGCCGGTGGCGGCCCGGACGAAGTCGGGTGAGGCGCGGCGCAGCGGGGCCAGGCCGTGGTCGGACGCCACCTTGCCGACGTCGACGCGGTGCGCACCGGACGTGACGACCAGGACCGCCTCGCCGTCGGCGTCGAAGACGAGGCTGCTGGCGATCGCGCCGACATCGCAGCCGAGCGCTGCGGCGGCCTCGGCCGCGGTGCGTGCCGAGTCGGTCAGCACCCGGATCTCACCGCTGGCGCCGCGCTCGGCCAGCGCTTCAGCGACCCGACGGATCGAGGCCCGCTGCAGCATCGCCTCGCCTGCCGGCTCAGTCACCGGTCACCCCGTCGATCCGCTCGCGCAGCAGGTCGGCATGGCCGTTGTGCCGCGCGTACTCCTCGATCATGTGGACATAGATCCATCGCAGGCTGTAGACCCGACCGTCCTCGGCCTCGTACGTGTCGTCGAGGCTGAGCTGGGCGACGAGACCCCGGCAGGTCTCGATCTCCGCGGTGAAGGCCGCCAGCTCGGCCTCTGCCCGGGCGGGGTCGACGTCGTGGAAGTCGGCGTCGTCGTCGTCGAGGGAGTAGATCGGTCCGTCGTCACCGTCGCCGAAGTCGGCGAACCAGCCACGCTCCACCTCGGTCATGTGCCGAACCAGCCCCAGCAGGCTCAGGTCGGAGGGGGGCACGGCGCGCTGCGCGAGCTGGTCGATGGTGAGGCCGTGGCACTTGAGCAGGAGGGTCGCGCGGTGGAAGTCGAGCCAGGCGTCGAGCATCGTGCGCTCGTCGGCCACCAGCGGTGCCTTCACCCGTCGAACGGCGGTGGTCACGGGCGGTTTCGTCATACCGGGCACCGTATGCCCGGCCGCGCCGAGCGGCTCACCCCATAGCCCCATCAGCAGTTGACGCATTGTCGGTGGCGAGGTCTACTGTTCCTTGTGTTCGAACACCCGTTCGAACAGCAGAGCGGGGCGGTGTTTCGCGGTACCGCTTCGCAGGCGGGCTCCGTCCCGCCGGCCGTGACCTCGACCCCCACGGCCGGTGGGGCGGTCGCCGGACCGCGGGCAGGTGTGGGGAAGCGCTTGCTCCGGTCCGGTGGTCCGCTGCCATGTCGAGGGCCGGGTCCGACCTGCTCGGAGAAGGGGATGCGGATGCGTCGGTACGACGACCAGATCGAGGTGCGCGCGGGCATCGTGGACGGGATGGAAGGGCCCGCCCACTTCGTCTGGCGCGACCAGCTGTGGCAGGTGCGGGCAGTCGTCGGGCACTGGGTGGACACCGCACCCTGGTGGCACCAGCCGGCCGTGCAGGGGTTGTTGGGCATCCACGAGGACGACGGCGCCGCCGATGCCAACGCGCGACCCGCGCCGGTCGGCTCGGTCGCTTCCCTGGTGGCCGAGAGGGACGTCTGGCGCGTCGAGGCCAGTCGGGGCCGCCTCGGCACCTCCGGGGTCCTCGAGCTGGTCCACGACGGTACGACCGGCCAGTGGCGGCTCACCGGCTGCGAGGACTAGCGGGCGATGACGGTGACGACCGCGATGTCCACGGCCGCTGTTGCGGCTGCCGCTGGTCCGGCGGCCCATGATCCGGCGGCCCATGATCCGGCGGCCCCTGGCCGGGCGGCCCCTGGTCCGGCAGCCCCTGTTCGATCTTCCGCTGTTCCGTCGAGCTCCCTGCCGGAGCAGCTGCCCGCTCCGCCGCGGGTCACGGCGGCGGCGGTCGAGTGCCTGACCCAGGCGCAGCGAGCGCTGGCCGAGGCGCGCACCGCGACCGAGCACACCCGCCGCTACGCCTCCGCCCACGTGGCGGCGCTGCGGGCGGCAGCCGCGGTCCTCGCGGTTCGCACCCGACCTCATCCTCGCGGTCAGCGCAACGCCTGGGTGCTGCTGGCCCGGGTCGCCCCCGAGCTCCAGGAGTGGGCGGCGTTCTTCGCCGCCGGGGCGGCCAAGCGGTCGGCGGCCGAGGCGGGGCTGTCCCGCGCGGTGACGGTCCGGGAGGCCGACGATCTGCTGCGAGATGCCGAGTGCTTCTGCGAGGTGGTCGAGCGCGTGCTCGGCGTCCCCATCCAGCAGCTGCTCCCCGACTCCGTCCCGGAGGCTCGGACGACGGCAGCCCGTACAGGAGCGATGTAGTGTGAATAGATCGAACACCCGTTCGACCCACTGAGTGACCAGAAGGTGCCGCGAACACCTTCACCACCGGCGCTGCTTCCCCTGGTGCCACTGCTGGCTGTGCCCGGCGAGGGGAGAGAAGCATGCCGTTCGGTGATCCTTTCGTCCACCTGCACGTGGCCTCCGGCTACTCGCTCCGCCACGGCGCCTCCTCTCCCTCCCGGCTGGTCGAGCGCGCTGCCGAGCACGGCATGGACGCCCTTGCGCTGACCGACCGCGACGGGGTCTACGGAGCGGTGCGCTTCGCCAAGGCGTGCCTACGCGCCGGCATCCGCCCAGTGCTCGGCGTCGACCTCGCGATCGAACCGTCCGGGATGCTGCCGACACGGTCCGGGGGCATGCCCTCCCGCACCCCGACGCGGGGAGGGGCGAACCGCGACCCCGGCCTGCCGCGGGTCACCGTGCTGGCCGGCAGCAAGCAGGGCTGGGCGGCGGTGTGCCGGCTGGTGTCGGCCACCCATTTACGGGGCGAGCGAGGGGCGCCGGTGACCACGCTCGAGACGATCGCCGAGCACGCGGCCGGTCGGGACACCGTGCTGCTGCTGGGACCGGCCTCCGAGCTCGGCCAGGCGGTGGCCGCGCGGCGTGACGACCTGGCCCGCACGGTGCTCGCCCGGTGGCGCGACGTGCTCGACCCTGCCGATCTGCTGGTCGAGGTCGTCTCGCACCGGATCGCCGGGTCGGGACCAGGCAGCACCGTGCACGCCGCCCGGACGGCCGCGCTGGCCCGGGCCGTGGGGCTCGACGCCGTGCTCACCAACCGGGTGCGGCACGCCGACCCGTCCGACGCCGCCGTGCTCGACGTGCTGGACGCGACCCGGCGTCTGGTGCCGCTGGACCTGCGCCACCTGGACCGCCGAAACGCCGAGGGGTTCCTCAAGTCCGGCAAGCAGATGGCCGAGATCGCCGAGGAGGTGTGCCGGGCGGCCGGGCTCGGTGAGGAGGGCGGGCGCCGGCTGCTGGCACGTACCCAGCAGCTCGGCGAGCGCACCGCACTCGACCCGTACGCCGATCTCGGCCTGGGCAGCGTGCACCTGCCCGAGTTCGCCCCTTCCGGTACCGAGGCGACCACCGCCGACATCGCGTTGCGACAGCGGTGCGAGGCCGGTCTCACCCGCCGCTACGGCTCTGCACCGCCGCCCGCCGCCCTCGACCGGCTCGACCACGAGCTCGCCATCATCGACCATCTCGGCTTCGCTTCGTACTTCCTCACCGTCGGCGACGTCTGCGACCTGATCCGCGACATCGGCGTGCGGGTCGCCGCCCGGGGCTCCGGAGCCGGAAGCCTGGTCAACTACGCGATCGGCATCTCCGGTGTCGACCCGCTGCGGCACGGCCTGCTGGTCGAGCGGTTCCTGTCCCCGCTGCGCCAGGCGCTGCCCGACATCGACATCGACGTGGAGTCGGCGCGGCGGGAGGAGGTCTACACCCATATCCTCACCCGCTACGGCGGCGACCGTTGCGCATGCGTGGCGATGATGGACACCTACCGGGTCCGCCATGCGGTCCGTGACGTGGGTGCCGCGCTCGGGATGCCGCCGGGCGAGGTCGACATGATCGCCAAGGCGTTCCCGCACATCCGGGCCCGCGATGCCCGCAACGCGTTGCGTGAGCTGCCCGAGCTCCGCGCCTCCGGCCTGGCCGAGGAGCGGCTGTCGGTGCTGTTCGATCTGGTCGAGCGCCTCGACGGCCTGCCGCGCCACATCGCGCTGCACCCGTGCGGGGTGCTGCTGTCCGATGCGACCCTGCTCGACCGCACCCCGGTCGAGGCCAGCCACGCCGGGTTCAGCATGAGCCAGTTCGACAAGGACGACGTCGAGGACCTCGGCCTGCTCAAGCTCGACGTGCTCGGCATCCGGATGCAGTCGGCCATGGCCCACGCCACCGCCGAGATCGAGCGGGTCGACGGCCTCGTCGTCGACATCGACGACCAGTCCCAGGTGCCGTTCGACGACCCGGCCACCTACGCGCTGATCGGACGCGCCAAGACCCTCGGCTGCTTCCAGATCGAGTCGCCCGGCCAGCGCGAGCTGACCGGGAAGTTCGGCCCCGAGACGTTCGAGGACATCGTCATCGACATCTCGCTTTTCCGACCCGGGCCGGTCAAGAGCGACATGGTCACGCCCTTCCTGCAGGCCCGCCAGGGCTGGCGCGAGCCGGTCTACCTGGACCCGGCACTCGAGCCGGTACTGCGCCCCACCTGCGGCGTGGTGGTGTTCCACGAGCAGGTGCTGCAGATCCTCGAGGTGATGTGTGGCTGCACCCTCGCCGAGGCCGACGAGTACCGCCGTGCGCTCGGCGACCGTGAGGGCAAGGAGGACGTCAGGGCGTGGTTCTTCCCCGAGGCCCTGCACCGGGGCTTCGCGCTGCCGGTGGTCGAGCGGGTGTGGGAGGTGCTCGAGGCCTTCGCGTCGTTCGGTTTCTGCAAGGCGCACGCCGCCGCGTTCGCGCTGCCGACCTACCAGTCGGCGTGGCTCAAGGCGCACCACCCGGCGGCCTTCCTCGCCGGTGTCCTCACGCACGACCCCGGCATGTACCCCAAGCGGCTGATCCTCGACGACGCCCGCCAGTTCGGCATCGCGGTGCTCGGCCTCGACGTCAACGCCTCCGGCGCCACCTACACCGTCGAGCGGGTCGGCACCGGTGACGAGCCGCCGCCGCGGGTGCTCGGTGAGGACCCACGGTCCGCGCCGCCCGCCGGCCTGCCCGACGCCCGTTCGTACGGCATCCGGCTCTCGCTCGCCGACGTCAAGGGCATCTCCGACGCCGAGGTCGCCAGGGTCGTCGCGGGCCGCCCGTACCACTCGCTCACCGACTTCTGGCACCGCGCCCGGGTCTCGCGCCCGGTGGTGGAGCGGTTGGTGATCGCGGGTGGCTTCGACAGCCTGTACGGCATCGGCTCCCCGGTCCCCGTACGCCGCCGCGGCAGCGTCACCCGCCGCGACCTGCTGCTGCAGGTGCTCGAGCTCGACCGGTGGACCCGGGTCGCGGCGCGCGGCCAGGGCCGGCGGTCGGGGACGAACGGGCGCAGGAAGGCGGTGCCACCGGCGGCGGACGACGTACGGGCGCTGGCCGCGGCCCAGTCGCAGCAGGCCCGCCCACCCGGGCAGCCGGTGGAGGAGCCTGCTGCCGTCCAGCTCGCGTTCGACCTCGGTGACGCCCCCGGAGAGACCGAGCCGACCGGCCTCCCCGAGATGACCGGCGCCGAGCGGGTCCGGGCCGAGCTGGAGGTGCTGGGGCTGGACGTGAGCCGGCACGTCGTCGACTTCTACACCCCGCTGCTCGACATGCTCGGGGTCACCCGCTCGCATCAGCTGCTGGCCCAGCGCAGCCGCAGCTCGCTGCTGGTGGCCGGGGTCAAGGTTGCCACCCAGACCCCGCCGATCCGCTCCGGGCGACGCGTCGTCTTCCTCACCCTCGACGACGCCACCGGGCCGGTCGACGCGACGTTCTTCGAGGACGCACAGGGGGCCTACGCCGCCACCGTCTTCCACTCCTGGCTGCTGGTCGTCCGCGGGGAGCTGCGGCGGACCGGGCCGCGCGGGGTGTCGCTGCGCGCCACCGGGTGCTGGGATCTCACCGCCCTGTTCGACCTGTGGCGGCACGAGGGGATCGAGGCCGTGCACGAGCACCTCGCCGGCGTCCCCGGGGGGTTCGGTACGGCCGGGTCGACGGTGGACGCGGTGCACGGTGCGGCCGAGAGCCGTTCCAGCCGACCGGTGATTGCCCAGCCACCGTCGTTCGGCACCGGTCCGGCCGACGGCGACCTGTCCGATGACGTGCAGGACCAGGAGCACTCCGCCGGTGGCATGGGCCGGCGACGGGTGCTGGTGCATCCCAGTGGGTTCCGGCAGTCGCCCTACGCCGATGTCAAGCCGGCTGGCGAGGACGTGAAGACCGCTGCCAAGTCCGCGCCACGCAAGCTGTGGCACGCCAGCCCCGGGAGCTCCGGACCGTGATCCCGACGACTCCGACATCCATGGCGGCGGCACCGACGTCACCGGCGGCACCGACGTCACCGGCGGCACCGGCGGCACCGGCGGCGCCGACGTCACTACGCTGGGCTTTCCGTCGCCACCGCTTCCGGGTGGCGAGGTCCGCATCACGTCTCGGAGGACCTCCGTGGTCGAGCACCGGCGATCCGCGCTGCGCACCGCCGCGGTGTGGGGTGCGCTGCAGCAGGCTCTGCAACAGAACCAGCAGCAGACCGGCCAGCAGGACCAGCAGCAGGTCGGCCAGCAGGACCAGCAGCAGAGCCCGTCCGGGTGGGGTAGTCCCTGCCGGGTGGTGGACCTGGGCGGCGGCACCGGCGGATTCGCCGTCAGGCTTGCCGGCCAGGGGCACGAGGTCACCGTGGTCGATCCCAGTCCTGACGCGCTGGCGGCGCTCGACCGCCGTGCCGCGGAGGCGGATGTCGCCGCTCGGGTGCGCGGTGTCCAGGGCGATGCCACCGACCTGGGCCGGCTGGTGGGGGAGTCGTCGGTCGACCTGGTGCTGTGCCACGGCGTGCTCGAGGTGGTCGACGACCCCGCCGAGACCCTGGCCGCGTCGGTCGGTGTGCTGGTGCCGGGCGGCCTGCTCAGCCTTCTGGTCGCCCACCAGCCGGCCGCGGTGCTCGCCCGGATCCTCGCCGGCCGGCTCGACGAGGCGCTCGAGCTGTTGCGCGACGGGCCGGGCACGGCCGTACCGCGTCGATTCACCGAGGCCGAGGTGCTCGGGCTGCTCGCCGGTGCAGGGGTCGACGACTCCCCGTACCTGCACGGCGCCCGCGTCGTCACCGACCTGGTACCGGGCGCGGTCGTCGACGAGCCCGGCGCCACCGACCTGCTCCTCGATCTCGAGCTGCTCGCCGCCGAGCGTCCCGAGCTGCGCACCCTGGCCAGCCAGCTGCACGTACTCTCCCGGCGTCGTTGACGCCTGGGAGTTTTCGCTGGGTGGGCTGCGAAACTCTCACTTCTGTAGCGCTGCAGCGCTAGGGAAGCGGAGTTTTCCCTGGGTGGGCTGCGAAAACTCCCCCTCAGTCGCCGTCACCGCCCGGAAGGTCCGGCGGTGAGGGGCGGGTACGGCGACGACAGCGGGTGCCCGATCCTGCACGTCGACATGGATGCGTTCTACGCGTCGGTGGCGATCCGGGACCGGCCCGAGCTGCGGGGCAGGCCGGTCATCGTGGGGGGTGGGCACCGGGGGGTGGTGCTCTCGGCCAGCTACGAGGCGCGGGTGCACGGGGTGCGGTCGGCCATGCCGTCGATGCGGGCCCGGCGGCTGTGCCCGCAGGCGGTCGTGATCCCGCCGGATTTCCGCCTGTTCACCACGGTGTCGGCCGCGGTCATGGAGACCTTCCGGGCAGTCACCCCCCTGGTCGAGGCGATGTCGCTCGACGAGGCGTTCCTCGACGTCTCCGGTGCGCGACGCCGGCTGGGCAGCCCGGCACAGGTGGCCGAGCACCTGCGTACCCGGATCGCGGACGAGCAGGCCATCAGCTGCTCGGTCGGCGTCGCAGCCACCACCGCCCTGGCAAAGCTGGCCTCGCGCCGGGCCAAGCCGGACGGCCTGCTGGTGGTACCGCGCGAGCGGGCCACCGCATTCCTCCATCCGCTGGCGGTCGACGAGCTGTGGGGAGTGGGCGACAAGACTGCCGAGCAGCTGCGTCGGCTCGGGCTCCAGACCATCGGCGACCTGGCGCACACCCCGCTGTCGTTGCTGCGGCGCGCACTCGGCCCGCTCACCGCCGACCACTTGTACGACCTTGCCTGGGGTGGCGGGCGAACCACCGTCACCCCTCGGCGCCACGTCGACGAGCCGGACAAGTCGATGGGTGCCGACGAGACCTTCTCCCGCGACACCGACGACCCGGAGGTGATCCGGCGCGAGCTGCTGCGGTTGTCCAGGCGGGTCACCGGCCGGATGCGGACGGCCGGGGTGGTCGGGCGCACGGTGACGCTCCGGGTGCGGTTCGCCGACTTCACCACCATCACCCGAGCAAGGACCCTGGCCGAGCCCACCGACGTCGCGGTCGAGATCTATGCCGCCGCATGCGACCTGTTCTCCCGGCTCGGGCTGCAACGGGCCAGGCTCCGGCTGGTCGGCGTCCGGGTCGAGGGGCTGACCGCGGCGACCGACAGCTACCGCCAGCTCACCCTTGACGCCCGCCCCTCCGGCTGGCGCGACGCCGAGCGGGCCGCCGACCAGGCAGCCAGCAGGTTCGGCGACTCAGCGGTCGTCCCCGCCGTGCTGCTGCGTACGCGGCGTCCCTGACCCCGGGCCGGCGGGAGCGGGTCAGCCGAAAATGTCCAGCTGCCGCGTCCCCACTCCGGGACCCACGGTGCGGTCCCACTGGCCGCGGATGTGCACGCGCAGCTTCTTCTGAGACGTCATCGACCACAGCTGCCGGGCATCCTCGATGTACATGTTCACGCAGCCGGCGCTGTGGCCCTCCCACGGATCCATCATGAACGCGGACCCGTGGAACGCCTGACCGCCGGAGAAGAACTGCGAGTACGGCATGGGCGTCCCGTAGATGCCGCTCACGTGGTCCTTGGCCCGCCGAAAGACCGTGTAGCTGCCGGTACGGGTCTCGTAGCCGCGGTCACCGCCACGAACCAGCCATGAGTTGCGCAGCGTGCCGTGCTTCCACAGTGTCACCGCGTGGCGGTAGCGGTCGTAGCACAGGTGCCAGCCGCGGTTCTTCTTGCACTCGCGGGGGATGAGCCCGCGACCCTTGACGGTCTGGGGGATCAGCTTGGCCCACGTCTTCTCTCCCACGACGCCGCTGGGCCGCAGACCGACCCGCTCTTGGTACTTGCGCACCGCGCGGCGGACCCGGTCGCCGAAGTACCCGTCGATCCGGCCGTTGTACGCCCCCACCCAGCGCAGTCGGTACTGCAGCTCGGTGACGTGCTCGATCCGCCGGGGTGACCGGTCCCGGTCCTTGATACGCACGGGTTCACGGGCGAAACGCGCCGCTCGGTCCAGCCTGGCCAGCGGGCTTCGTTCGGCGGCCGCCGCCCGCGCGGCGTCCACCCCTGCCGACGTCTGCGCCGCCTGTGCCGGCACCACCTCTGCCGGCACCCCCTCTGCCGGCACCACCTCTGCCGGCACCACCTCTGCCGGCACCACCTCTGCCGGCGCCGCCCCCGCTGACACCGCAGGCATCAGTGCGGCCAGCATCGCCGCGGTCGTCACCAGGATCGCTGTGGAACCCCTCATGTCTGCCTCCCCGAAAGTCCGGCCACCCGGTCCCGGGGGCTGGCATCGCCCGTACCCGGCCGGGCGGTCCGCAGGATGCGAGGCGCTCCGCGTGCCCACCGTGCACGGTCGTGCGCACCAGTGTGCACTGCGGCGGTGGTCTCCCCGCATCGAACGCGGCCGACGAAAACGTCCCAAGTTCACCCACTCGGGTTTCGGCGCGGCGACACCCTGCCTACACTCAAGGCATCGCACGTCAGCCGGAGGAACACGGTGCCACTCTCTGAGGAGGAGCAGCGCCTGCTCGAGCAGATGGAGCAGGCGCTCGCGGCGGAGGACCCGAAGTTTGCGTCCACCCTGCGCGGGTCCACTCTGCGCGCCCGCCTCCGACGACAGGTCGTCCTGGCCGGCGCAGCATTCCTGCTCGGGACCGGGTTGCTGATGCTGGGGCTCATCCTGACGATGACGCCGGTCAGCGTGGTCGGATTCGTCGTGATGCTCGGTGCCGCCTACCTGTTCATCACCGCCTGGCGGCGCGGGGACGAGGTGTCCACCGAGCAGGAGGCTCCCTCCGCCAACCGGCGGTCCCCGAGCCGGCGCGCCGGCGGGTCGACGACTCGGCCGCCGCGTGCTCAGGGGCAGAGTGGTTCGTTCATGGACCGCATGGAAGAGCGCTGGCGGCGCCGGCGCGACGACGGCGTCTGATCTTCCCGCACCGACGGCCGGCGGAGTCGGCGCGGCTGGGTGCGGTCGAGCCGCTCGCGGCCCCAGCCGCTATGCGGTTCAGCCGAGGTGCGGTTCAGCGGGTAGCGGTGCCCTCGACCTGGACGACCGCACCTTCGCGGGTGAGTACGCCTCGACCGGGGAACCAGCCGCCGCCGGCCTCTGCGCCGGCACGGCGGAACAGCGACATCGGCAGCCAGGTGGCGCGCAGCAGGCGGCGACGGTGGCGACCCGCCGCGAGCGCTGCCACCACCGTCTCCACGTCGGCTCGGGTCGACGGCGCATCCGGCTGACGTCCGGCGGCTCTCCGGACGGGGGCGAACCGGGCCCGCTCCACCCGGATCACCAGACGGTTCAGGGCATCCACCGCCGCGGGGTCGCCGCCGATATGGGCACGCAGCCCCTGACCGGCGGTCCGGAGGGTGGCCCGATCGTCGAACGGGAGTCCCAGGTCGATCGTGCCGTCGCGCAGCTCGGCCCACGCGGGCTCGGCCGTGTCCCCGGCAGTCGCCCAGCGGCGTCGACGTACTCCGGCCCGCACCAGCCGCGGCGTCACCGCCAGCGCCAGCAGTGCCAGCAGGCCCACTCCGGTCCAGATCGTCGCGGTGGACGCGCCTCCGTCGTCGCCGCTCCCACCCCCGGCCGCGCTCGTGACCTCGGATCCGAGCGGCGTCCGGAGCTCGGGGTCCTGGGCACTGCCGGTGGTCGGCCCCGTCGTCGCCGTCGGGTCGTCCAGCTCGGGATCCGCCGCGCTGTTGTACGACGGGGCCTGATCCCCGGTCCGGGCGCTGGGCGTCGGCTCGAACCGCAGCCAGCCCACGCCGTCGAAGTACAGCTCCGGCCACGCGTGCATGTCCGTGCCGCTGTAGTAGTACCCGTCGCCGTCGGCCATCGGGTCCGGACTCAGGAAACCGACACCGACCCGGGCCGGGATGCCGAGCGAGCGGGCCATCAACGCCATCGCCGCCGCGAACTGCTCGCAGTAGCCGACCTTGTTCTCGGTCAGGAAGTCCACGACCGTGTCCATGCTGTCGCCCGGAGCGCGCTCGAGCGAGTAGCGGAACCGGCCGTCCTCGCGGAACCAGCTCTGCAGCGCCAGTGCCTGGTCGATGGGGAGCTCGCGGCCGGCCGTCACCTCGCGCGCCAGTGTCCCGACCAGGTCCGGCAGGTCGTCGGGAAGCGCGACGTACGGCTCGAGCGCGGTCGGGATGTCGTCGGCCTGTTCGAGCTGTTCCCGCGAGGGAGTCACCCGGAAGGACGTGAAGCGGTAGCTCATGCCCGGTGTTTCGACGTCGTCGTCGCGGGCGGACACGTCGAGCTGCGCGGCGTCGATGCCCCAGTCGCCGTTCGCCTGCACACCGGTCACCGGGTAGGTCGTCGGTAGCCAGGTCGACTGGAACTCCGTGGTGAACTGGACGTCGTAGGCGAACCGGGTCCGGGGAACGTCCGATCCCAGACCGGGGACGACGGGGGTCTGGTCGAGGTCGAGGGACGTGTCGTCCGGCCGCTCGCCGGGTTGCCAGGAGCTCCCGGTGAACTCGTCCAGGGCAGCGATCCGCAGGTAGCCGGGCGAGGGGTCGTCGGTCTGCAGCGTGAGCAGCACCGAGTCGCTCTGACCGTCCAGGTTGCGCTTGAGGTCGAGCATCGGGTTCTCGACCTCGACGCTGCCGTCGCCACCGCCGCCGCGCGCGTCGCCGTCGACGGTGAGGGGACCGTCTCCGAGCAGAGTCCGGGGCAGGGTGGGGACGAGAACGGGCAGCACGACGGCCAGGGCGACGGCGCCGAACCCGACGCGGCGGCCGGCGGACACCAGACTGGTCACGGCTGGCGTGGACCGCTCACGCCCGGCCAGCAGGGAGCCGGCGGACGTGATCTGCCGCCCCCAGTGACTGAGCCGGTCGCGCTGCTCGGCGGCCAGCAGGAAGACGTAGCCGACCGCGCCGGGGACGAAAGCCGTCACCGGCACGTTGCCCGCCAGCAGCGACACCGGAGCCATGTAGAGCCCGAGAAGCACGAGCCCCACGAGCGCGGGTCGCCGGAAGGTCACGACGACCACGTCGACGACCACCACGGTCAGGGCCACGATCGTCGCCAGGCACGCGACAACCGCGGTGTCGACCGGGGCGGGCGGCACACTCGTCCGCGCCGTCTCCAGGGCGCTGCGGACCAGGTCGACCAGGTACGCGTTGGATGCGCCGGTCGGGAGCACGCCCGCCCACGCCTCCGAGCCTGCGTACACGATCGTGAGCCATCCCCACAGGACCACCAGCTGCAGCGGCAGCATCAGCGGCGCAGGCAGACGGCCGACCCGGCACAGGGCCGCGACCGCAGCGACCAGCAGACCAGCCAGACCGCCCACGACGAGGTAGCGGTTGTCGGCGACGAGCGGTGCCAGCGCCGCGCACCCCAGCACGGCCGCCAGCCATGCCCAGGCGGTGAGCTGCACGGTGCTCGGCAGGCGGGCGCTCACCGGGGAACCGCCGATCCAGCGACGTAGACCCCACTGAGCTGGGAGCCCAGCCGCTGCCAGACGTCGGTGATCCCGTCGCCCGGCCCCGCGGTCACAGTCGTCCAGCCCGCGGTCGAGAGCATCGCGGCGTGCTGGTGGACCGGCTGACCGGGCACCCGCTGGGGCGCAGCACCGTCGCGACCCCCCGGCCGACCGGGCGCGCGCTGCCACGCCTCGGTGTCCAGCAGGACGGCGACTCCGCGGGTGCCGGGTGGCAGTGACCGGCTGATGTCGAGCACGTCGCGCGCATCCAGGCGGCCGAGCAGGGCCACCAGCAGACCCGGTTGCCGGCTGACTGCCTGCGTCGCCTCGCTGAGCCGGGTGTGCGCGGACGGCGTCAGCACCGACAGCTGGTCCAGCACGGGTGCGGCCTGCGCCTGCGGGGTGAGCGCATGATCGTGCCAGGTCGCCGCCTCGACGTCGGGATGGTCGGTGAGCAGACGCACGGAGAAGCCGGCCCGGGCGAGATGGACCGCGATCGAGCCGGCCGCTGTCACCGCCCACTCCAAGGACGCGCTGGGGCCGTTCCCGGCGTGCGCCACGCGTCGGGTGTCCAGCAAGACGGTTGCGCGACTCTGCCAGGGTTGCTCCTCGCGCCGGACCATCAGGTCGCCGGTACGGGCGGTGCTGGCCCAGTGCACCCGCCGCAGGTCGTCACCCAGCCGGTACTCCCGCACGGTGACGTCCTCAGCGGTCCCGGTGGCGAACGCCCGCGGTCGCCGGTCACCGGTCCCCGACCACTCGCCGCTGGTGCCGATCGAGGGAAGCGGGTGCACGACCGGGGTGACGATCAGCCGGGTGGTGGCGCTGAAGGTGCGGACAAGCTCGATCATGCCGAAGGGATCGCTCACCCGTACCGACAGCGGGCCGACCTCGTAGTGACCTCGGGTGTCGGACCGCACGGGGTAGGTGACCTCGCGCACCCAGCGCCGCCCGGCGTGGTCCACCATGAACCGCGGGCGCGTGCCCAGGGCGTACGGGATCCGGTCCTCGAGCAGCATCAGACCCATCGGGAGCCGACCCTCGTTGGCCAGCTGCAGCGAGACGGTCGCGACGTCGCCGACGGCCACCCGGCCGGGCACCACCGAGCGGTCGGCGCGAAGCCGGTAGCGCGCCTTGCTGAGCAGCAGCGCGGTCAGCAGGGGGATGGCGGCGGCAAGGATCCCGACCCGGAGCAGCGCGTCGTAGCCGAGCAGGATGGCGCAGACAGCGGTTGTCAGCCCGGCGGCGAGAAAGGCACGCCCGCGGGTCGTGAGAGCGGTGAGCGCCTCGCGCATCAGCGGCCCCGGTCGGCGTCCGCGCCCGACTTGGGCACCGGGACGGCGGCGACGATGGAGTCGAGGACCTGCTCGGCCCGCCGACCGCCCATGGCCGCCTCGGGAGTGAGCAGGAGGCGATGCGCAAGGACCGGGCGTACCAGCCGCTGTACGTCGTCGGGCACCACGTAGTCGCGCTGCTCGAGTGACGCCCAGGCCTTCGCGGCGCGCACCAGGTGCAGCGACGCGCGCGGCGAGGCGCCGAGCCGCAGGTCCGGCGAGCGACGGGTGGCGCTGATGAGCTCGATGACGTACCGCTGGATGGCCGGTGAGACGAAGACACCGCGGACGACGGCGATCAGCTTGGCGATGTCGCCCGCGGTGGTGACGGGTTCCACCGCGTCCAGCGGGTTCTCACCCGTGTGTGCGTCGAGCATCTGCCTCTCGGCCGACGGCACGGGGTAGCCGATGGACAGCCGAGCCATGAACCGGTCGCGCTGCGCCTCGGGCAGCGGGTACGTCCCCTCCATCTCGATCGGGTTCTGGGTGGCGATGACCATGAAGGGGTCGTCGAGCTGGTACGTGGTCGTGTCGACGGTGACCTGGTGCTCCTCCATGCACTCCAGCAGCGCGGACTGGGTCTTCGGCGAGGCGCGGTTGATCTCGTCGCCGACGACGACATTGGCGAACACGCCGCCCGGCCGGAACTCGAAGCGGCGGGTGTCCTGGTTGAAGACCGACACACCGGTCACGTCGCTCGGCAGCAGGTCGGGCGTGAACTGGATCCGGCGCACGGTCCCGTCGATCGACCGGGCGAGGGTCTTGGCCAGCATCGTCTTGCCGACACCGGGCACGTCCTCGATCAGCAGGTGACCTCCGGCGAAGAGCACGGTGAGAGTGGCGCGCACGACCTCCGGCTTGCCCTCGATGACGGTCTCGATGGCCTGCTGCAGACTGTTCGCGGTCGCCGTGAGCGCGGCGAAGTCTCCGCCCGCCTCCTCGGATTGGGCCACCGTCGTCGCTCCTGTCTCGGCCTGGCAGCAGGTTCTGCGCATCTGCTTCGTCGATCCTCACACGACAAACGGCCGCACGGACGAGTAGGCCGCAACTCATGGGTGACGCGACGGCATGTTCGCTCCCCAGTGCCGGCACCGACGGCCGTGCGACTTCGCAGTCGAGTGACGACCCAGACACCCCTCGATGTGGTTGACGGTGGAGGAGAGTGGGTTACAGTGGGGCGAAGTGGAGGACGGTCCGAGGAGGTGCCGCCGTGTTCTTCGGCACCCACACCCCCCGGCTGGACGACAAGGGCCGCATCGTCCTCCCGGCGAAGTTCCGCGACGCGCTGGTGGAGGGCCTGGTGGTGACTCGAGGTCAGGACCGCTGCCTCTACGTGTGGCCGCAGGCGGACTTCGAGCGCATGACCGCCCAGCTGTCACAGACAGCCGGCCGCGGACGCACCGACCGCAGTTACGTCCGGATGATCTACTCCGCCGCCTCCGACGAGCAGCCGGACAAGCAGGGCCGCATCACCATCCCGCCCACGCTGCGGGACTACGCCCGGCTGGAGCGCGACTGCGTGGTGATCGGCGCCATGGACAAGATCGAGATCTGGGACGCGACGGCCTGGCAGCAGTACCTGGCCGACCACGAGGACGCCTTCTCGGACCTGGACGAGGAGGTGGCCGTGACGGACGGCTGACGTGCGTCGAGGTCTTCGCCCCGCTCCCCGGCGTCTGCTGACATCCCTTCCCCGGTGCCAGCCGACGGCTTCCCCCGACGAAGCGGGCCGAAGACCTGGACGCATGACGGCACGGCGGCAGCGCAGCAGCGCAGTGGCACCCGGCAGGCGAGCAGCCAGGCGGCACAGGCAGGGCACGGGAAGCACAGGCGGGGCACGGGCAGCACCGACGGGGCACGGGCAGCACCGGCGGGACACGGGCGGGCGTGGCAGGGCACGGGCAGGGCTGACAGCAGGGTGAGGGGTCGACATGGTGGTCCGCGACACCCGCGGCATCCCGGTGGGGACGTACCGCGGCCGGCGGCTTCCCGAGCCGGCCGACCCTCCTGGCGGCTCGACCGACGGTCGGCGCATCCGCGACGACGCACGCGACGGGCTGTACGTGATGGCGTTCTCGCTGGCGGCGTCCACCTCGACCGTGCTGGGCGTCGTGCTGCTCACCAAGCTGGGTGGCTGACCGTGCCGGGTGAGCCGTGCTGAGCGACGACCCCGTGCCGGCCGAGCCGACCGGGGCGGGCCACGTGCCGGTTTTGCTGGAGCGGGTCGTCGAGCTGGTGTCACCGGCGCTCCAGGCGCCGGGGTCGGTCCTTGTCGACGCGACCCTCGGGCTGGGTGGGCACACCGAGGCCATCCTGGACCGCTGTCCCCAGGCACGGGTGGTGGGACTCGACCGGGATCCGATGGCGCTGGCGGTGGCCGCGCGGCGGCTGAGTCGCTTCGGCGACCGGGTGCGGTTGGTGCACACGGTGTACGACGCGATCGATGACGCCGTCGACACGTACGGTCGAGGCGGTGGCGGCGGGCGCCCGTGCGTCGACGCCGTGCTCTTCGACCTCGGGGTCTCGTCGGTGCAGCTGGACCGTACGGAGCGGGGGTTCTCGTACGCCACCGATGCCCCGCTGGACATGCGCATGGGCGGTCCCGGCGACACCTCGTCCCTGACCGCCGCCGAGCTGCTCAACACCTGGTCTGCCCGCGATATCGCGCGGGTGCTGCGCGAGTTCGGCGAGGAGCGCTTCGCCCGGCGGATCGCCGACGCCGTGGTACGGGCCCGCGAGACGGAGCCCTTCACCACCAGCGGGCGGCTGGTCGAGGTGGTGCGCTCCGCGGTGCCGGCAGCGACCCGCAGGACGGGCGGCAACCCGGCCAAGCGCACGTTCCAGGCGCTGCGCATCGCGGTCAACGACGAGCTCGCCGTCCTCCGGCGCGCACTGCCTGCAGCACTCGCCGTCACCTGCCTGCACGGCCGGGTGGTCGTGCTGGCCTACCACTCGCTGGAGGACCGGATCGTGAAGACCGAGCTCGCGGCCGGGGCCCGCGCCGACGTGCCCGACGACTTCCCGGTGGTGCCGGCCGGTCACGGCCCGGTGCTGCGGCTGCTCACCCGGGGTGCGGAGCAGGCGTCGGCCGCCGAGGTCGAGGCCAACCCCCGGGCCCGGTCGGTGCGACTGCGCGCCGCGGAGCGGATCAGGGCCGCCGCATGAGCCCGTATCCCGGTGCCGCCGGCCCCGCCCGCGCCGGCGCACGGCCGGCAACCGGACCCGCCCCGCGGACCCGCCCCGGAACTCGACCAGCGCCGCCCAGGTCCCCGCTTGCGGTGGTCCCCGAGACGACGTACGCCCAGGGGCGGGCCTTCGTGCTGCTGCTGATCGGCGTGCTCGGCGTCGGGCTGGTGGGGCTGCTCGTCCTCAACACGGCCATGCAGCGGGCGGCCTTCACCCTGGACAGCCTCGACCGGCAGGCGCAGGCACTCGAGGTACGCCGCCAGGTGCTCGACTTCAAGGTCGACCGGCTGCGCAGCCCGGAGGTCCTCGGCGTCCGCGCCACCGAGCTGGGCATGGTGTCGATGACCGCGCCCACCTTCCTGCGGTTGTCGGACGGGGAGGTCCTGGGCTCTCCTCAGGCCGCGGTGGCCGGCCTCGGACCGCAGCTGGTGCCGCCGCCGGAGTCGGCGAGCGATCGGCCGGACCGCCCGCGGAACGACCGGAAGCCCCGCGCGGAAGGCCCGCAGGGGACCGACAGGCAGCAGGGGACCGACAGGCAGCAGGGGACCGACAGGCAGCAGGGGACCGACAGGCAGCAGGGGACCGACAGGCAGCAGGGTGAGCGATGAGCCGGCGGCCACGGGCCTCCCGCACCGCCGAGGAGCAGCGCGCACGGAAGCTGCACACCCGGGTCCGCGCCGCGTTCCTGCTGGTGGCCTTCGTGCTGTCGATGTTCGCTGCCCGGCTGGTTCAGCTGCAGGGCGTGGACGCCTCGGCGTACGCGTCGCTGGCGGCCCAGGAGTCCACGCGAACGGTGACCCTGCACGCCTCGCGGGGCGAGATCGTGGACCGCTCCGGCGTGGAGCTCGCGACCAGTGTCGACGGGGTGTCGCTGGCCGCCGACCCGACCCAGACCAGCGACCAGGCACCGGAGATCGCCGCCGTGCTGTCGCGCGTGCTCAAGCTGGACTACTTCACCACCGTGGACGCGCTGCGCACACCGGACACCCGCTTCGCCTATCTCGCCCGGCAGGTGCCGCAGTGGCAGGCCGACCGGGCGCTGGCGGCGCTGTCCCGGGCGGGGCTGGCGGGCGTCTACCCGGAGCGCGATCCGCTGCGCGTCTACCCCAACGGTGACGTCGGCGCCAACCTGCTCGGTTTCGTCGGCCAGGATGGGGTGGGCCTCCAGGGGCTGGAGGACGTCCACGACGAGACCATGTCCGGCACCGACGGTCAGGCCACGTACATGGTGGCCCCCAACGGCGAGCAGCTTCCGCTGAGCCCGACGACCGAACAGGCTCCCCGTCCCGGAACGGGGCTCCAGCTCACGATCGACCGCGACCTGCAGTGGTTCGCCCAGCGGCGGCTCGCTCAGGCGGTGGACGAGACCGGTGGTGAGTCGGGGGTGGCGATCACCATGGATGTCGACACCGGCCAGCTGCTCGCCTACGCCGACTACCCGACCTTCAACCCCAACCACCCGGCAGCGGCGTTCCGGGAGGACCGGGGCAGCCGCGCCGTGCAGAACGTCTACGAGCCGGGCAGCGTGCAGAAGATGCTCACCTTCGGCGCCCTGCTCGACGCCGGCCTCGTCACGCCCAGGTCGCACATCCGGGTGCCGGAGTCGCTGACCTACGACGACCACACCGTGCACGACACGTGGGACCACGGCGACATCCGGCTCACGCCGACGGGCATCCTGGCCCGGTCGTCCAACCTCGGCACGATCAAGGCGGCCCTGCGGATGCCCGCCGGCCGCCTGGAGGGCTACCTGCGGAAGTTCGGCCTCGGGGCGGAGACGGGTGTCGGGCTGTACGGCGAGTCCGAGGGGTTGCTCGCGGACTCGTCGACCTGGCCGGACATCCAGCGCGCCAACATCGCGTTCGGCCAGGGTCTGTCGGTGACGGCGCTGCAGATCGCAGCGGCCGTCAACGCGGTGGCCAACGACGGGGTGTACGTCCAGCCGTCGCTGATCGCCGGCATGCTCGACAACGGCATGCTCACCGAGCCCTTCCAGCCCGAGCGGCACCGCGTCATCTCGGCCACGGCCGCCGAGCAGGTGCAGCAGATGCTGGAGCGGGTCACCAACGCCCCGCAGGGCACCGGCCACGAGGGCCGGATCGACGGCTACCGGGTGGCCGGCAAGACCGGGACGTCGCAGCGGGTGGTGGACGGTGCCTACGCGCCGGGCCAGCGGGTCATCTCGTTCGCGGGCTTCGCCCCGGTCGAGGACCCGAAGTACATGACGTACGTGATGATCGACTACCCCAAGGACGGCAGCTACGGGGGTACGGCCTGCGCGCCGGTCTTCCGCGACATCATGGGCTACCTCCTCGAGCGCTACGACGAGGTGCCGTCCGACGAACCGCCCTCGCGGCTGCCCCTGACTTGGTGAGCCGGCGCCGAGGGCGAACGGGTAGCGTTCTCGGCTGCCGGTCCTCCGACGTCCCGCCGGCATCCGGAGTCCGACCGTGACCACTGCAGCCGCCCTCGACCCGCGCCCGTCGCAGGTCGCCAGGACCCGGCTCGCCGACCTGCTCGACAGCTCCGGCCTGACCGGTTCCGCCGCGCTGTCCCCGCAGGACGGTGCGGTGGAGGTCACCGGCATGACCCTCGACTCGCGGGCGGTCCGTCCGGGTGACCTGTACGCAGCACTGCCCGGTGGACGGACCCACGGGGCCCGCTTCTGTCCCGCGGCCGTGCAGGCCGGCGCGGCGGCCGTGCTGACCGACGCAGCCGGCCGCGACCTGATCGGCGAGGGCGCCCGAGCTCTCGCCCACGACGTCCCGGTCGTGGTGGCCGAGCAGCCGCGGCGGCTGCTGGGGTTGCTGGCCGCAGCGGTCTACGGCTGCCCGGCCGAGTCCATGCTGGTGGTCGGGGTCACCGGCACGCAGGGCAAGACGACGGTGACGTACCTGCTCGAGGCCGCGCTGCGCGGTGCGGGCCGGGTGCCTGGGGTGATGGGCACCACCGGCACCCGGGTGGCCGGGCAGCCGGTGGCCTCCCGGCTGACCACGCCCGAGGCGCCAGACCTTCATGCCCTGCTGGCCGTGATGCGCGAGCGCAGCGTGGACGCCTGCGCCATGGAGGTCTCCAGTCACGCGTTGGTGCAGGGCCGGGTCGACGGCGTCGTGTTCGACGTCGCGGTGTTCCTCAACCTCGGCCGCGACCATCTGGACTTCCACCGCGACGTGGAGGACTACTTCGCCGCCAAGGCCCGCCTGTTCACACCCGAGCGAGCCCGCCGCGCCGTCGTCGACGTGGGCGACGGCTGGGGACGCCGGCTGGCGGAGACGACGACGCTGCCGGTCACGACCTGCACCGTCATGCCGGACGCGGACGCCGACTGGACGGTCGCCGACGTCACGTCGGGTCAGCGGGGCAGCGAGTTCACAGTGCGGGGACCCGCGGGTCGCACCGTACGGCTGCGGCTCCCGCTGCCCGGAGTCTTCAACGTGCGCAACGCGCTGGCGGCGCTGGTGGCGCTGGCCGAGGCAGGGGTCGACCTCGAGCCGGCAGCGCGTGGTCTGGAGGCGGCACCCGGCGTGCCCGGACGGATGGAGCGCGTCGACGCCGGTCAGGACTTCCTGGCACTGGTCGACTACGCCCACAAGCCGGATGCCGTGGAAGCAGTCCTGTCGGCGCTGCGCCCCGCCACCCCGGGCCGGCTGATCGTCGTGCTCGGTGCCGGCGGAGAGCGGGACGCGGGCAAGCGGCCGCTGATGGGTGCTGTGGCCGGCAGGCTGGCGGACCTGCTCGTCGTCACCGACGACAACCCGCGTGGCGAGGACCCCGCGGCCATCCGCGCCGAGGTGCTGGACGGCGTCCGCGGGAGCTCGACAGCGGACCCGGCGGAGGGCGGCGCAGGGGGCGGGGCCGAGGTCGTCGAGATCGGTGACCGGGCCGCCGCCATCGCCGCGGCGGTCGCTGCGGCCGGCAGCGGGGACACCGTGGTCGTGGCGGGCAAGGGTCACGAGACCGGGCAGGAGATCTCCGGGAAGGTGCACCCGTTCGACGACCGGGACGTGCTGCGCGCCGCCCTGGCCGCCCGGTCGGCGGGCCGCGCATGATCCCGATGTCGCTCCGCGAGGTCGCGGACGCCGTGGGCGGGCGGCTGCAACGGGCCGATCCGGCCACGGAGGTGACCGCCCCCGCCACCCTCGACTCGCGGGCCGTGCCGCCCGGCGGTCTGTTCGTGGCGGTGCCCGGGGAGCACGTCGACGGGCACGACTACGCGGCCGCGGCGGTGGCCGCGGGCGCGGTGGCGGTGCTGGCCCAGCGGGACGTCGACGCCCCCGCGGTCACCGTCACCGACACCACGCTCGCCCTGGGCCGGCTGGGAGCCGCCGTACGCGCGCGGCTGACCGGCTGCACGGTCATCGGCCTGACCGGCTCCCAGGGCAAGACCGGCACCAAGGACCTGCTCGCCCACCTGCTCGCGGCGGGTGGCGAGGTGGTGGCACCGAGCGGCAGCCACAACAACGAGCTCGGCGTGCCACTCACGGTGCTGCGGGCGGACGAGCACACCACCTTCCTGGTCAGCGAGATGGGCGCCCGCGGTCTGGGCCACATCCGCTACCTCGCGGAGATCGCGCGTCCTCGCGTCGGGCTGGTGCTCAACGTCGGGGTGGCCCACATCGGCGAGTTCGGCTCGCAGGCGGGCATCGCGACGGCCAAGGCGGAGCTGGTCGAGTCGCTGCCGTCCGACGGCCTCGCGGTGCTCAACGCCGACGACCCCCTGGTCGCGGCCATGGCGGCACGCACCACCGCCAGGGTGGTGACCTTCGGCAGCTCCGAGCGCGCCGACGTCCGCGTGGTCTCGCCGGAGCTCGACGCCGACGGCCGCCCCGTGTTCACGCTGGCCACCGCCGCAGGCACGGCGCCGGTGGCCATGCAGCTCACCGGGGCTCATCAGGCGCTGAACGGCGCAGCGGCCGCCGCCGTGGCCGTGGAGCTCGGGGTGCCGCTCACCGACGTGGCGGGACTGCTGTCCACGGCCCGGCAGGCGTCGCGGTGGCGGATGGAGCGGCACCAGCGCAGCGACGGGGTCGTCGTCATCAACGACGCCTACAACGCCAACCCCGACTCGATGCGGGCGGCGCTGCAGACGCTGGCGGTCGTCGGCCGGGGTCGGGGCGCCCGCACCGTGGCGGTGCTCGGCGAGATGCTCGAGCTGGGCGACACCGGCCCGGACGAGCACGAGGCTCTCGGCCGGCTCGCCGCCGGCCTGGGCGTCGACCGGCTGGTCGTGGTGGGGGAGGGCGCCCGACCGGTGCACGCGGCAGCGTCAGCCACCGCCGGATGGTCCGGCTCCTCGGTGCCGGTGGCCGACGTGGAGTCGGCCGTCGGGTACCTGACGGACCATGTCCGCCCGGGTGACGTCGTGCTGGTCAAGGCCTCGCGGGCCACCGGCCTCGAGCGGGTCGCCTCGGCCCTGCTGGCAGGCGACGGCGGTACTGCAGCCACCGACGGTCGTACGTCGTCGGGAGGTGCCGCGCCCTCATGAGAGCGATCCTGCTCGGCGGCGGAATCGCGCTCCTGGGCACGCTGCTCGGCACCAGGCTGGCCATCCAGCTGCTGGTGGCGCGTGGCTACGGCCAGCTGATCCGCGACGACGGCCCGACCACGCACCACACCAAGCGCGGCACACCCACCATGGGTGGGCTGGTGGTGATGGCCTCGGTGGTTCTCGGCTACGCGTTCGCGGTGCTGCTGACCCAGACCCGGCCCTCGGCCTCGGCGCTGCTGCTGCTGTTCCTCTTCGTCGGGCTCGGGCTGGTCGGCTTCCTCGACGACTACATCAAGGTCTCCAAGCAGCGCAGTCTCGGCCTGCGTACCAAGGCCAAGGTCGGCGGGCAGACGCTGGTCGCCGTCGTGTTCGCGGTGCTGGCACTGCAGTTCCCGGACGAGAACGACCGCGGCACGATCTCGCAGGGGGTGTCGTTCACCCGCGACTTCTCCTGGGAGCTGCCGCTGGGTCTCGTGGTGGTGTGGGTGCTGATCATGGTCGCCGGGACCAGCAACGCGGTGAACCTCACCGACGGCCTCGACGGGCTCGCCATCGGCTCCTCGGCGATGGTCTTCGCCGCCTACACGCTGGTGAACATCTGGCAGAACAACCAGTCGTGCGCCAACCACCCCGGTCCCCGGTGCTACGAGGTGCGCGACCCGCTCGACCTGGCGATCGTCGCGGCCGCGCTGACCGGTGCCTGCTTCGGGTTCCTGTGGTGGAACGCGCCGCCGGCCAAGATCTTCATGGGCGACACCGGGTCGCTGTCGCTCGGGGGAGCGCTGGCCGGCCTGGCGATCATGACCCGCACCGAGATGCTGCTGCTCGTGCTGGGTGGGCTGTTCGTGATCATCACCTTGTCGGTGATCCTGCAGGTCGGCTGGTTCAAGATCAGCAGGGGCAAACGGCTGTTCCGGATGGCGCCCCTGCAGCACCACTTCGAGCTGAAGGGCTGGGCCGAGGTCACGATCGTGATCCGGTTCTGGATCATCTGCGGGCTCAGCGTCGGCGCCGGCATGGGCGTCTTCTACGCCGAGTGGGTGGCGGGGGCGTGAGCCCCACCGTGCCGGCCAGCCGGTCCGGGCTGCTCGGCGACGGCGACTCCTGGGCAGGGGTGCGCGCGGTGGTCGGTGGCCTGGGAGTCTCGGGCTTCGCCGCCGCGGAGGCCCTGGTGCACGTCGGCGCGCGAGTGACGGTGCTCGACGACGCCGACTTCGAGGCACTGCAGCACAAGGCGACGCTGCTGGGAGAGCTCGACGCCGACGTGCGCCTGGGCCGTGGGGCGACCGCGCGGCTGCCCGCCGACGCCGAGCTGGTCGTGGTCACCCCGGGGATGCCCCCGCGGACGCCCCTGCTGGTCGACGCCACGCGGCGCGGTGTGCCGATCTGGGGGGAGGCAGAGCTGGCGTGGCGGCTGCGTGCCCCCGCCGCCGCATCGTGGCTCTGCGTCACCGGCAGCAACGGCAAGACCACCACGGTGCGGATGCTCGACGCCGTGCTGCGTGCGGCCGGGCTGGACAGCAGGGCGGCCGGCAACGTCGGCACACCGCTCAGCCAGGTGGTGATGGACCCCACCGCCCCGGACGTGCTGGCGGTGGAGCTGTCCAGCTTCCAGCTGCACTGGGCGCCGAGCCTGTCGCCCCGGGCCAGCGCGGTGCTGAACGTCGCCCCGGACCACCTCGACTGGTACGACGGATCGATGGACGCGTACGTGCGCGACAAGGGCCGCATCTACGACCGCACCGAGGTCGCCTGCATCTACAACCTCGCTGATCCGGTCACCGAGCGGCTCGTGCACGAGGCCGATGTCGTGGCGGGGTGCCGGGCCGTCGGCTTCGGTCTGGCGGCCCCGCCGGTGGGCGCCGTCGGCGTGGTCGACGACGTGATCGTCGACCGAGCCTTCTCCGGCGACCGGGAGCGGTCCGCGGTGGAGCTCGCCTCCGTGCGTGACGTGACTCCGCTGGCACCGCACACGCTGGCCGACGCGGTCGCCGCCGCAGCGCTGGCCCGGGCGCACGGGGTACCTCCGGCCGCGGTGCGCGACGGGCTGCGCGCGTTCCGTCCCGACGCGCACCGCATCACCGAGATCGGCACGGTCGCCGGAGTGCGCTACGTGGACGACTCCAAGGCCACCAACCCGCATGCCGCCCAGGCGTCGCTGACGGCCTACCGCGACGTGGTGTGGGTCGCCGGCGGGCTGGCCAAGGGAGCGTCGTTCGACGACCTGGTGCTCGCGGTCGCCGACCGGCTGCGCGGCGTGGTGCTGCTCGGCCGCGACCGTGCCGTGATCGCGCAGGCGGTACGGCGACACGCGCGCGATGTGCCGGTGATCGACGTCGGCGACGACGAGACTGTTCCGACCAGCGTGATGGACCGTGTCGTCGAGGCCGCCGCCGGACTGGCCCGTACCGGCGACACGGTGCTGTTGGCGCCGGCGTGTGCGTCGCAGGACATGTTCCGCGACTACGGCGCACGCGGCGACGCCTTCGCCGCCGCGGTCCGTCGCCGGGCGGGCGACTGACCGGACGCCGCACGACGAACGGAGAGGGAGGGGGCGTGGCCACCGCGACGAGCGACCGCAAGGCGGCCCCCACCGACAGCTGGCTCGGGTCCGTCGGGCGCGCGCTCGACCGGCCGCTCACCTCCTACCAGCTGGTCCTGGGCACGACCGGCCTGCTGCTGGCGCTCGGCCTGGTGATGGTGCTCAGCGCGAGCTCGGTGACTGCCTTCGAGGTGAGTGGCAGCTCGTACTCCATCTTCGTCAAGCAGGCGATCTGGGTGTCGGTGGGCCTGCCGCTGGGGTGGCTGGTGTCGCGGTTCCCCCCCGGTCTCATCCGTGCGTTCGCCTGGCCGGCGCTGATCCTGTCCATCGTGCTGATCGGGCTCACCTACGTGCCGGGGCTCGGCATGGACGTCAACGGCAACCGCAACTGGATCGGGGTCGGCCCACTGACCTTGCAGCCGTCCGAGCTGGCCAAGCTGGCGGTGGTGCTGTGGTCGGCCGACGTGTATGCCCGCAAGGAGAAGCTGCTGGACGACTGGCGGCACCTGATGGTCCCGGTCGTGCCGGTGGCCCTGCTGGTCGCGCTGCTGGTCGTCGGCCAGCGGGACCTGGGCACGGCGCTGGTCCTGTTCGCGGTCATCCTCGGCATGCTGTGGCTGGTCGGGGCGCCGATGCGGCTGTTCGTCGGGGCACTGCTCGTCACCGGCGGAGTGGTCGGCTACCTGGCCGGCACCGATCCCGAGCGGATGGAGCGCATCACCACGTTCCTCGACCCCTTCTCGGACCTGCACGGCGGTGGCTGGCAGGCCGCGCACGGGTTCATGGGACTGGCGTCCGGGCAGTTCTTCGGCGTCGGCATCGGAGCTGGCCGGCAGAAGTGGGGATCGCTGCCCGCTGCCCACACCGACTTCATCTTCGCGGTCATCGGGGAGGAGCTCGGACTGTTCGGCACCCTGGCCGTGCTGGGCCTGTTCGGGCTGCTGGCCTACACGGGCTTTCGCATCGCCACCCGCGCGCCGGACCCGTTCGTGCGCTACGCCTCGGCGGGCATCACGCTGTGGCTGCTCTCCCAGGCCCTCATCAACCTGGGCATGGTGCTGGGGTTCCTGCCCGTGATCGGGATCCCGCTGCCGCTGGTGTCGTACGGCGGCTCGGCGCTGCTCCCCACGCTGGTGGGCCTGGGCATGCTGCTGGCGTTCGCCGCCACCGAGCCCGGCGCGCGCGCCGCACTGCAGGCGCAGCGCCGCAGCCGTCGACGCAGGCTGCGGCTGCCGCGTGCGCGGACGCGAGGCGGAGCGGACAGCAGCAGCCGGCGCACGCAGCCACGACCGCGGACGCGGCCCCGCGGCCGCTCGGGGGCGAGCCGGTGAGCCTGCGCGTGCTGTTGGCGGGCGGCGGCACCGCCGGGCACACCTCCCCGCTGCTGGCGACGGCCGACGCGCTTCGCTCGCTGCTGCCCGACGTCGAGATCACGGCCCTGGGCACCGCGCGCGGGCTGGAGACGACCGTGGTGCCCGCCGCGGGGTACCGGCTCGAGCTCGTGCCCCCCGTACCGCTGCCCCGGCGGCCCTCGGCCGAGCTGCTGCGGGTGCCCCTGCGCCTGCGCGCCGCGGTGCGGGCCGCCGGCGAGGTGCTCGACCGGCTGCGCCCCGACGTCGTGTGCGGCTTCGGCGGCTACGTGTGCGTCCCGGCCTACCTGGCGGCCAGGCGGCGGGGGCTTCCTCTGGTGGTGCACGAGGGCAACGCCCTGCCCGGCATCACGAACCGGCTGGGCGCCCGGCTGACGTCCCACGTCGCGGTCAGCTTCCCCGGCACGCCGCTGCGGCACGCCACTTACACCGGGCTGCCGGTCCGCGCGATGGTCTCCCGGCTCGACCGGCCGGCCCTGCGTGCCCGGGCCCGTGCCGAGCTGGGCCTGGCCCCCCACCTCCCGACCCTGCTCGTCTTCGGTGGGTCGCAGGGCGCCCGCCGGCTCAACCAGTCGGTCGGGGAGTCCGCCGCCGCCCTGGTCGACGCCGGCGTCCAGGTGCTGCACGCCAGTGGCGCGACCCAGCAGGTGAGCCTGCCCCCGGACCTGCCGGCGGACGTGCCGTACGTCGTGGTGCCGTACCTCGACCGGATGGACCTCGCCTACGCCGCCGCCGACCTCGCACTGTGCCGGGCCGGTGCCAACACCGTGACCGAGGTCGCCTGTGTCGGTCTGCCGGCCGTCTTCGTCCCGCTGCCGCACGGCAACGGCGAGCAGGCACGCAACGCCGCGCCGGTGGTCGACGCCGGTGGGGGACTGCTCGTCACCGACGACGACCTCACCCCGGAGTGGGTGCGGGACACGCTGCCGGGACTGCTGCACGACCGGGAGCGGTTGGCGGCCATGTCGGCGGCGGCGGCCGACCTGGTGCCCCGCGACGCCGACGTCCGGCTGGCCGAGATGGTCCTGCGCGCGGCCGCGGCGCCGGGGTGGCGGTGACGGTCCGGTGAAGGTTCCCGTGCCCGACGAGCTGCTGCCCGCCGACCGGCTGGGCCGGGTGCACTTCGTCGGGATCGGCGGCGCCGCGTTGTCGGCGATCGCCCGGCTGATGCTCGCCCGCGGCATCACCGTGACCGGATCGGACGCCCAGGACGCACCCGTGCTCGACGCGCTCCGGCGGCTGGGCGCCCGCTGCTTCGTGGGGCACGAGGCGGCGCAGGTGGGCGAGGCGGACAGCGTGGTGGTCTCCACCGCCGTCCGCGCCGACAACCCCGAAGTCGTCGAGGCGCAGCGGCGCGGGCTGCGGCTGCTGCCCCGGTCGGCGGCGCTGGAGTCGGTGATGCAGGGGCACCGGGTGCTCGCGGTGGCGGGCACCCACGGCAAGACCACCACGACCTCGCTGCTGACCATGGCGCTGCTGGCCACCGGCGTCGATCCCACGTACGCCGTCGGCGGGGACCTGGCCGACACGGGCACGAACGCTGCCCAGGGGACGGGTGACCTCTTCGTCGCCGAGGCCGACGAGAGCGACGGGGCCTTCCTCGTCTACTCCCCGTACGCCGCTGCGGTGACGACCGTGGACGCCGACCATCTCGACGTGTGGGGTACCGAGGCGGCCTACCGGGCGGCGTTCGAGCGGTTCGTGGCGCGGATCGACCCGGGCGGCTTCCTCGTCGTCAACGCCGACGACCCGGGCGCGGCCGCCCTCGCCGCCACCGCGGGCGGACGGGGGCTCGAGGTGGTCACGGTGTCCGCCGGGGCCGCGGCTCGGCCGGCAGACCTCCGCCTCGACGCGATCACGCTCGACGGGGGTGGCACGCGGGCAGAGGTGACCTGGGCCGGCCGTCCCGCCGGTGAGCTGCGGTTGTCCGTGCCAGGGCGTCACTATGCGCTCGACGCTGCGCTGGCGCTCGCCATGGGGCTGCGGCTCGGACTCGGCTTCGACGAGCTGACCCGGGGGCTGGCCGAATTCTCCGGGACCCGACGCCGGATGGAGGCGAAGGGAACGGCGGCCGGCGTGCGAGTCTACGACTCGTACGCCCACCACCCGGTCGAGATAGCGGGCGACCTCGACGCTGCCCGCGCACTCACCGGGACCGGGCGGCTCGTCGTCTGCTTCCAGCCTCACCTGGTGAGCCGGACCCGCGTCTTCGGCGCCGCGATGGGACAGGCACTCGGGGCGGCCGACGAGGTGGTCGTGCTCGACATCTACCTGGCCCGGGAGGAGAGCGAGCCGGGCGTCGACGCCGGCCTGGTGGCGGCGGCGGTTCCGCTGCCCGCCGACCGGGTCCATGTCGGGCACGATCTGGCCTCGGCGCCGGGCGTGCTCGCCGGGCTGGCGCGCCCCGGCGACCTGGTGCTGACGCTCGGCGCGGGCGATGTGACAACGGTCGGGCCGCAGCTGTTGGCCCAGCTGAGCGAGGAGGGCCGCGATGGCTGAGCGACGCAGACCGTCGCGCACCGCGACGGCGCACGACCGGTTCGCACGGCGCCGCCGGCGCGGACGGCTGTCCCGCTGGCGCGGAGCGCTGACCGTCGTGGTCGTGGTCGGTGTGGTGGTCGGCGCCGGTTGGCTGGTGTTCTGGTCGGACGTCCTGGACGTCGACGAGGTCGCGGTCACGGGAACCTCCGTGCTGAGCCCGGCCGAGGTCGAGGAGGTGGCCGCCGTACGTTCGGGTGCACCCCTGGCCAGGGTGGACCTGGACGGCGTCACCTCCCGCGTCGAGGGGCTGCCGGCGGTGGCGTCCGCAGCGGTGACCCGCAGCTGGCCGGGCACGCTGGCCATCGAGGTCGACGAGCGGGAAGCGATCGCCGTCGTCGAGGACGACGGGTCCTACCAGGGCCTCGACGCGACGGGCATCCTGTTCCGCAGCTACAGCGCCCCGCCCGCCGATCTGCCGCTGGTCCGCGCGGCCGACCTGGACGGCGACTCCGCGGATGCGGGGCAGGGCGAGGACGGCGCAGGCGTCGAGGCCGACGACACCGCGCGCGCCGAGGTCGGGGCGAGCCGCGACGACGCCCTTCGCGAGGTCGCGCTCGTGATCGAGGCGCTGCCGGCCGGCATCGGGGCCGAGGTCGACCACGTCGAGTTCAGCAGTCTGGACTCGATCCTGCTGGTGCTCTCCGACGGCTCCCAGGTCCAGTGGGGCAGCGCGGAGCAGTCGGCTCTCAAGGCGGACGTCCTCGAGACGCTGATGACGATCCCCGCCACGACCTACGACGTCTCGGTCCCCGGGCTGCCCACCACCTCCGGCTGACCCACAGGCAGGCGGCCCCCCGGCGTCGATCCGCGACACGGCCTCCCCTGGCGTCGATCCGCGACACGGCCCCCTGGTGACGATCCGCGACACGGCCGCCCCAGGCGACGATCCGCGACACGGCCCCCCAGGCGACGATCCGCGACACGGCTCCCCCCAGGCGACGATCCGCGACACGGCCCCCCAGGCGACGATCCGCGACTTCTGCAGGCGTACCACTGTCCGGAGCCGCCACCTGATCGGATCCGTCGTGGCGAGGGGATGGATCCTCGAAACTCGCGGACGCCCCCGCGTGTCGTCCCCGTGGTCGGCCCGGCGCTGCGTACGTTTCTGCATCAGGTCGAGGTTGACATAACTATAACCCTCTACTTGAGGGTGAGGCTGACAGCCCGACAGGTCGAAGTATCCCGAAGAGAGGTGAACGTCGTGGCAGCGCAGAACTACCTGGCCGTCATCAAGGTCGTCGGCATCGGCGGAGGCGGTGTCAACGCGGTCAACCGGATGATCGAGGTCGGCCTCAAAGGCGTCGAGTTCATCGCCATCAACACCGATGCCCAGGCCCTGTTGATGAGTGACGCCGATGTCAAGCTCGACATCGGCCGCGAGCTCACGCGTGGCCTCGGCGCCGGTGCCGACCCGGAGGTCGGTGGCCGCGCGGCCGACGACCACGCCGAGGACATCGAGGAGGTCATCAAGGGCGCCGACATGGTGTTCGTGACGGCCGGTGAGGGTGGCGGCACGGGGACCGGCGGCGCGCCCGTGGTGGCGCGGATCGCCCGCTCGCTCGGCGCCCTGACCATCGGCGTCGTGACCCGTCCGTTCGCGTTCGAGGGCCGGCGCCGGGCCAACCAGGCCGAGGAGGGCATCGCGCAGCTGCGCGAGGAGGTCGACACCCTCATCGTGATCCCGAACGACAGGCTGCTGTCGATCAGCGACCGCAACGTGAGCGTGCTGGACGCGTTCAAGCAGGCCGACCAGGTCCTGCTCCAGGGCGTCTCCGGCATCACCGACCTCATCACCACCCCCGGCCTGATCAACCTCGACTTCGCCGACGTGAAGTCGGTGATGTCGGACGCGGGCTCCGCGCTGATGGGGATCGGCTCGGCCCGCGGCGAGGACCGCGCGGTCGCGGCCGCCGAGATGGCGGTGTCCAGCCCGCTGCTGGAGGCGTCCATCGACGGCGCCCACGGCGTGCTGCTGTCGATCGCCGGCGGCTCCGACCTGGGCCTGTTCGAGATCAACGAGGCCGCCGCCCTGGTGTCCCAGGCCGCCCACGCCGAGGCCAACATCATCTTCGGCGCGGTGATCGACGACGCCCTCGGTGACGAGGTGCGGGTGACCGTCATCGCCGCGGGCTTCGACGGCGGCACCCCCAAGCGTCGGGAGGCCGGCCAGGCGGGTCTGCGCCGGGGCTCCGCCCAGGTGCAGGCACCGGCGGCCGCCGAGGCGGTGCCCGAGCAGGTGCGCAGGCCGGCCGAGCAGCCGGCCGCGGTCCCGGTCCAGCCCCGCCGACCGGACACCCAGCCGGCACCGTTGACGCAGCCGGCACCACAGCCGGCGCCGGTGGGAGCCAGCGCCGGTGCCGCGCCGGCCCAGTCACGCCCCCCGCGGCCGGTCAGCTTCGACGACGACGACCTGGACGTTCCGGACTTCCTCAAGTAGGGACCAGGTCACCCGGTGTTCCTGCTCGACGAGCAGGTCGGGGAGGTCAGGGTCGCCTTCACGGATCGCCACGGCGGGCTGAGCGAGGGCACGGCCGCGTCGCTCGACCTGGGCACACGCGGTGCGGGGGACCCCGATCTCGTCACCGGGAACTTCCGGCGACTGGCCGGGGCGCTCGGGGTCGACGTCGGGCAGCTGGTCACGATGCGCCAGGTGCACGGGGACCGCGTGGTGGCCCTGGACGCCGTTCCCGCCAGTCCTCCGGCGGCCGACGCACTCGTGACCCGCACCCGCGGGTTGGTGCTGCTGGCCCGCGCGGCGGACTGCGTCCCGGTCGTACTGGCCGACCCTGCCGCCGGCGTCGCCGCGGTCGCCCACGCGGGGCGCGTCGGCATGTCCGCAGGCGTGGTGCCCGCGGTTGTGGCGGCGGCGCGCGATCTCGGTGCCGGCAGGGGCCTGCGTGCCTGGATCGGTCCGCGGGTGTGCGGCCGCTGCTACGAGGTGCCCGAGCGGATGCGCGCGGAGGTCGCGCGCATCGAGCCGGAGTCCTGGTCGACGACGTCATGGGGCACGCCCGCCCTCGACGTGGCTGCCGGCGTGCTGGCCCAGCTGCGCCGGCTCGGGGTCCCGGCAGTCGACATCGCCGACCCGCTGGGCCCGGACCGTGCGTGCACGATCGAGTCCGACGACCTGTTCTCGTACCGCCGGCAGGGTCCGCACGCCGGTCGGCAGGCCGGGCTGGTACACCTGCAGCCGTGAGCCCCCCGACCCGACGCGACGACCTGGCTGCCGGTATCGGGGCCGTCCGCCGGCGGATCGACGCCGCCTGCTCGGCGGCAGCACGTGCCCCCGGCGAGATCACGCTGGTGGTGGTGACCAAGACGTACCCCGCCGACGACGTCCTGCTGCTGGCCGAGCTCGGCGAGCTGAACCCGGGGGAGAACCGGCATCCGGAGGGGGCCAGAAAGGCCGCGGCCTGCGCCGAGGCCCTGGCGCGGTCGGGTGGGCCGCAGCTGTCCTGGCACTTCGTCGGCGCGCTGCAGACCAACAAGGCGGCACCGGTGGCTGGCTACGCCTCCTGGGTGCACTCGGTCGACCGGGTCCGGCTCGTCCGTGCTCTCGACAAGGGGGCCAGCAACGCCGAGCGGACCATCGACTGCCTGGTCCAGGTGAGTCTGGACCCGCCCGGGGCGGGCGAGGGCAGGTCCGGTGCGCGTCCGGACGAGGTGCGACGAGTCGCGGAGGCCCTCGCCGATGCGGGTTCCTTGCGCCTGCGGGGAGTGATGGGGGTCGCTCCACTCGATGCCGACCCCGCGCCCGCGTTCGCGCGGTTGCAGCAGGTGGCGGCGCGGATGCGCGAGGACCACCCTGCCGCGGACGTCATCTCGGCGGGCATGAGCGCCGATCTCGAACAAGCGGTGGCGGCCGGCGCGACACACCTGCGTGTCGGGCGCGCGATCCTCGGTGAGCGGCCTCCGCTCGGATAGTGTCGGCGCGTCCGGTACGGCAGTCGAAGGGCGAGGTTCGATGTCAGGCACGATGCGCAAGATGGGTGTCTACCTCGGGCTGCTCGAGGACACCGAGCCGTACGACGACGACTACGCCGAGCAGCAGCCCGAGCCCGAGCGTCGCCCGGTGCGCGCGGTGCGACCGGAGTCGGGGTCGTCGGGGGCAACGGTCGCGCAGCTGGCTGAGCACCGCCGACCCACGGTGTCCGAGATGTCGCGGATCACCACCCTGCATCCGCGCACCTACAACGAGGCGCGCACGATCGGCGAGCACTTCCGTGAGGGCACGCCGGTCATCATGAACCTCTCCGAGATGGACGACAACGACGCCAAGCGCCTGGTCGACTTCGCGGCCGGGCTGGTCTTCGCGGTGCACGGCACGATCGAGCGGGTCACCAGCAAGGTCTTCCTGCTCTCGCCACCGAACGTCACGGTGGCCGCCGAGGACAAGCAGCTGATCGCCGAGGGCGGCTTCTTCAACCAGAGCTGACGCCGACCGTCACGACATTTGCCCCGTCTGGCACCGTAGGAACTCATGCAAGCTGTCGGTGTGCTTCTCGCGTACGTGCTCTGGGCGTGCGTGCTGGTGCTGATTGCGCGATTCGTCATCGACTGGGTGCAGGTGCTGGCCAGATCGTGGCGGCCGCGCGGGGTGGTGCTGGTCCTCTGCGAGTTCATCTACACCCTCACCGACCCCCCACTGCGTGCGTTGCGGTCGGTCATCCCGCCGCTGCGTCTGGGGACCGTCGCCCTCGACCTGTCACCGATGGTGCTGCTCATCGCGCTGTTCATCCTCCAGCAGCTGAACGCGGCGATCTTCTTCTGAGCCGGCGACCGTCAGCCGGCGACCATCGGCCGCCGACCGTCAGCCGGCGAGGCCGATTGGTGGGGTGGATCTGAGCTCTCGACCCCGCACCGGACCACCTCGCTTGTGCACAGGCAGCCCCCGAGCAATACCGACCGGCCACCGGAACGAGTACGGTGAGCAATGCGCCCGCAACCGACAGTAGTGATCCTGTCGCGAGCACCACGAGGTCGTAACAAGCGGGCGCGGTCGGTGCCGGCCACAGGCGTCGACCGTCCAGCGACTGGAAGGGTCCATGCCGGTGACACCCGAGGACGTGCGGAACAAGCGCTTCACCCCCGTACGGCTCCGCGAGGGCTACAACATGAGAGAGGTCGACCAGTTCCTCGACGAGGTCGAGGCAGAGCTGGTGCGGCTGCGCGGTGAGCCCGACCAACACGGATCGGATGGGACGGTCACGTCGGCCGAAGACGCCGCGGCCCTCCCGGGGCCCCGGTCGTCGAGCGGAGCCGGTCCGTCCGCGGATGCCGTGGTGGCGAGTGACACGCTCCGCCCCCGGTCAGCGGCGGGGAGCGAGGATTCCCTTGACCTCACCGCCCTCGGGCCCCCGTCCGAGACGGCACCGCTGACGGTGTCCGCCGCAGCCGGGGCGGCCGCCCGGCTGCTGGAGATCGCCGGCCGCAGCGCCGATGACGTGGTGGCCGGAGCCCAGAGGGAGGCCGAATCTCTCCTGGCGGACGCCCGCACGGAGGCGGAGCGACTCGAGGCCGAGGCGACCCGGAGGGCGGACCTGCTCGAGTCCGACGCCAGGGCCACTGCCGACGAGATCGACTCCGACGTCTCGGCGAGGCGCAGCCTGCTCCTCGGCGAGCTCGAGCGTGACCGTGCACGGCTGGCTCGCGACGTGGAGGAGCTGCGGACGTTCGAGCGGGAGTACCGCACGAGACTGCGGACCTACCTGGCCACCCAGCTGGCCCAGCTCAACGGTGCCGAGCCGGCTGCCGAGGCGGTGCCGGTGCCGCGGCCGCGGCCGGCTGAGGACGCCACTCCGGCCGGCCTCGCGTCCCTGCTCGGCGAGTAGCCGGCAGCTGCTGGTGACTGCGTCCGCACTTCGTCCGGTGGGCGTCCGTGGGTCGGCGCGTGGTGTTGATCCGTTACCGCGTGCCACCTATCCTCACGGCACCTCGACCCGCCGGGGGTGTCCCGGCTGGTCGTCCGTGCACATGACGAGGGGCGAGACAGTGGCGGGAGTTGCTCGCGCGCCGCGCACGGACCTGCCGAGACCGCGGTGGACGCTGCCGTGACCGCGAAGGGCGCGGACGCGCGGCGGACGACCGGCAAGGGGTCCGCCGCCAAGAAGAGCACCGACAACGAGGCTGACCGCACGACGGCAGCGGCGAAGAAGACCACGACCAAGAAGCCCGCCGCCAAGAAGCCCGCGAGCAAGCAAGCCTCGGCCAAGAAGGCCTCCAGCACGAAGCCGTCGGCGAAGAAGGCCACAACCCGATCGGCGACGACACAGAAGGCCGCCAGCAAGAAGACGGCCAGCAAGAAGACCGCTAGCAAGAAGACCACCAGCAAGAAGACCACCAGCAAGAAGACCGCCAGCAAGAAGACCGCCAGCAAGAAAACCGCCAGCAAGCGCAGCGCCACAAGCAAGCCCACCGGCAATAGGGCCGCGAAGAAGGCGGCGAAGAAGCCGGAGAAGCAGGCCACCGACAGGCGTCCGGCATCCTCGCGACGGGTCACCGTCTCGCTGGCCGTCCTGCCCGGTGAGGACCCCTGGACCACCGCCGAGGTCGACGAGGTGCGCGGCGAGCTCGAGGCAGAGCGTCAGCGGCTGCTGTCCGAGATCTCGTCGGCCGAGGACGACATGGCCACCCTGCTCCGCGACGCCGGCGTGGGCGCCGGCAGCGACCAGGCTGACATCGGGTCCAGCGCCTTGGAGCGCGACTCCGAGATGTCGCTGGCCAACAACACCCGCGACATGCTGTTCCAGGTCGACCGCGCGAAGACGCGCCTGGACGACGGCAGCTACGGCATCTGCGAGTCGTGCGGCAACCCCATCGGCAAGGCGAGGCTGATGGCTTTCCCGCGTGCCACACTGTGCCTGTCATGCAAGCAACGCCAGGAGCGCCGCTGACCGCCGGCGGCACCGGTGGGCCTGCCGGCGGCTCGACTCCGCGAACGCGACTGCCGTGGCTGGCACTCATCCTGGCCGCGGTCGTCTGGGCGACGGACCTCGTGACCAAGGTCGTGGCGGTCGCCGCCATGACCGACCGCGCCGACGTCCAGCTGGTGCCCGGTGTCCTGAACCTGACGCTCACCCGCAACTCCGGAGCGGCGTTCAGCCTCGGCACGAGCCTGACTCCCGTGCTGACGGTGGTCGCCTGCGTGGTCGTGGTCGTGGTTCTGCGACTGCTGTCGAGGGTGCGGAGCACAGGCTGGGCGGTGGGCCTCGGCCTGCTTCTCGGCGGCGCGCTGGGCAATCTCACCGACCGGATCTTCCGCAGCCCCGGACCCTTCCGCGGGCACGTCGTCGACTTCCTCGAGCTGCCGCACTGGCCGGTCTTCAACGTTGCCGACTGCTGCATCGTCGTCGCCGCCGGTCTCATCGCCGTCCAGTCGCTGCGTGGGATCGGCATGGATGGGAGCCGGGCGACCACGCAGGGTGCCGATACCCCTGATGAGTCCCGGGCGGAGCCCCGGGAGGAGCCCCTGGAGCCGCCCCGGGAGGAGCCCCTGGAGCCGCCCCGGGAGGAGCCCCGCCCGGAGCACGGTCGGTGACCGACCACCGCACGCTGCCGGTGCCCGAGGGTCTCGACGGCGACCGGCTCGACACTGCCCTCGCCCGCCTGCTCGGGCTGTCCCGGACGCGGGCCGCCGATCTGGTCGACGGCGGCCACGTGCTGCTCGACGGCGTGCCGCCGGCGCGCTCCGAGCGGGTCCGCGCCGGCGCCTGGCTCGACGTACGGCTCCCGCCACCACCCGGTCAGGTGGGCATCGTCCCCGAGCGGGTGGCCGGGCTGCGGGTCGTGCACGATGACGACGACCTCGTCGTCGTCGACAAGCCGGTGGGCGTCGCAGCCCACCCCAGCCCCGGCTGGCAAGGCCCGACGGTGCTCGGCCACCTGGCGGCGGCGGGGCTGACCCTGTCCACCTCCGGAGCCGCCGAGCGGCAGGGCATCGTGCACCGGCTCGACGTCGGCACCAGCGGGCTCATGGTGGTCGCGAAGTCGGACGGCGCCTACACCGCGCTCAAGCGAGCCTTCAAGGAGCGCTCGGTCGACAAGACCTACCACGCTCTCGTGCAGGGGCTCCTCGATCCGCTGCGCGGCACCGTCGACGCCCCGATCGCCCGGCATCCCCGCCACGACCACCGCTGGGCCGTGGTTGCCGGGGGGCGGGAGAGCATCACGCACTACGAGACCCTCGAGGCGCACCGCTGGGCGAGTCTGGTGGAGGTGCACCTCGAGACCGGGCGCACCCACCAGATCCGGGTGCACCTGAGCGCCCTGCACCACCCGTGCGTCGGCGACCTGACCTACGGCGCCGACCCGGTGCTCGCCGAGCGGCTCGGGCTCACCCGGCAATGGCTGCACGCGGTGCGCCTCGGCTTCGACCACCCCGCCAGCGGCCGTCGCGTCAGCTACGAGTCCGCATATCCGGAGGATCTGGCGCGCGCCCTTGCCGTGGTGCAGGAGCCGTGAGCGACCTGCTGCTGCGGCCACTGGCCGAGGGCGAGGCCGCAGCCGCGCTCGACGTCCACCTGTCCGCCCGGCTGGCGGCGGCCGAGTCGGGGACCATGCCGCCGCTGGCCCATCCGCTGAGTGATGCCCCACGCTGGTTCGGCGAGGTGATCGGGACCCGCGAGGTATGGGTGGCCGAGCGATCGGGGCGCCTTGTCGGCCTCCTCGTCCTCGACACGGCCTTCGTCGACCAGCTGTACGTGCGTCCCGGCTGCCAGCGCCGCGGGATCGGGTCGGCGCTGCTCGACCTGGCGAAGGCGCTGCGGCCCGGGGGCTTCGACCTGTGGGTGTTCGAGGTGAACGCTCCGGCGATCGCGCTGTACGAGCGCGCCGGGATGACAGTGGCGGAGCAGACCCGGGGCGCGGGCAACGACGAGCGCGCCCCTGACCGGCGGTACCGCTGGGCCGGGGCCCGGCGGGCCGCGCCCACGAGTGTCGGTCCCGGCGCCCAGACTGGTCTCGCGTAGGCTCGGCGAGCACACGACAGAGCCTTCCCCGCCGTCGGTCCGGCGCCTCCGGGCGCCTGCCCGCCTGCGCAGTCCGACCGCACACCTCGGAGGCCGCCGACCCCATGTCGAGCAACTCGTCGTTCGTGCACCTGCACGTCCACACCGAGTACTCCATGCTCGACGGCGCGGCGCGGCTGCCCCAGCTGTTCGCTCGCAACGTCGAGCTCGGCATGCCGGCCCTGGCGATGACCGACCACGGCAACGTGTTCGGTGCCTACGACTTCTACGCGCAGGCGCGGGCCGCAGGGGTCAAGCCGATCATCGGCATGGAGGCCTACCTGACGCCTGGAACCAGCCGCTACGAGCGGCGCCGGGTGCGCTGGAACAACGGCGGCGACGACGACGTGTCAGGGGGTGGGGCGTTCACGCACATGACCCTGCTGGCCGAGAGCACCCGGGGCATGCACAACCTGTTCCGGCTGGCGTCGCGGTCCAGCCTGGAGGGCTTCTTCTACAAGCCCCGCGCCGACCGGGAGCTGCTCGCGGAGTACTCCGAGGGCCTGATCGGCACCACGGGCTGCCCGTCGGGTGAGGTGCAGACCTGGCTGCGCATCGGCGACTACGGCAAGGCGCGTGAGTCCGCCGCCGAATTCCGCGACCTGTTGGCGCCGGGCAGCTACTACGTCGAACTGATGGACCACGGCCTGCCCATCGAGACGCGGGTGCGCGACGACCTGCTGCGGCTGGCCCGCGACCTCGACCTGCCGATGGTCGCCACCAACGACCTGCACTACACCAGCGCCGAGGACGCCGACACCCATGAGGCCCTGCTGTGCGTCCAGTCGGGCAAGACGCTGGCCGACCCCAACCGCTTCAAGTTCGACGCGCGTGACTTCTACCTCAAGTCGCCGGCGGAGATGCGGTCGCTGTGGGAGGACAAGTACGACCTGCGCGAGGCCTGCGACAACACGCTGCTGATCGCGGAGCGCTGCGACGTCAGTTTCGACGAGTCGGCCAACTACATGCCGCGGTTTCCCGTGCCGGACGGCGAGAGCGAGCAGTCGTGGTTCGTCCGCGAGGTCGAGCGTGGCCTGCGCGCGCGCTACCCCGACGGCATCTCCAGCGCGGTCCGCCAGCGGGCCGACTACGAGGCGGACGTGATCGCCCAGATGGGGTTCGCCGGCTACTTCCTCGTCGTGGCCGACTTCATCAACTGGGCCAAGGAGCACGGCATCCGGGTCGGCCCCGGGCGGGGGTCGGGAGCCGGGTCGATCGCTGCCTACGCCCTGCGCATCACCGACCTCGACCCGTTGACGCACGGCCTGATCTTCGAGCGCTTCCTGAACCCCGAGCGGGTGTCGATGCCTGACTTCGACATCGACTTCGACGAGCGCCGCCGCGGCGAGGTGATCCGCTACGTCTCCGACAAGTACGGCGACGACCGGGTGGCCCAGATCGTCACGTACGGCACCATCAAGGCCAAGCAGGCCGTCAAGGACGCCAGCCGCGTTCTCGGCTACCCGTTCGCCGTGGGTGAGCGCATCACCAAGGCCATGCCGGCCGCGGTGATGGGCAAGGACGTCCCGCTGGCACGGGTGTTCGACGACACTCACGACCGTTACGGCGAGGGGCAGGAGTTCCGCTCCCTGTACGAGGCCGACCCGGATGTGCGCAGGGTCGTCGACACGGCACGGGGCCTGGAGGGGCTCAAGCGCCAGTGGGGCGTGCACGCCGCGGGCGTCATCATGAGCAGCGAGCCGCTGCTCGACCTGATCCCGATCATGCGCCGCGAGCAGGACGGCGCCGTCATCACGCAGTTCGACTACCCGACGTGCGAGACGCTCGGGCTGATCAAGATGGACTTCCTCGGTCTGCGCAACCTCACCGTGCTCGAGGACGCGCTGGCCAACATCTCCGTCAACCGGGGCGAGACCGTCGTGCTCGAGGACCTCGAGCTGACCGACCCGGCGACGTTCGCACTGATGTCCCGCGGTGACACCCTCGGCGTCTTCCAGCTCGACGGCGGGCCCATGCGCTCGCTACTGCGCTCGATGCGGCCCGACACCTTCGCCGACATCTCGGCCGTCGGCGCCCTGTACCGACCCGGGCCGATGGGCGCCGACTCGCACAACCGGTACGCCAACCGCAAGAACGGCCGCGAGCCGATCACGCCGATCCACCCCGAGCTGGCGGAGCCACTCGGCGAGCTTCTCGACGAGACGTACGGGCTGCTGGTCTACCAGGAGCAGGTCATCGCCATCGTCCAGCAGCTCGCCGGATACTCAGTCGGCCAGGCCGACCTGCTGCGCAAGGCGATGGGCAAGAAGCAGCGCGACGTGCTCGACGCTGAGCTGGTCCGGTTCACCGCCGGCATGCAGGAGCGCGGCTTCTCGAGCTCTGCGATCACCACCCTGTGGGACCTGCTGGTCCCGTTCTCCAACTACGCGTTCAACAAGGCACACTCCGCGGCCTACGGGCTGGTGTCGTACTGGACGGCCTACCTGAAGGCCAACTACCCGGCCGAGTACATGGCCGCGCTGCTGACCAGCACCAAGGACGACAAGGACAAGTCCGCTATCTACCTGGGCGAGTGCCGGCGGATGGGCATCAAGGTGCTGCCGCCGGACGTCAACGAGTCGGCGGCGACGTTCACACCGGTCGGCACCGACATCCGCTTCGGGCTGACCGCGGTCCGCAACGTCGGAGCCAACGTCGTCGCCGGGGTGGTGTCCGCGCGGGCCGAGAAGGGCCGCTACACCGACTTCGCCGACTTCCTCGACAAGGTGCCCGCCCTGGTCTGCAACAAGCGGGTGATCGAGTCCCTGGCCAAGGCGGGCGCCTTCGACTCCCTCGGCCACCGCCGCCGGGCGCTTGTCGCGGTGCACGAGGAGGCCGTCGACGCCGTCGTCGACATCAAGCGCAACGAGGCCATCGGCCAGGACTCGCTGTTCGGCGGGCTCGACGACGACGCGTTCGCCACCGCGAACACCCAGGTGCCCGACATCAGCGAGTGGGACAAGCAGACGCTGCTCGGCTACGAGCGCGACATGCTGGGCCTGTACGTCTCCGACCACCCGCTGTTCGGGCTCGAGCACGTCCTGTCGGCCGCCTCCGACTGCACCATCGGCACCCTGCTGGCCGACGAGGACCGCGAGGACGGCAGCCAGGTGACGGTCGCGGGGCTGGTGACCGCGGTGCAGCGCAAGATCACCAAGAAGGGGGACACCTGGGCCGTGGTCACCGTCGAGGACCTCGAGGGTGGTCTGAACGTGATGGTGTTCCCCTCCACCTACCAGACCGCCTCGCCGATGCTGGTCGAGGACTCCATCGTGGTCGTGCGCGGACGCGTCCGGCGCCGCGACGAGATGCCCGAGCTGCACGCCAGCGAGGTGCGGGTGCCCGACGTGAGCCGGGCGTCGACCGGACCGGTGGTGATCACGATGCCGGCGGTGCGCTGCACGGCGCCCACGGTGGAGCAGCTCAAGGACGTCCTGGCCACCCACCCGGGGGTCACCGAGGTCCGGCTCCGGCTGCAGGGCGCTGGCAGCACGACCGTCATGCGCCTCGACGAGCGGCTGCGTGTCTCGCCCACCCCTGCCCTGATGGCCGACCTCAAGGCGCTGCTGGGCCCGCGGTGCCTCGCCCCGTGAGGGTGGTGGACCTCCGAAGGCTGACTCTGGGTGTGCTCGTCCCCATCGCCGTGATCGCGGCGACGGGGGTGCCTGGAGGCGCGGTCTGGGTCTGGTGGGCCGACCCGCCCGCTCGTGCCGACGCCACCGCGTCGAACCTCGCGCTGCTGGTCGCCCACCAGTTCTCGGTGGACGGCAGCTATGCGGTCGTGGGAGCGGTGTCCGGCCTCGTGGCCGGCACCGCACTCGCCTGGCGGTTGCGGTCGGTGGGCTGGCCGCTGGTGGTCGGCGTCAGCCTCGGCGGAGCGGCCGCGGCCGCTGTGTCGTACGGAGTCGGCCTGCTGTGGGGACCCGAGCCGAGCCCCGGCACCGCGCGGAGCGCCTGGCTGTCCGGAGGACTGTCGGTGCATGCGCCAGGCGTCTACCTCGCCTGGCCGGTGGGCGCCGTGCTGGGACTGCTCGTGGTGGTCTGGCTCACCGACCGCGCCGCGGAAAGGGTCGGCGACAGAGAACTTTCGGAGCCATCTCACGCTCCGTAGCCGCTATTCCACCGATTGGTCGTACCATCGAAGCCGGTCTCCGGTGTGGACGCCGCTGGACGGAAGAAGGCACACATGGCGGGCGAGGACCGACCAGGCGACACCCGGGGCACTCACCAGGGCACCCACCAGGGCGGCGGGCGACCCGGTGAGACCGCGCCCACCGAGTGGATCGGCAGCAGTCGGCCACCGCCGGACGAGCCTGGCGCCTCCGCCGGTGACACGTCCGGGCCCGGGGGGGCCCGGCGCAGGTGGCTCATCCCGGTCGCCGCAGTCGCCGTCGTGGCGCTGATCGCCGGTGGCGGGTTCGCCGCCTACTCGACGCTCAGCGGTGGCGGCGACCAGCCCGCCGACGCGATCCCGTCCTCGGCCATCGGTTACGCGCGCGTCGACCTCGACCCGGCCGCGGACCAGAAGATCAACATGGTCCGGCTGCTGCGCCGGGTTCCGGAGTTCGAGAAGGAGACCGGCATCACCTCCGACACCGACGACCTGCGCAAGCGGGTGTTCGAGGAGGCGATCGAGGGCGAGGGCTGCAGCGAGCTGGACTACGACGCCGACATCGCGCCCTGGATCGGTGAGCGGGCCGGCATGGCGGCCATCCCCGCCGAGAAGGGCAGCGAGCCGGACGCCCTGCTGGCCCTGCAGGTCACCGACGAGGACGCCGCCCGGACGGGCATCGAGGAGCTGCAGGCCTGCACGGACGAGAGTGACATGGACGAGATGGACACCAGTGGTCTGGCGTTCGTGGGCGACTACGCGCTGATCGCGGAGACCCAGGAGCTCGCCGACGACTTCGCCGCCGCCGCCGCGGACGAGGCGCTGGCCGACTCCGCCGCCTTCTCCGCCGACATGGAGGCACTCGGTGGCGAAGGGGTGGCCAGCTTCTGGCTCGACGTGGACGCCGTGATGGACAAGATCGGCGAGGACGACCCGGAAGCGACTGAGGCCCTGCAGGGGCTGGGCTACGAGGATCTCGGCACGTTCTCGGCCGCGCTGCGAGCCGAGTCCGATGCCATGGAGCTGGTCGTGGCGGGAGACGGCGACCTCAGCAACTTCACCGGCGACACCGCTCCGGTCACCGACGTGGCGCTGCTGCCGGACTCCACCCTGGCCGCGGTCGGCTTCACCGGCGGCGGCGACGCGATCACCGCGCTGTGGGGCAAGCTGGAAGGCGTGCCCGACAGCCAGCTGGGTGATGCCATCGGACCGGGTGGCCTCGAGGGGCTGGCCGACCAGTTCGAGGCGCAGTTCGGCATCGTCCTGCCCAACGACATCGCCGTCCTGCTGGGCGAGGAGCTGACGGTGGCCCTCGACTCCGAGGGCATCGCGGTGGACGACTCCGAGTTCATGCTCGACACGTCGACCCTGAACGTCGGTGCGCGGATGCGCACCGACCCGGAGGCGGTCCGTGACCTGCTGACGCGGGTGCAGCAGCTGGTGGCTGCCACGACCGGGCAGTCCATCCGGATCGCCGACGCCGACCTCGAGGACGGGATCGTGCTGGCCTCCAACAACGCCTACGCCCGTGCCCTGGCCGAGGATGGCGCGCTCGGCGACTCCGCGACGTACGAGGCCGCGGTGGCGGACGCCGGGTCGGCCACCGGAGTGCTCTTCGTCGACCTCGACAAGCTCGCCGAGGTGGTGGACGAGAGTGTGGGGGATGCGGAGTCCCGCTGGCTCGAGGTCTTCCGGGGCGTCGGCGTCTCCACTGTCCCCGACGGGCAGTACACCCGGACGACGGCCCGCCTGGTCTTCGACTGACCCGGGGTGCGTCTCCACCCTGGGAGCTCGCCAGGGTCAGTTGGGCGACCAACCGGTGCGCGCCACCTCGGTCGCCGGCAGGCTCGGCAGCGCGGTCATGGCGGCCGTCTCGCTGCGCAGCAGCCGCGCCAGGCGGTGCAGCCGCGCCGCGGCGTCGGGGTCCTCCAGGAGCGCCTGCCGGTCCCCGAGCATGAACAGACCTCCCGCAGCCAGCGCGTAGGACAGCATCAGCGGCTCGTCCGGAAGGTCGGCGACCTCGATCTCGGTGCCCTGCATCGCGGCCAGCCGCTCCCGGTAGCCCTGGAACGCGGCGAGGGCCTTGGCGGCGGCTTCAGCCGCACCCTCGCCCTCGGTGTCGTCGAGGTAGGTCACGTCACCGACCAGGTAGGGCTGGGACTCGTCCATCCCGTCGACCCGCAGCCGGCGGCGGCCGATGACCTCGATGTCGAAGCGGCCGTCGCTTCGCTCACGCACCTCGCTGAGCACCGCCTCGCAGCCCACCCGGTGGGCGGAGTGCACGGCCAGGTCCCCGACCTCGTAGCCGTCCCGGATGGCGACCACACCCAGACAGCGCTCGTCGTCGTCCAGATCGAGCAGGTGCTGGACGAGCCGGCGGTAGCGGTCCTCGAAGATGTGCAGCGACAGCGGCAGGCCGGGGAACAGGACCACCCCGAGCGGGAAGATCGGCACCGGGACCCCCATGGCCCCAACCTAACCGCGAGCCCGGCCCCCTGCCGGTCTCTCTCTAGACTGGGCGGCATGCTCCGACGTGTCGACCTGCGTGGCGCCCTGCCCGCCGACGGCTCCCTCGACCGCGCGACGGTCACCGGGCTGCTGGCGCGCGCCGTCGTCGACGTCGACGCGGCGACGGAGACGGTGCGGGCACTGTGCGACGACGTGCGCCGGCGCGGCGAGGCGGCGGTCCGCGAGGCGTCCGCGCGGTTCGACGGCGTCGAGCCGGCCGAGCTCCGGGTTCCCCCCGCCACGATCACCGCCGCGCTGGACACCCTCGACGCCGATGTCCGAGCAGGTCTCGAGGAGTCCATCGCCCGGCTCCGCCGCAGCTGCGAGGCCGAGCGTGGCTCCGACACGGTGACCGAGGTCGTGCCCGGCGGCTCGGTGCGGCAGCGGCTGGTTCCCCTCGGCCGGGTGGGCCTCTACGTCCCGGGCGGCCTGGCCCCGCTGGTCAGCAGCGTCGTGATGAACGTCGTGCCGGCACAGGTGGCGGGCGTGGAGTCCCTGGCCCTGTCCAGCCCGCCGCAGCGGGAGTTCGGTGGCCTGCCGCACCCGACCATCCTCGCCGCCTGCGCTCTGCTGGGGGTCGAGGAGGTCTACGCGGTCGGCGGCGCCCAGGCGATGGCCATGTTCGCGTACGGCGCCGGCGAGTGCCGCCCCGTCGACCTGGTCACCGGGCCCGGCAACATCTACGTGGTCGCGGCCAAGCGGGTGCTGCGGGGCGTCGTCGGGATCGACTCCGAGGCCGGCCCCACCGAGATCGTGGTCCTGGCCGACGACTCAGCCGACCCGGCGTTCGTGGCCGCCGACCTGGTCAGCCAGGCCGAGCACGCCCCGGACGCGGCCGCGGTCCTGGTGACCGACAGCCCCGCGCTGGCGGTGGCCGTGGACGACGAGCTCGACCGCCAGGTACCGGTCGCCAAGCACGCCGACCGCATCCGCCAGGCGCTCGGCGGCCAACAGTCGTACGTGGTGCTGGTCGACGACCTGGAGCGGGGTCTCGCCGTGGTGGACGCCTACGCGTCCGAGCACACCGCGATCCAGACCCGCGACGCCGACGCCCTGGCGATGCGCGTCCGCAACGCCGGAGCGGTGTTCGTGGGGGGGTGGTCGCCGGTGTCGCTGGGTGACTACTGCGCCGGCTCCAATCACGTGCTCCCCACCGGTGGCAGCGCCCGCCACGCCTCCGGGCTGTCGGTTCGTGCCTTCCTCCGGACCGTCCAGGTGGTGACCTACGACCGCGCCGCCCTGCGGGCCAGCGCACGGCACGTGGTGGCCCTGGCCGAGGCCGAGGACCTGCCGGCGCACGGCCAGGCGGTGCGGGTGCGCACTGGGGACTCATGACGGCCGAAGCGCTCGGATCGGTGCCTGGCCGCCGCGAGCCCGGGGCCCGGCTCCCGCTGCGCCCGGAGCTGGCCGGTGTCGAGCCGTACGGCGCGCCGCAGCTGGACGTCCCGGTGCTGCTCAACGTGAACGAGAACCCGTACCCGCCCGGCCCCGACGTCGTGGCAGCCGTCACCCACGCCGTGGCCGGGGCCGCGGCCGGCCTCAACCGCTACCCCGACCGGGAGGCGACCGCGCTCCGCGCGGCGCTGGCCCGATACCTCGGCCACGGGCTGGAGGCCGACCGGATCTGGGCGGCCAACGGGTCCAACGAGGTGATGCAGCACATCCTGCAGGCCTTCGGCGGTCCGGGGCGCACCGCGGTCAGCTTCGCCCCGACCTACTCCATGTATCCCGAGTACGCCCGTAACACCGCGACCGGCTGGGTGGTCGGACGGCGCAGGTCGGACTTCCACGTCGACGTCGAGTCGGCCACCGCCCTCGTGCACGAGTACCGGCCGTCGGTCGTGCTGCTCGCCTCGCCGAACAACCCGACCGGCACCGCCCTGCCACTGGGGACGGTGCGGTCCCTGCTGGACGCGACCGGGACGGCCGGCGGCGGGGTGGTCGTCGTCGACGAGGCCTACGCCGAGTTCCGGCGGGAGGGAACTCCCAGCGCACTCGAGCTGCTGGCCGGCGAGCCCCGCCTGCTGGTCACCCGGACCATGAGCAAGGCGTTCGCCGCCGCCGGCGTGCGGCTGGGGTATGTCGCGGCCGCACCGGACGTGGTCGACGCCCTCCGCGTCGTGCGGTTGCCGTACCACCTGTCCGCGGTCACCCAGGCCGCGGCCACCGCGCTGCTGGCGCACGCAGACGTCCTGCTGGCCCGGGTCGACGACCTGCGCGCCGAGCGCGACCGGTTGGCCGGCTGGCTCAGCGGCATCGGCCTTCCGGTGGCGGCGTCGGACGCGAACTTCTGCCTGTTCGGCGGCCTCTCCGACCGGCACGCGGTGTGGGAGGGGCTGCTGCGCCGGGGCGTCCTGGTGCGCGAGACCGGCCCGGACGGGTGGCTGCGCGTGTCGGTCGGCACGCCGGACGACATGGCGGCCTTCCGAGCCGCCCTGACCGAGGTGCTGGCCGTCGAACGCCCGCGGACGCGGTCCCCCCAGTCCGACCGAAGCAGCCCGACCGTCGGCCAGACCGGCGAGCCCGGCCAGCCCGGCCAGACCGGCCAGACCGGCCAGACCGGCCAGACCGAGCACCCCGAGCCGCGCCCGGCCGGACTGGAGGCGACATGACATCCCCGGCGACGTCCCCGGCGGGACCCGCAGCCCGCACGAGCCGGATCGAAAGGGCGACCACCGAGTCGAAGGTGCTCGTCGACCTCGACCTCGACGGCAGCGGTCGCACCCGGGTGGCGACCGGTGTCGGCTTCTACGACCACATGCTCGACGCGCTGGGCCGGCACGCGCTGCTCGACCTCACCGTGCAGGCCGAGGGCGACCTCGAGGTCGACGCCCACCACACCGTCGAGGACGTCGCGATCGTGCTGGGGCAGGCACTGCGCGAGGCGCTCGGCGACAAGCGGGGCATCCGCCGGTTCGCCGACGCCACGGTGCCGCTGGACGAGGCCCTGGTGCAGTGCGTGGTCGACGTGTCGGGGCGCCCCTACTGCGTGCACACGGGCGAGCCGGCGGGGCAGGAGTACGTGCTGATCGGAGGCGGCGGCAGCGGCGCGCCCTACACCGGCTCGTTGACCCGGCACGTGTTCGAGACGCTGGCTCTCCACGCGCACCTGGGCCTGCACGTACGCGTCCTTGCCGGCCGCGATCCGCACCACGTGGTGGAGGCGCAGTTCAAGGCTTTCGCCCGCGCGCTACGCGACGCGGTGGCCCTCGACCCGCGCGAGGGCGGCGTGCCGTCGACGAAGGGGGCACTGTGACGGGGTCCGTGACCGCGCCGGGGCTCGCCACCGCGACCACTCCGGTGGCCGCCCGTCCGTCAGCCGGACCGTCCGTGGTCGTGCTCGACCACGGCTCGGGCAACGTGCGGTCGGCGGTGCGTGCCCTGGAGCGCGCCGGTGCCGACGTCGAGCTCACCGCCGACCCGCGCCGGGGCCTGGAGGCCGACGGTCTGGTCGTGCCCGGCGTCGGCGCCTTCGCCGCGGTGATGGCCGGACTCGAGGGCGTCAAGGGGGGACGCATGATGGGCCGCCGGCTCGCCGGGGGGCGTCCGGTTCTCGGGATCTGCGTGGGCATGCAGGTGCTCTTCGCCGAGGGCGCGGAGCACGGTGACACCACCCCGGGCACGGGGGAGTGGCCGGGTCGTGTCGAGCGGCTGCGGGCGGAGGTGGTCCCGCACATGGGCTGGAACACGGTCGCCCCCGCGCCCGGCTCGCGGATGTTCGCGGGCATCGAGGACGAGCGCTTCTACTTCGTGCACTCCTACGCCGCCCGCGACTGGGTGCTGCCCGAGTCGACCCGGATCGCGCCGCCGCTGGTGACCTGGACCGCCTACCAGGACGACCGGTTCGTCAGTGCCGTCGAGAACGGGCCGCTGTGGGCCACCCAGTTCCACCCGGAGAAGTCCGGCGACGCCGGCGCCGCACTGCTGCGCAACTGGCTGGCCACGCTCTGACCTCGCCCCGGCGGCCAGGGGGGTGGGTGGAGAGGGCGACCCCGTGCGCAGCAGCGGCGGCTCCTAGGGTTCTGCACGTGACTGCGCTCGAGCTCCTGCCGGCCGTCGACGTGGCCGACGGCAGAGCCGTTCAGCTGGTGCAGGGCGTGGCGGGCAGCGAGCGCGTCTTCGGTGACCCGGTCGAGGCCGCACGGCGCTGGCAGCGCGAGGGTGCCGAGTGGATCCACCTGGTCGACCTGGACGCGGCGTTCGGTCGTGGGGACAACCGCGAGCTGCTGGCGCGCGTGGTGGCCGCGGTCGACATCCGGGTGGAGATGTCCGGAGGGATCCGCGACGACGCGTCGCTGGCCGCCGCGCTCGGCACGGGCTGCCGCCGGGTCAACATCGGTACCGCCGCCCTGGAGCATCCGGACTGGTGCGCCGCCGCGATCGCCGAGCACGGTGACCGGGTGGCGGTCGGGCTCGACGTCCGTGGCGACCGGCTGGCGGCCCGCGGGTGGACCCGTGACGGCGGTGACCTCGTCGAGGTGCTGGACCGGCTCGACTCCGAGGGATGCGCCCGCTACGTCGTCACCGACGTGGACAAGGACGGGATGCTGCAGGGGCCGAACGTCGACCTGCTGCGCCGGGTCTGCGCGCGGACCGACCGCCCGGTGGTGGCCTCGGGCGGTATCTCCACGCTCGCCGACCTGGTGACCCTCGCCGGGCTGACCGACCTCGGCGTCGAGGGGGCGATCGTGGGCACCGCCCTCTACACCGGTGCGTTCACCCTGCCGGACGCGCTGGCGGCGGTGCGGCGCCTCCCCGGGAACACCGCGACCGGCTCACGCGCCGGCGGCGAGGGAACCGGCCCGTGAGCCTCGCCGTACGCGTCATCCCGTGCCTCGACGTGCGCGCCGGGCGGGTGGTCAAGGGGGTCAACTTCGTCGACCTCCGAGACGCCGGCGATCCGGTCGAGATGGCCAAGGTGTACGACGCCGAGGGTGCCGACGAGCTGTGCTTCCTGGACATCACCGCGTCGTCGGACTCCCGCGAGACCACGTACGACGTGGTCTCGCGCACCGCCGAGCAGGTCTTCATCCCGCTCACCGTGGGCGGCGGCGTTCGCTCCCCGGCCGACGTCGAGCGGCTGCTGCGCGCGGGCGCCGACAAGGTGGCGATGGTCACCGCAGCGATCGAGCGGCCCGCCGTGATCGCCGAGATCGCCGACCGCTTCGGTTCGCAGGTGCTGGTGCTCTCGATCGACGCCCGCCGCAGCCCGGACCAGCCCAGTGGCTTCGAGGTGACCACCCACGGTGGCCGCCGCTCCGCCGGACTGGACCTGGTCGAGTGGGCCGCCCGCGGCTGCGAGCTGGGTGCCGGCGAGATCCTGCTCAACTCGATGGACGCCGACGGCACCAAGGCCGGTTTCGACCTGGACATGGTGGCGGCCGTGCGAGCGGTGAGCACCGTCCCGCTCGTGGCCAGCGGCGGCGCCGGGAGTCTGCAGCACTTCGCGCCGGCGGTCGACGCGGGAGCCGATGCCGTGCTCGCTGCCAGCGTGTTCCACTTCGGCGAGCTGCGGATCGGCTCGGTCAAGGAGGCGCTCGCCGCACAGGGGCACCCCGTGCGCTGACCCGTACGCTGGTCCGGTGACCCGCCGGCCCGGAACCACTCGCCGCGGGCTGTCGATCATGGCGCAGGGCGCCCGCCAGGAGTGGCGCCTGTTCACCATCTCGGTACTGGGCAGCCTGGTCTACGGCGCCCTCACCGTGGCCGACGCGTGGGTGCTCGGCTGGGCCACCGACGAGGTGATCTCACCGGCCTTCGACGCCCAGGCCCTGGACCAGTCCGACCTGTGGGCGGTGAGCCTGCTGTTCCTCGGCGTCGCGCTGGCGCGGGCGCTCGGCATCATCGGTCGCCGGCTGGTGGGCGGTCTCGTCTACTTCCGGCTGATGGCCACCGATCGCCGCCGGGTGACGCGCCAGTACCTGCGGCTGCCGATGCGCTGGCACCAGCAGCACCCGACGGGGCAGCTGCTGTCCAACGCCAACGCCGACGTCGAGGCCACCTGGATGGTGATGATGCCGCTGCCGATGGCGGTCGGCGTGATCGCCATGCTGCTGGTGGCCGTGGTGGCGATGATCGCCGCCGACCTGGTGCTCACCCTCGTGGGGCTGGTCATCTTCCCGCTGCTGTTCGCCGTCAACGTCGGCTACCAGAAGGTCCTGTCCCCGCGGGTCACCCTGTCCCAGCAGCTGCGCGCCGACGTCAGCGAGGTCGCGCACGAGTCGTTCGACGGCGCCACAGTGGTCAAGGCGCTCGGTCGCGAGGGTGACGAGACCCGTCGGTTCGCCACCGTCACGCACCGGCTCCGGGACGCCAACATCGCGGCCGGCCGGGTGCGCAGCGTGTTCGACCCCGTGCTCGAGGCACTGCCCATCGTGGGCGTCCTGCTGGTCGTGGTGATCGGCGTGCAGCGCGTGCTTGCCGGTGCCGCCAACCCCGGCGACGTCGTGCAGGTCGCCTTCTTGTTCACGGTGATCGCCTTCCCGGTGCGCGCCATCGGGTGGGTGCTCGGCGAGCTGCCCCGCAGCGTCGTCGGCTGGGACCGGGTGCGGTCGGTGCTCGATGCCACCGGCGAGACCGCGTACGGCGCGGCAACGGTCGCCGGCGAGGGACCGGTCCGTCTGGACGTCCGCTCCCTCCAGTTCGGGTACGTGCCCGACCGCCCGGTGCTGACCGGGCTCGACTTCACCGTGCTGCCGGGACGCACCGTGGCACTGGTGGGGCGCACCGGGTCGGGGAAGTCGACGCTCACGGCGCTGCTGGTACGCCTGATGGATGCGGACTCCGGCGCCGTCTGCCTCGACGGCACCGATGTGCGTGACCTGACCCACGAGGGACTCGCGGCGGCGGCAGCGCTGGTGCCACAGCACACGTTCCTCTTCGACGACACGGTGCGGGGCAACGTCACGCTCGGCGACGAGGTGGCCGACGAGCAGGTGTGGCAGGCGCTGCGGACCGCGCAGGCCGACGAGTTCGTGGCCCGGCTGCCCCTGGGGCTGGACCAGGAGATCGGCGAGCGGGGCACGACGCTGTCGGGCGGGCAGCGCCAACGGCTCGCACTCGCCCGCGCCCTGGTGCGCCGGCCTCGGCTGCTCGTCCTCGACGACGCGACCAGCGCCGTGGACCCGGAGGTGGAGCGGGCCGTGCTGGAGGGGCTGCGCCGGGAGTCGGCCGCCGGCGGCCCCACCACGCTGGTGGTCGCCTACCGCAAGGCCACCATCGCCCTGGCCGACGAGGTGCTGTTCCTCGAGGGCGGCCGCATCGTCGACCGGGGGACCCACGCGGAGCTGTCCGCCCGGTCCGCGGCCTACCGCGACATCGTCGACGCCTACGACCAGGCCCGCGCACGCAGCGAGGCAGCTGCCGGTGCGCCCTCCGCCGGAGCCGACGTACCGGTCGGGGCGGGTGGGCAGGCATGAGCTCGGCGACCGTCGAGAGGACCGCCGCCCAGACGACCGAGGTCGGCTCCGGCGAGCAGGCCGGTGCGCTCGACACCCTGCGGCGTGGCTTCGCGCTGTCGCCGCAGCTCAAGGAGGGCCTCGGCGGCACGCTGGCCCTGGCCCTGTTCTCCACCGCCGGCGGCGCCGTGGTGCCCGTGGTGGTGCAACGCGCCGTCGACCGTGGGCTGAGCGAGGGCTCGGTCGACGGCGGCTCGATCGTCATCACGTGTCTGATCGCCGCGGTCGTCGTGCTGGCGACCTCCGTCGCGGCATACCTGATGAAGGTCCGGATGTTCGTGGCGAGCGAGCGCGGTCTGGCCGAGCTGCGCATCCGCGCCTTCCGCCACGTCCACGACCTGCCGGTGCTGACCCAGAGCAGCGAGCGTCGCGGCGGGCTGGTGTCGCGGGTGACCAGCGACATCGACCAGGTGTCGATGTTCCTGCAGTTCGGCGGGATCCTCATCGTGGTCAGCGTCGGTCAGATCCTCGTCGCCACCGGGGTGATGCTCTTCTACTCGTGGGAGCTGACCGTCGTGGTGTGGGTCTGCTTCCTGCCCCTGGTGCTGGCGCTACGCCTGATCACCTGGCGGATGACGGCGGCGTACGGCCGGGTGCGGCGTAGCGTCGGCGAGATGCTGTCGGTCGTCGCCGAGCCGGTCGTCGGTGCCACCGTGGTGCGGGCGCACGCCATCGAGGCGCGGACCCAGGCCCGGGTCGACGCCGCCATCCAGGCCAACTACCGCCGCCAGGTGGAGGCGCAGCGGCTGGTGGCCGTCACCTTCGCCTCGGCCGGGGTGGCAGGAGGGCTCGCGAGCGCCGGCGTGGTGGTCGTCGGGGTCTGGCTGGGGGTTGCCGGCCAGATGAGCATCGGCACCGTGGTCGCGTTCGCCTTCCTCGTGTCGCTCCTGGTGGGCCCGGTCACGATGGCCACCCAGGTGCTCACCGAGGCGCAGAACGCGGTGGCGTCGTGGCGCCGGGTGATCGGTCTGCTCGAGACCCCCGCCGACGTCTCTGACCCCGGGCCCGGAGGCACGCCGCTGCCGGACGGGCCGCTGCCCGTGCGCTTCGAGCGGGTCAGCTTCGCCTACCCGGACGGGCCGATCGTGCTGCGCGACGTCGACGTCGCGCTGGGCGCGCGCCTTCGCGTCGCGGTCGTGGGGGAGACCGGCTCGGGCAAGACGACGTTCGCCAAGCTGCTCACCCGGTTGATGGACCCGGAGTCGGGGCGGGTGCTGGTGGGCGGCGTCGACCTGCGCGCGGTGCCGTTCGAGTCGCTGCGCCGGCGGGTGGTCATGGTCCCGCAGGAGGGCTTCCTCTTCGACGCGACGCTCGCCGAGAACCTGCGGTACGGCCGGCCGGGTGCCGGCGACGACGAGCTGGTGGAGGCAGTACGAGAGCTCGGCCTGGGCGAGTGGCTGGACGCCCTGCCGGATGGGCTCGGGACCGCCGTGGGGCAACGCGGCGAGTCCCTGTCGGCCGGTGAGCGGCAGCTGGTGGCCCTGGTCCGGGCCTCGCTCGCGGACCCCGACCTGCTCGTGCTCGACGAGGCCACCAGCGCCGTCGACCCGCAGACCGAGTCGATGCTGGCGCGCGCTCTCGACGGGCTGCTGCGGGACCGATCCTCGGTCACCGTCGCCCACCGGATGAGCACGGCCGAGGCCGCCGACGAGGTGCTGGTCTTCGACGACGGCGAGCTGGTCGAGCGCGGCCCGCACCGGCGGCTGGTCGATGCCGGCGGCGTCTACGCACGGCTGCACGCGTCGTGGGTGGCGCAGTCGCGGCTCGGACAGGCGGTCGGGCGATGACTGCGCTCGATCCCGCTGTCGCCTCGCGGCTGAAGCGGGACGCAGCGGGTCTGGTCGTGGCCGTGGTGCAGGACGCCGGAACGGACCAGGTGCTGATGGTCGGCTGGATGGACGACGAGGCGCTGCACCGCACCCTCACCTCGGGACGGGCGACCTTCTGGAGCCGCAGCCGGCAGCGGCTGTGGGTCAAGGGCGAGACGTCCGGCAACTCGCTGGCGGTGCGCCAGGTGCGGCTCGACTGCGATGGCGACTCCCTGCTGGTGCTGGTCGACCCCGCCGGGCCCACCTGTCACACCGGGGCACGCAGCTGCTTCGATGCCGGCCCCCTCGACACCGTGGCGTCGCCGCAGGGCACGGGTTGAGCGGGGGACCGGCGACCGGCGGACCGATCAGACCCCGGTCCGGCGCAGCCCGCGAGTACGCCACCGTGCTGCTGGTGGGGGTCGTCTCGGCCGGCCTGGCCGTCCTCGCCGCCACGGGCGACCGGTCGTGGGGCACTGCCACGGTGCGCGCGGACGGACTGCCGGCCCGCACGTTCGTCGCCACCGCTCGCGAGGCGGCGCCGTGGGTCAGCGCCGCGTCGCTCGTCGCTCTCGCCGGCCTGGGGGCGGTACTCGCCACGGCGGGACGGTGGCGCCGGTTCGTCGGTGCTGTCGTGGCAGGAGCCGGTCTGGTGGTGGTCGCAGGAGCCGTGCTCGGCGGCGGAGCGGTCGAGGCCGCCCTGCGCGACGAGCTGGTCGCGTCGGCGGCCTCTGCCGACTCCGCGGCCGCGGAGCAGGCGATCGATGACCTCTCCGGCACCGGGTGGCGGTGGCTCGCCGGCGTGGGTGGCGTCGGCGTCACGGCGGCCGGTACCGCCACGGTGCTGCGCGGCTCGCGGTGGCCCGCGATGGGCCGCCGCTTCGAGGCGCCGGCCGTCGCGCGCCACCCCAGCGACGACACGGACCTGTGGCGGGCGCTCGACCGCGGAGACGACCCGACCAGCGGGTCCACCGACGGGTCCACCGACGGGTCCACCGACGGGTCCACCGACGGGCCGCCGGCTCCGGACGGTCGGCACGGTTGACCGCACCGTCGGGAAGCGTCCGCCGAGGTCCCGGTGGTCGACGTGTCGAGACCTGCCACACTGTGACCACCCGGAATCGCGTACGCCCACGGACCGACAGGAGCCCGCATGTCAGCCTCTTCGCACGGGTCGACCCCCGCGGCCTGGACAGCGGTCGTGATCTCGCTGGTGGGGTTCACCGTCGGCGGCATCGGCATGGTCCTCGGGCCGAACTGGCCGACCTTCTGGGTCGGCTGCGCGCTTGTCCTCGTCTCCCCGCTGGTCGGCAAGATCCTGTCGAGCTCGTCGTCCACAGACCGCGAGCGGCACGCCGGTACCTGACGCCGTCCGCCGGAGGCGCGGTCCGCCGGAGGCGCCTCCGTCAGGCGGCGACCTGCTCGCCCTGCAGCCGGCGGTAGGTGTATCCCTGGGCGATGTAGATGACCGGGATGGCGGCGAGCAGACCGATCCCGCACAGCAGGGCACCGACGATGTACGCCAGCAGCGTCGCCAGGAAGAACAGGACCATCGCCCCGATGTTGCTGTTGACGAGCCGGAAGCTGGCCTTGATCGCGTCGACGGCGCCCAGCCGCTTGTCCACGATGAACCAGACGTAGAACTGCGAGAAGAACGCCACGATGAGCCCGGGGAGGACACACAGCAGAAGGCCGATGGCGGTCGCCACGCCGACGAGCAGACCGGCCACGATGACGGTCACGATGTTCTCGAACCTGAACATCGTCGCGAGCTCGAGGCGATGTCCGTGCGTGATGGCCAGGACCCCGCGCGCGATTCCGGCCTGCATGACCGCGCTGAAGACGACGAAGACGAAACCGAAGATCGCGGCCGTCAGCAGTGACCAGATCGTGCCTGGTCCGCTGGTCCGGTCCGTCGTCGATCCCAGGTCGCCGACCGCGCCGTAGTTGAGCAGCTGCAGCGCACCCATGATCGCGAGGTAGACGAGCGCCGCCAACAGGATCGGGCCGAGGTTCGCCAGGAACTTGCGCCACCCGTACTGGAACGCGTCACCCACGCGGTACGGCTGATGGCCGCTGGTGGCCGGAGGGCTGGGAGCCGGATAGCCCGCAGGTGGCGGCGGGTATCCCCCGGATGGCGGCGGGTAGCCCTCGCCCTGAGGTGATGGTGGCGGCGGACCGTAGGGATCCCCGGGCGTCGGCGCGGCCGGCGGCGGAGGGTAGGGATCGCCGTTCGGCGGCTGCGCGGGCGGCTGTGGCTGGCCGCCGGGGCGGTCCTGGTCGTCGGGAGGCGGGGGCGGTTGCGTGCTGCTCAAGGGGACCTCCACGACACCGGGCGCGCTCCGCGGCAGACGCCGGAGAACGGTGTTCCCGCCGCTCGGACAGACCCGTCGTTTGCTCCCGCGGAGACCATGACGGCAGCATCGTGGCACAGGAGGGAAGTCGGATGGCTGGAGAAACGCTGGTGGCACGGCAGGTTCTCCTGCGCCGCCTCCGGGCGCCATTCGCCGTCGCGACGGGGTTCGCAGCCGTGGCCACCGCCCTGGCACGGCTCGGCCCGGGAGGGATGGTGCCGGTGGCATGTCCGTTCCTGTCACTCACCGGCCTCGACTGCCCGCTCTGTGGCGGCACCCGCAGCGCCGATGAGTTGCTGCACGGCCACCTGCTCACCGCCTTGGGCCTCAATGCGCTGACCACGGTGCTGCTCCTGGGCCTGTTGGCCGGCTGGGTCGCGTGGCTTGTCGCTCGCGTCCGGGGACGGACGATCGACTGGGTCCCCGGGGGCAGGACCTGGCTTGTCTTCGGCGTGGTCGTGGTGTCCTTCTGGGTGCTGCGAGTCCTGCCCGGACCCACGTCCGTGCTCGCCGCCTGACCCTGGGCCTGCCCCTGGGGCGGGCCGTGCTGCCGTCGGCGCGGGGTCGCCCGTCGGGCGGACAGCGCCAGGTCGTTACCCTGGGTCGTCCGCCTGATGCATACCGGGGAGTTGGCATGTCCGTGCTCGAGGAGATCGTCGCCGGTGCCCGGCAGGATCTCGCCGACCGCGAACGGGCAGTGCCGCTGGCGGCGGTCAAGGCCCAGGCCGCCCGCCAGGACCCGGCAGTCGACCCGATGCCCGGGTTCCGTTCGCCGGGCGTCTCGATCATCGCGGAGGTCAAGCGGGCCAGCCCCAGCAAGGGCGCGCTCGCGAGCATCGACGACCCGGCTGGTCTTGCCGCCGAGTACGAGTCCGGTGGCGCGTCCGCGGTCAGCGTGCTCACCGAGAGGCGACGCTTCGGTGGCAGCGTGGCCGACCTGCGCGACGTCCGGTCCCGCGTCCGTATTCCGGTGCTGCGCAAGGACTTCATCACCTCCAGCTACCAGCTGTGGGAGACCCGTGCGGCCGGGGCGGACATGGTCCTGCTCATCGTGGCCGCGCTCGACCAGCCGGCCCTGGTGTCGCTGGTGGAGCGCGCGGTGTCGATCGGGCTGACCCCGCTCGTGGAGGTGCACGACGAGGCCGAGGTCGAGCGGGCGGTCGACGCGGACGCCCGGCTGGTGGGGGTCAACGCCCGCAACCTCCATACCCTTGACGTCGATCGCACGACGTTCGCTCGGCTGGCGCCGCGGATCCCTGACGACACCGTGCGGGTGGCCGAGTCCGGCGTCCGCGGCCCCCGCGACGTGATCGAGTACGCCGGAGCCGGTGCCGACGTGGTGCTGGTCGGCGAGTCACTGGTGACCGACCCCGACCCGCGCTCGACGGTGGCCGAGCTGGTCGCGGCCGGTGCGCATCCTGCCCTCAAGACCAGGCACTGACATGACCGCGACGACGACCGGCCCGCTGGCTGCGGGGTCCGAGCACCCCGGCGCCGGCCCTGACGCGACCGGACACTTCGGTCGTTTCGGCGGGCGGTTCATGCCCGAGGCGCTCATTGCGCCGCTGGACGAGCTCGAGAGCGCCTGGCGCGACGCCATGCGCGACGAGGGCTTCACGGGTGAGCTCGACCGGATGAGCCGCGAGTACGCCGGACTGCCCAGCCTGCTCTACGACGCAACCCGCCTCTCGGCCGAGGCAGGGGCGCGGATCCTGCTCAAGCGCGAGGATCTCAACCACACCGGGGCACACAAGATCCGCAACGTGCTGGGGCAGGCACTGCTCACCAAGCGCATGGGCAAGACCAGGGTCATCGCCGAGACCGGCGCCGGTCAGCACGGCGTGGCCACAGCGACGGCCTGTGCCTATCTCGACCTCGCGTGCGTCATCTACATGGGTGAGGTCGACATCGAGCGCCAGGCGCTCAACGTGGCCCGGATGCGCATGCTCGGCGCCGAGGTGGTGCCGGTCGCCACGGGCAGCCGCACCCTGAAGGACGCGATCAACGAGGCGCTGCGTGACTGGGTCAGTACCGTCGACGAGACCCACTACATGCTCGGGACGGCTGCCGGCCCGCACCCCTTCCCCGCCATGGTGCGGGACTTCACCCGAGGCATCGGCGACGAGGCGCGCGCGCAGGTGCTGGCGCTCGACGGGCGGCTGCCGGCCGCGGTCTGTGCCTGCGTCGGGGGTGGCTCCAACGCGATCGGCATGTTCACGGCGTTCGTGCCCGACGGGGCGGTGCGGCTGTACGGCTTCGAGGCCGGCGGGGACGGCATCGACACCGGTCGCCATGCGGCCACCATCACCGGCGGGGACGTCGGGGTGCTGCACGGAGCGCGGTCGTACCTGCTTCAGGACGACGACGGCCAGACGGTGGAGTCGCACTCGATCTCGGCCGGCCTCGACTATCCCGGCGTCGGCCCTGAGCACGCCTGGCTGGCCGAGACCGGACGGGCCACCTACCGACCGGTGACCGACGCAGCGGCCATGGACGCGTTCGCGCTGCTGTGCCGTACCGAGGGCATCATTCCGGCGATCGAGTCCGCGCACGCGGTGGCCGGAGCGCTCGAGGTCGCTCGTGAGCTCGGGCCCGAAGCGACGATCGTGGTGTGTCTGTCGGGCCGTGGTGACAAGGACATCCACACCGCGGCGGAGTGGTTCCATCTGGTCGACGCCTCTGGCGAGGTCACGGACGAGGCGACCGCGGAGCCCGTGCACGGCGACGCCGGGCTGGGCGGGAACGAGACGGCTGGGGCGGGAGTCAGCGGGAACGCCAGCGGGGACGCCGAGTGAGCCGGACCCGGGACGCGTTGGTCACCGCCCGGGACCGGGGCGGCGCCGCTCTCGTCGGGTATCTGCCCGCCGGATTCCCGACCGTCGACGGTTCCGTCGCCGCCCTCAGGGCCCTGGTCGACGCCGGAGTCGACGTGATCGAGGTAGGGCTCCCCTACAGCGACCCGGTCATGGACGGGCCGACCATCCAGCGCGCCACCGAGCACGCGTTGGCCGCCGGCGCGCGTACCCGCGACACCCTGCGGGTGGTCGAGGCGGTGGCGGCCACCGGGGTCCCGGTCCTGGTCATGTCCTACTGGAACCCGGTCGAGCGCTACGGCGTGGCGGCCTTCGCACGCGATCTGGTGGCGGCCGGCGGCGCGGGTCTGATCACCCCAGACCTCGTGCCGGAGGAGGCGGGGGAGTGGCTCGCCGCCTCGGACGAGCACGGGCTCGACCGGGTGTTCCTGGTGGCGCCGTCATCCACCGGGGCGCGTGTCGCGTCCACTGCCGCGGCCTGCCGTGGGTTCGTCTACGCCACCGCCGTGATGGGCGTGACCGGCGCCCGGGAGGCGACCAGCACGCTCGCGCCGGAGCTGGTGGCCCGGGTGCGCCGTGCCAGCGACCTGCCCGTCGGGGTCGGCCTGGGCGTTCGCGACGGCGAGCAGGCTGCCGAGGTGGCGGCCTACGCCGACGCCGTCATCGTCGGGTCCGCGTTCGTCCGCCGACTGCTCGACGCTCCGGACCCGGCAGCCGGTGTGGAGGCGGTCCGCGCGCTCGCCGGTGAGCTCGCCGACGGCGTACGGCACCCGGCGGCCGCCGGGGCACCGTCGTGACCGGTCTGGCCGGACGACGGACAGCCCTGGCGGCCGCGGTGGCCGCTGCCGCACTGGTCGCCGGCTGTGCCTCCTCCACCGACGGCCAGGAGCCGGCGGCGATCGTGGTCACCGAGTCGGGCGATCGCGGCCAGCTCGCCGGCACCGAGATCGAGCAGCCGTACCGGCTGCCGGACACGACCCTGATCGATGACGCCGGGACCCGGTTCCGGTTGCCGGCCGACCTGGACGCCCCGGTTCAGGCGTACTTCTTCGGCTACACGAACTGTCCCGACATCTGTTCGCTGATCATGTCCGACCTGGCCCTCGCCGTGGCCAGGCTGCCCGCCGAGCTGGCCGACAAGGTCCAGGTGGTGCTGGTGACCAGCGACCCGGCGCGGGACGACCCCGCGGCGTTACAGGCCTATCTCGAGCGGTTCAATCCCGACTTCACCGGCCTGACCGGTGATCTGGGCGCGATCACCACGCTGGCCGACGCCATGGGAGTGGCCCTGGAGGAGGGCAGGAAGCTGCCCGGCGGCGGCTACGAGGTCGGGCACGGGGCCCAGGTCGTCGGCTACGTCGGCGACCGCGGCGTGGTGGTCTGGACCGAGGGCACGTCGGTCGAGGACCTGAGCAGTGACCTGGCACGTCTGGCCGCCACCGCCGAGGCCGACCAGGGAGGGTGACGACCAGTGCTGCTTGCCTCGATACCCAGCCCCGACCAGGGCATCTGGTACCTCGGCCCGGTGCCCATCCGCGCCTACGCGCTGTGCATCGTCGCCGGTGCGGTCGTCGCGCTGTGGCTCGGCGACCGGCGCTTCCAGGCACGCGGCGGTCGGCCGGGCACGGTGTACGACATCGCCGTCTGGGCCATTCCCTTCGGTCTGGTGGGGGCTCGGCTCTACCACGTGGTGACCACGCCGGAGCTGTACTTCGGCGCCGACGGCTCGCTCGTCGACGCCCTGTACGTGTGGCAGGGCGGCCTGGGCATCTGGGGGGCGGTCGCCTTCGGCGGGATCGGTGCCTGGATCGGGTGCCGGCGGGCCGGGGTCCGGCTGCCGGTCTTCGCGGACGCGGTCGCCCCCGGCATCGTGCTCGCCCAGGGCATCGGTCGCTGGGGCAACTGGTTCAACCAGGAGCTGTTCGGCCGGCCCACCGACCTGCCCTGGGCCCTCGAGATCGACCCCGCCAACCGACCGCTCGGCTACGCGGAGCAGGCCACCTTCCACCCCACCTTCCTGTACGAGTCGCTGTGGGACATCGGCGTGGCGATCGTCGTCATCGTCGTCGACCGGCGCCGCCGCATGGGCCACGGCCGGGCGTTCGCCCTCTATGTCGCGCTGTACACGCTGGGCCGCACCTGGATCGAGGAGCTGCGCATCGACGAGTCGCTGCACCCCCTGGGCATCCGGCTCAACGTGTTCACCTCGCTCGTCATCCTCGTCCTGGCCCTCGCCTACATCGTCGTGTCGGCCCGGCTGCGGCCCGGAAGGGAGGCAAGCCCGTACCGCGACGGGTCGGAGCCCGCGCTCGCCGGGCCGGAGTCGGGTGACACCGGCAGCGACACCGGTGGATCCCACCGGGAGGCCGCCGGGGACGTGTCCACGGCAACGAGAGCGACCCCGGCGGACGGGGAGGCCTCTGACAGCACGAAGCAGAGCAGGCCCGAAGAACGCTGACCCGGCCAGCACTGATCCGACCAGCGCTGATCCGAGCGCTGACACGGCGGGCGTCGCCCGGCGTCCGGGTTGTGTAATCTGAGCGGAGCATCGGCTGGGCCAATGTCGTCCCGCACCGCCGGTCCTAGCCCGGCACTGCTGCCCCGACGACGACAAGAGGTGGTCCGTGCGCGCGCTTCCCCCGCCCCAGGGTCTGTACGACGGGCGCCACGAGCACGATGCCTGTGGAGTCGCGTTCGTCGCCGCCCTCAGCGGCGAGCCCACGCGTGACGTCGTCGACAAGGCCCTGACCGCGCTCCGCAACCTCGACCACCGTGGGGCATCGGGTGCCCAGGTCGACTCCGGGGACGGCGCCGGCATCCTCCTGCAGGTCCCCGACGCGTTCCTGCGCGCGGTCTGCGACGTCGAGCTTCCTCCGCCCGGGGCGTACGCGGTGGGCACGGCGTTCCTGCCCTCCGACCTCGAGGAGGCCGAGAAGTCCCGGGCGGCTGTCGAGCAGCTCGCCGCCGAGGAGGGGCTGCGCGTCCTCGGCTGGCGTGAGCTCCCGGTGGACCCATCCTCGCTGGGCAGCCTCGCCCGCGAATGCATGCCCACGTTCGCGCAGCTGCTGGTGACGGGCGAGCACTCGCCGGTCCGCGGCGTCGCCCTCGACCGGCTGGCGTTCTGCCTGCGCCGGCGTGCCGAGCGTGAGGTCAATGTCTACTTCCCCACGCTGTCGTCCCGCACCCTGGGCTACAAGGGCATGCTGACCACCCGCCAGCTCGACGACTTCTATGCCGACCTCCGCGACGAGCGTCTCGCCAGCAGCCTCGCCGTCGTGCACAGCCGGTTCTCCACCAACACGTTCCCGAGCTGGCCCCTGGCCCACCCGTATCGCTTCATCGCGCACAACGGCGAGATCAACACCGTGCAGGGCAACCGCAACTGGATGCGGGCCAGGGAGGCGCTGCTGGAGAGCGACCTGCTGCCGGGCGACCTCGACCGCCTCTTCCCGATCTGCGACGCCACCAGCTCCGACTCGGCGTCGTTCGACGAGGTGCTCGAGCTGCTGCATCTCGGTGGACGCTCCCTGCCGCACGCGGTGCTGATGATGATCCCCGAGGCCTGGGAGAACCACGCAGAGATGGACGCCGCGCGGCGTGCCTTCTACAAGTTCCACGCAACCGTGATGGAGCCCTGGGACGGACCCGCCTGCGTCGTGTTCACCGATGGCTGCCAGGTGGGCGCGGTCCTCGACCGCAACGGGCTGCGTCCGGGCCGCTACTGGGTCACCGACGACGGGCTGGTCGTGCTGGCCTCCGAGGTGGGGGTCCTCGACATCGACCCGTCGCACGTGGTCCGCAAGGGCCGGCTGCAGCCCGGCCGGATGTTCCTCGTCGACCTGGACGAGCACCGGATCGTGGAGGACGACGAGATCAAGGCCGCGCTGGCGGCCGCGCATCCCTACGACGAGTGGCTGCACGCCGGCTTGATGCATCTCGACGACCTGCCCGAGCGAGAGCACGTGGTGCACACGCACGCCTCGGTGACCCGGCGCCAGCAGGTCTTCGGCTACACCGAGGAGGAGCTGCGCATCCTCCTGGCGCCGATGGCGCGCAGTGCGGCCGAGCCGATCGGGTCGATGGGCACCGACACCCCGGTCGCGGTGCTGTCGGAGCGCCCCCGGCTGGTCTTCGACTACTTCACCCAGATGTTCGCGCAGGTGACCAACCCGCCGCTGGACGCGATCCGGGAAGAGCTGGTGACGTCGCTTGCCGGCTCGATCGGGCCGGAGGGCAACCTGCTCGAACCGGGCGCGGCGTCCTGCCGCCAGCTGGTGCTTCCGTTCCCCGTCATCGACAACGACGACCTCGCCAAGATCATCCACATCAATCGGGACGGCGACCTGCCGGGCTTCGACGCCTACATCGTGAAGGGGCTGTTCGCGGTCGACGGCGGCGCGTCGGCGCTGCGTGACCGGCTCGAGGAGATCTGCGCCGAGGTGTCCGAGGCGATCGCGGCGGGCGCCCGGACGATCGTGCTGTCCGACCGCCACGCCACCCCCGAGCTGGCTCCTGTCCCGTCGCTGCTGCTCACCGGTGCGGTGCACCACCACCTGGTGCGGGAGAAGACCCGCACCCGCGTGGGCCTCATCGTCGAGGCCGGTGACGTGCGCGAGGTGCACCACGTCGCGCTGCTCATCGGGTATGGCGCCGCCGCGGTGAACCCGTACCTCGCGATGGAGTCGGTGGAGGACCTGGCCCGCCGCGGTGTGTTCCTCGACGGCGTCGAGCCCGCGGTTGCCGTGCGCAACCTGGTCAAGGCTCTCGGCAAGGGCGTGCTCAAGGTGATGAGCAAGATGGGCGTCTCCACGGTCGCCTCCTACACCGGCGCGCAGATCTTCGAGGCCCTGGGCCTCTCCCAGGAGCTGGTCGACCGCTACTTCACCGGCACCACCAGCCAGCTCGGCGGCGTCGGCCTCGACGTGCTCGCCGAGGAGGTGCGCCGTCGGCACACCCACGCCTATCCGACCGAGGGCGTGGCGCAGTCCCACCGCCAGCTCGAGGTCGGCGGCGAGTACCAGTGGCGTCGCGGCGCGGCCGAGCACCTGTTCGACCCGGAGACGGTGTTCCGCCTGCAGCACTCGACCCGTTCGGGGCAGTACGACGTGTTCAAGCGCTACACGGCTCGGGTCGACGAGCAGGCGAAGCGGCTCATGACGCTGCGTGGCCTGTTCGCCTTCCGCGAGGACCAGCGGACGCCGGTCCCTATCGAGGAGGTCGAGCCGGTCTCCTCGATCGTCAGGCGCTTCTCCACCGGCGCGATGTCGTACGGCTCGATCAGCCAGGAGGCGCACGAGACGCTCGCCATCGCCATGAACCGGCTCGGTGGCAAGTCCAACACCGGTGAGGGCGGCGAGGATGCCGACCGCCTCTACGACCCCGAGCGCCGTAGCGCCATCAAGCAGGTGGCGTCGGGCCGATTCGGTGTCACCTCCGAGTACCTGACCAACGCCGACGACATCCAGATCAAGATGGCGCAGGGCGCCAAGCCGGGCGAGGGCGGGCAGCTTCCGGGACCCAAGGTCTATCCATGGATCGCCTCGACCCGGTACAGCACGCCGGGCGTCGGCCTGATCTCACCACCCCCGCACCACGACATCTACTCGATCGAGGACCTCAAGCAGCTCATCCACGACCTGAAGAACGCGAACCCCAGGGCACGGGTGCACGTCAAGCTCGTCGCCGAGGTGGGGGTGGGGACGGTGGCCGCAGGGGTGTCCAAGGCGCATGCCGACGTGGTCCTGATCTCCGGGCACGACGGCGGCACCGGAGCCGCGCCGCTGACGTCGCTGAAGCACGCCGGTGGACCCTGGGAGCTCGGCCTCGCCGAGACGCAGCAGACGCTGCTGCTCAACGGGCTGCGCAACCGGATCGTGGTGCAGACCGACGGGCAGCTCAAGACCGGACGGGACGTCGTGGTGGCGGCCCTGCTCGGCGCGGAGGAGTACGGCTTCGCCACCGCCCCTCTCGTGGTGTCCGGCTGCATCATGATGCGCGTGTGTCACCTCGACACCTGCCCGGTCGGGGTGGCGACGCAGAACCGTGAGCTGCGCAAGCGCTACACCGGTAAGGCCGAGCACGTGGTCCGGTTCTTCGAGTACATCGCCGAAGAGGTCCGCGAGTACCTCGCCCGTCTCGGCTTCCGCAGCCTGGAGGAGGCGATCGGGCACGCCGAGGCCCTGGACGTGCACGAGGCGGTCGACCACTGGAAGGCGCACGGGCTCGACCTCTCGCCACTCCTGCACGTGCCAGAGCTCCCCCCGGGCACCGCCAGGCACTGCACCACCACGCAGGAGCACGGGCTGGACAAGGCGCTGGACAACGAGCTGGTGCGCATCTGCGCCGACGCGCTCGAGCGTGGGGAGCCGGTGCGGGCACAGGTCGACATCCGCAACGTGAACCGCACCGTCGGCACCCTCCTGGGCCACGAGATCACCTCACGGTACGGCGGCGACGCGCTGCCCGACGGAACCATCGACATCACCCTGGTGGGCTCGGCCGGTCAGTCGTTCGGCGCGTTCGTCCCACGGGGCGTGACACTCCGGCTCGAGGGCGACGCCAACGACTACCTCGGCAAGGGCCTGTCCGGCGGCCGGCTCGTGGTGCGGCCGGACCGCGCGGCGACGTTCGCCGCCGAGGAGCAGATCGTCGCCGGGAACGTCATCGGCTACGGCGCCACCTCGGGCGAGATCTTCGTCCGCGGCATCGTCGGCGAGCGCTTCTGCGTGCGAAACTCCGGTGCCGTCGCCGTGGTCGAGGGGACCGGTGACCACGCCTGCGAGTATATGACAGGCGGCTGCGTGGTCGTGCTGGGCGCGACCGGGCGCAACGTCGCTGCCGGCATGTCCGGTGGTGAGGCGTACGTCCTCGACCTGGACGAAGGGCGGGTCAACCCCGAGCTGGTCGAGCTGGGTCCCGTCCCCGACGACGTGGCCGAGAACCTGCGCGTGCTGGTGCAGCGCCACCTCGAGGAGACCGGTTCGACCGTGGCCCAGTCGCTGCTCGACGACTGGGCCAGTGCCCTGCCGCGCTTCACCCAGGTGATGCCGAGCAACTACCGCAAGGTGCTGGCCGCCAGGGGCGAGGCAGAGCGGGACGGCCTGGACGAGGACGCAACGGTCAAGGCGATGATGGAGGCTGCCAGCCATGGCTGACCCACGAGGCTTCCTCACCACCCCCCGCCGGGTGCCCGAGCGGCGACCGGTCGAGGAGCGGGTGCGCGACTGGCACGAGGTCTACCCCGGCGGCCTCGGCCGCGCGCTCCTTCCGATCATCCGCGAGCAGGCCGGACGCTGCATGGACTGCGGCATCCCGTTCTGCCACTCCGGCTGCCCCTTGGGAAACCTCATCCCGGAGTGGAACGACCTGGTGTGGCGCGACGACTGGGAGGCCGCGATCGAGCGGCTGCATGCGACCAACAACTTCCCGGAGTTCACGGGCCGGCTCTGCCCGGCACCGTGCGAGCCCGCGTGCGTGGTCGCCATCAGCGGCGACGCGGTGACGATCAAGAACGTCGAGGTCTCCATCATCGACAGGGCCTGGGAGCGCAACCTGGTGCACCCGCAGCCGCCGGAGTGGCTGACGGGGCACACCGTGGCGGTCGTCGGGTCCGGTCCCGCCGGCCTCGCCGCGGCCCAGCAGCTCACCCGGACAGGGCACACGGTGGCCGTCTACGAGCGTGCCGACCGCATCGGAGGGCTGCTGCGCTACGGGATTCCCGAGTTCAAGATGGAGAAGATGCAGGTCGAGCGACGGGTCGACCAGATGACCCAGGAGGGCACGGTCTTCCGCACGGGTGTCGAGGTGGGCGTCGACCTGACCGGCTCCGACCTCAAGGAACGGTACGACGCCGTCGTGCTCGCGATCGGGGCCACCGTGTGGCGGGACCTGCCGGCACCGGGCCGCGACCTCGAGGGCATCCACCAGGCGATGGAGTACCTGCCGCAGTCGAACCGGGTCTCGCTCGGCGAGCCCGTCGACGGACAGATCACCGCGTCCGGCAAGGACGTCGTCATCATCGGCGGCGGCGACACGGGGGCCGACTGCCTCGGCACCGCGATCCGCCAGGGTGCGTCGTCGGTCACCCAGCTCGAGATCATGCCCCGGCCCGGAGATGCACGATCGGAGCAGCAGCCGTGGCCGACCTACCCGATGATCTTCCGGGTCTCGTCCGCCCACGAGGAGGCCGGCGACCGGGTCTACGCGACGTCGACCAAGGAGTTCATCGGCGACAACGACGGACGCCTGCAAGCCCTGCGCCTGGTCGAGGTGGACATGTCGTCGGGCCGACCGGAGGAGGTGGAGGGCACCACCCGCGACCTCCCCGCGCAGCTGGTGCTGCTCGCCATGGGCTTCACCGGACCCGAACAGGGCGGTGTGGTGGAGCAGCTGGGAGTCGAGCTCGACGAGCGTGGCGCGATCCGCCGTGGCGACGACTTCCAGTCCAGCGTCCCCGGTGTCTTCGTCGCCGGAGATGCCGGCCGCGGTCAGTCGCTGATCGTGTGGGCCCTCGCCGAGGGGCGGTCGTGCGCTGCCGGCGTCGACGCCTTCCTGACTGGTTCGACGAGCCTGCCGGCTCCCATCCCCCCGACCGCGCGGCCACTCACCGCCTGAGCACTAGGGTCGCTTCTCGTGCGTAGAGCAAAGATCGTCTGCACCCTCGGTCCGGCCACCTCCTCGCCCGAGCGGATACGCGAGCTCGCCGATGCCGGGATGGACGTGGCCCGGCTGAACCTCAGCCACGGTGAGCATGCCGACCACGAGCGGGCCTACGCGCTGATCCGGGCGGCGTCGGACGCGTCCGGCCGCGCCATCGGAGTGCTGGCCGACCTGCAAGGCCCCAAGATCCGGTTGGGCAGGTTCGCGTCGGGCCCGGTGACGGTGGCCGAGGGCGACGAGTTCACCATCACCACCCGTGAGGTGGACGGAGACGTCACCATTTGCTCGACGACGTACCAGGGCCTCGCTGGTGACGTCCGCCCCGGCGACCAGGTGCTGCTCGACGACGGTCGGGTCCGGCTGCGGGTGCTCAAGGTCGATGGCAGCGACGTGCACACGTCGGTGGAGATCGGCGGGGTGCTCAGCAACAACAAGGGCATCAACCTGCCCGGCGTCGCCGTCAGTGCGCCGGCTCTGACCGACAAGGACCTCGAAGACCTGCGCTGGGCGCTGACGCTGCCGGTGGACATGGTCGCTCTGTCCTTCGTACGCAGGGCTTCCGACGTCGACGCCGTCCGCAAGGTCATGGACGAGATCGGGGTGCGCGTCCCCGTCATCGCGAAGATCGAGAAGCCGGAGGCCGTCGACAACCTGGAGCAGATCATCGCCGCCTTCGACGGCTTCATGGTCGCCCGCGGTGACCTCGGCGTGGAGCTCCCCCTCGAGGAGGTCCCGCTCGTCCAGAAGCAGATCATCGACAGGGCGCGCCGCAACGCCAAGCCGGTGATCGTGGCGACCCAGATGCTCGAGTCCATGATCTCCGCCGCCCGTCCGACGCGCGCCGAGGCGTCCGACGTCGCCAATGCCGTGCTCGACGGTGCCGACGCGGTGATGCTGTCCGGCGAGACGAGCGTGGGGGAGTACCCCATAGAGACCGTCCTCACCATGTCGCGCATCGTCGAGTCCACCGAGGACCACGGCCTGCACCAGATGGCCGCGATCGCGTGGCAACCCCGGACTCGGAGCGGAATCGTCTGCAAGGCCGCCGCGGAGGTCGCCGAGGCCACAGGCGCGAGGTTCCTGGTGGCCTTCACCACCTCCGGCGACTCGGCCCGGAGGCTGGCGCGCTACCGGTCGCGGGTGCCGGTGCTCGCCTTCACGCCCATGCAGGCGGTCCGCTCACAGCTCGCGCTGTCCTGGGGGGTGGAGACCTTCCAGACCCCCATGGTCGAGCACACCGACGAGATGGTGATGCAGGTGGACAGCAGCCTGCTGGAGATCGGCCGGTGCAACGAGGGCGACCACGTCGTGATCGTGGCCGGTAGCCCTCCCGGCATCGCCGGGTCCACGAACGCGCTCCGCATCCACCGGATG
>JAQSWV010000056.1 GCA_029266455.1 Nocardioidaceae bacterium
ACCTTCGACCCGTCGTTCTCCTTCCGGATGTGGATGATCAGCAAGTCCTGAGCGACGGTGTAGCGTCCGGGGACGCCGGCAGCCGGGCTGCCGGCGTGTCCCCGCCTCGACGAAGGGACCCGCAGTCCAATGGCACGATCCGGCGGTTCGCTGGGTGCCTACGCTGTCTCCAGGCTGGTCCTCACCCTGCCCATGGTGCTGATCCTGCTCACCATGGTGTTCCTGCTGATGCGCGTGGCGCCGGGCGACCCGGTGCAGAGCGCGGTCGGCGGGCGGCTGCCACCGGATCAGATCGCCGAGATCAGGGCGAACGCCGGCTTGGACGAGCCGCTTGTCGTGCAGTACTTCGACTATCTCGGCGACGTCGCCACGCTGGACTTCGGCGAGACCATCACCGACAACCGTCAGGTCACCGACGTCATCGTCGAGAGCGGTGGCGCCACCCTCACGCTGTCCCTGGCAGCGCTGCTGGTGGCGGTGGGCCTGGGGTTGCCGCTCGGCCTGCTGGCGGGGCGGTACCGCGACACCGCGCTGGACGCGTCACTGCGCATCTTCGGGATCCTGACCTACGCGGCCCCGGTGTTCTTCGTCGGGCTGCTGGCCCAGCTGCTGTTCGGGAGCATCCTCGGCTGGCTGCCCACGTCCGGCGAGGCCGACCCTGTCACGTTCGTTCCGGAGGTCACGCACATCCTGCTCATCGACGCGCTTCTCGCTGGGGACCTCGAGGCGTTCCAGGACGTGCTGCTGCATCTGATCCTGCCGGCGGTGACGCTGGGGCTGCTCCTCACCGGCGTGTTCCTCCGGCTGACGCGGGTCAATGTCATGCAGGCATTGCAGGGCGACTACATCGAGGCCGCACGGGCGCGGGGGATCGGTGAGCGGTCCGTCGTGATCCGGCACGCGTTCCGCAACGCCCTGGTCCCGGTGATCACCGTGATGGGGCTGCAGGTGGCCCTGCTGCTGTCCGGCGCGACGCTCACCGAGATCACGTTCGACTGGCCGGGGCTGGGCTCTGAGCTGTTCGCCTACCTGAACGAGCGTGACTACATCGCGGTCCAGGGCCTCATCACCGTCTTTGCGCTGGTCGTCGTGGTGGCGAGCATCGTGATCGACCTCGTGACCGCGATGATCGACCCGAGGGTGCGGTACTGATGACCGTGACCACTGGCCCGCAGAGCAAGGCGTCCGCCGACGGGCCGGAACAGCGGCAGTCGAGGATCGGCCGGACCCTGAAGCCGTTCCGCGACGCGCAGGGCCAGGCGAGGTGGCTGCTGTGGACCGGGGTGACCCTCACCATCGCGTTCATCCTGGTGGCGGTGTTCGCGCCCTGGCTGGCGCCGTACGACTTCAACCAGGTCTCGGATGGCAGTGGGCGATTCCCCAAGCAGGCGCCCCCGTCCGCGGACCACTGGTTCGGGACCTCGGTACGGAGCGAGGACGTGTTGTCGCGGGTGATCTACGGCGCCCGCACCGCCGTGGAGGTGACCGCACTGGCGGTGATCGTGTCGCTGACCGTTGGCGTGCCACTCGGCCTGATCGCCGGCTACTTCGGGGGTTGGCTCGACCGCGTGCTGGTGCTCATCGCCGATGCGCTGTTCGCCTTCCCCTACCTGCTGCTGGCGCTCGTGATCGCGTTCCTGCTCTCGGACGCGATCGGCGGAGGCGTCATCACGGCAGCGCTGGCGATCACGGTCGTGTACGTGCCGCAGTACTTCCGGGTGGTGCGCAACAGCACGTTGTCGGCACGCGAGGCCACGTACGTGGAGGCGGCCCGCGCGTTGGGCGCCAGACCTCGCACCATCATAGGCCGGTACATCTTCGGCAACGTCATCCACAGCGTCCCGGTGATCGCCACCCTGAACGCCGCTGACGCCATGCTCACCCTCGCGGGGCTCGGCTTTCTCGGCTACGGCATCCAGCCGACAGAGGGGGCGGAGTGGGGCTATGACCTGCAGCGTGCGATACCGGACATCCCCGCCGACATCTGGTGGACCGGAGTGTTCCCCGGCATGGCCATCGTCATGTTCGTCGTCGCGCTCACCCTCCTGGGTGAGGGCCTCAACGACACGCTCAACCCGACCCTTCGCAAGCGGCGCATCGAAGCGGTCCACATCCCACCGCGATCGGCCGGCGGCGACGAGCGGACCGACGCATGACGACGCCACCGCGCTCAGGGTCCCTCTCCGGGGAAGCCGAACACGACGCGTTGTCGGTGCGCGACCTGCGCGTCTGGTACGGCACCGAGCGCGGCCCCGTCCGCGCGGTCGATGGCGTCAACTTCAACCTGCGCCCGGGGGAGATCCTCGGTCTGGTCGGCGAGTCCGGCTGCGGCAAGTCGACGCTCGGCCGGGGGGTGCTGGGACTCCTGCCTCCCGGCGCCAAGGCGGCAGGGGAGGTGCGCTTCCGCGGGGAGAACCTGGTCGAGCTGTCCCAGAAGCAGATGCAGAGCAGGCGCGGACCCGAGATCGGGCTCATCTTCCAGGAGCCGATGACCCGGCTGAACCCGCTGATGCGGATCTCCCAGCACTTCGAGGAGACGTTGCGGGTCCACGAGCCCGACATCTCCACGGCAGAGGCCAAGCACCGCGCGCTCGAGGCCCTGCGGGGGATGGGCATCCCTCCCACCCGCTACCGCAACTACCCGCACGAGTTCTCCGGCGGGATGCGGCAGCGGCTGATGATCGCGCTGACGCTGGTGCTCCGACCGTCGTTCATCGTCGCCGACGAGCCGACCACGGCGCTGGATGTGCTGGTCGAGGCTCAGATCATCCGGATCCTGCACGACCTGCGGCGTAACTTCGACACCGCGATGCTGCTGATCACTCACAACCTGGGCATCATCGCCGAGGCGTGCGACCGGGTAGCCGTGATGTACGCCGGACACATCGTCGAGGAGGGGAAAGCCCGGCAGGTCTTCTCATCACCCGCTCACCCGTACACCCGGGAGCTGCTGCGCTCGACGATCTCGCTGCGCACCACTGGTCTGCACTACATCCCTGGCGCTCCCCCTGACCTTGTCGACGCTCCCAGCGGGTGCACCTTCCATCCCCGCTGCCCCGACGCCATGCGGGTCTGCCCCGACCAGGACCCCGTCGAGGTCTACCCCACCGGCAACCAGCGGGTGTCCTGCTGGCTGCACGGGCCGGAGGACCGGATCCCCGAAGGCGGGCGGGAACCCCTTGCGCGACAGGAGATCGATCTTGCCGACGAAGCGTGACACCGGCTCCGCCCTCGACCGCGACGCCGTCAACGGTCCCGAGCCCCTGCTCGCGGTCCGTGACCTCGAGGTGCACTTCGCCCTGCAGGGCAACTTCGTGCAGCGGCTGCTGAGTCGCGAGACAGGCACGGTCAAGGCGGTTGACGGCGTGAGCTTCGACGTGCAGCCGGGTGAGGTGCTCGCGGTCGTGGGGGAGTCCGGCAGCGGCAAGACCACCCTCGGGCGCGCCCTGACGGGCCTGGTTGCGACCTCCGACGGCAGCATCCGCTACCGAGGGCAGGAAGTCGCCGACATGTCCGACCGGTCGTTCCGGCCGCTGCGTCGCAAGATCCAGATGGTGTTCCAGGATCCGCATGCCTCCCTCAACCCCGCCATGGACCTGGAGACAGCACTGGCTCACCCTTTGCGCATCCACGGTGTGGCGGATCGCGCGGAGACCCACCGACTGGTACGGGACGCTCTCGAGCGGGTCGGTCTGAGCCCGGTCGAGCGGTTTCTCGGCAAGCTTCCCGGGGACCTGTCCGGCGGACAGAAGCAGCGTGCCGTCATCGCGCGAGCCATCATCCTCGGCCCGGACCTCCTGGTGGCCGACGAGCCGGTGTCGATGCTCGACATGAGCGTTCGCGCGAAGATCCTGCAGCTGATGCTCGACCTCAAACGCGACCTTGATCTCACCTACGTCTACATCACACACGACCTGGCCACTGCGAAGTTCTTCTGCGACCGCGTGGCGATCATGTACCTCGGCAGGGTCGTCGAGATCGGGCCGACGTCACAGATCTTCGCGGACCCCAAGCATCCGTACACAAGGGCGCTGCTGGCGGCCATTCCCGACCCCGACCCCGAGCGGTCCCTGCCGACCGACCTGCCCCGCGGCGAGATTCCCGACGCGGCCGAGCCGCCCAGCGGCTGCGCGTTCCATCCTCGCTGCCCGGCCGCCTTCGACCGCTGCGGCTGGGAGGGACGGGACCTTCGCTCCCTGCTCGAGTCGCACTGGCTGACCGTCGACGAGGAGGTGTACGAACGTGAGCGTGCCGTCGTCGGAACGCTCGACGAGCTGAGCGCACCGGGAGCAACCGCCCGCATCTCTCCACAGGGCGGTCACTCCGTCACCGACGTGCGATCGGTGCTCGACCGAGTGCGTGCCGCTGACCCGGACGAGCCGTTCTGGAGCGGCGTCACGTCGATCGACGACGACGGCTCAGCGGTGACCGTGCACTTCGCGGCAGGTGAAGACCCCGCGCTGCGGACATCCGGCGGCGTAGAGGTGGCCTGCCTGCTCTATGAGCCCGAGGGTCAGGGCCAGGACACCCGCTAGCGTGGGAGAGTGAGCGACCCCGTTCCCCCCGGCGGTGTGCCCGGGGGGCGGCCGCCCGGTGTCATCCGCCTCGGCGCCATCGGCGGCGTGCCCGTGCACGTGCGCGCCAGCTGGTTCGTGGTGGCCGCGCTGATCGCCGTGGTCATGGGGCCCCGCATCGAGGTGGCCGCACCCGGGCTCGGCAACCTCGCCTACGTCGCCGGTGCCGCCTTCGCAGTGCTGTTGTACCTCTCGGTACTGCTGCACGAGGTGTCGCACGCGCTGGCCGCCAAGTTCTTCGGCATGACGGTGCGCTCCATCGAGCTGCACTTCCTCGGCGGTGTCACCGCGATCGAGGAGGAGGCGACCACCCCACGCCGCGAGGCCGTCATCGCGGCCGTGGGGCCGCTGACGTCGCTAGCGGTAGGAGGCGTCTGCTGGGCGGCCGCACCGCTGGCTGCGGATGGCCTGCTGCGCTTCGCCGTGCTGAGCCTCGCCGGGGCGAACCTCCTCATCGGGGTGCTCAACCTCGTGCCTGGTCTCCCCCTGGACGGGGGGCGCGTCCTGCGGGCGGCGGTCTGGGGCGCCACCGGCCGGCCGCTGACCGGGAGCCTCGTCGCCGGCTGGGCCGGCCGCGGGGTCGCCTGTCTGGCCCTGACCTACCCGCTGCTGGTCGCCTCCCTGACGGGCACCGGCGTACGTCTCCTGGACGTGGCGCTGGCCCTCGTGCTCGCCGCCTTCTTGTGGGGTGGCGCCAGCCAGGCGCTGTCGGTGGCGCGGATGCGCGCCAGGCTGCCCCGGCTGCAGGCGCGGACCCTCGCCCGCCGGGCGCTGGTCGTGCCGCACGACCTCCCGCTCGGGGAGGCGGTCCGCCGGGCCCAGGAGCACCGGGCCGGAGGACTGGTGGTGCTGGCCTCCGACGGCCGCCCGACCGGCATCGTCGACGAGCGGGCGGTGCAGGCGACGCCCTCGGAGCGCCGGCCCTGGATGGACTCCGGTTCGTTGGCCCGGACGCTCGAGCCAGGGCTGCTGCTGTCGGCGGACTTGGCCGGTGAGGCCCTGGTGCGGGCGATGCAGCGGACACCGGCCAACGAGTACGTCCTCGTCGAGTCGGACGGGTCGGTCTTCGGGGTGCTGGTGAGCTCCGACGTCGACCGGGCGTTCGCCCAGTGACCGGGTGGCGGTCCGAGCCGTCGGCCGGAGAGGTCCCGCAGCCCCCCGTCGCCTGGGCCGGCGTGCGGCACGGCTGCCTGGCCGCGGGCGACTGGGTGCGCCTCACCGATGCCAAAGGTCGGCGCCACAACATCCGGCTGGGTGCGGGGGAGCAGTTCTTCACCTCCAAGGGGTCGATCGAGCACGACGACCTGATCGGTGGCCCCGAGGGGGTCGTCGTCACCTCGAGCAAGGGCACCCAGTACCTCGCGTTCCGACCGCTGCTCTCGGAGTACGTCGTCTCGATGCCCCGCGGAGCGGCGGTCGTCTACCCCAAGGACGCGGCGCAGATCCTCACCTCGGCCGACATCTTCCCCGGCGCGCACGTGGTGGAGGCCGGCGCCGGCTCGGGGTCGCTGAGCGCCTACCTGCTGCGGGCCGTGGGCCCGACCGGTCGGGTGTCGTCGTACGAGCGGCGTGCCGACTTCGCAGAGATCGCGAGACGGAACGTCGAGCAGTTGTACGGCGGCGAGCACCCTGCGTGGCAACTGTCGGTCGCCGACCTGACGGAGGCGCTGCCCGCGTCCACCGACAGGGACGTCGACCGGGTGGTTCTGGACCTGCTGGCCCCCTGGGAGTGCGTCGACGTGGTGGCCGACGCCTTGACCCCTGGGGGGATCGTGTGCGCCTACGTCGCCACGACCACCCAGCTCGCCCGTGTGGTCGAGACGCTGCGCGTGCACGGTGGCTTCACCGAGCCGCACGCGTGGGAGACGATGGTGCGTGGGTGGCACGTGGAGGGCCTTGCGGTGCGTCCCGAGCACTCGATGGTCGGGCACACCGCGTTCCTGGTCACGGCCCGCCGGATGGCACCCGGCCAGAGCCCACCGACGCGTCGCCGGCGGCCCGCGCCGGGCTCGTACGGTCCTGACTACACCGGCCCCCGCCCCGCAGAGTCTCGTGACGGTCCCGCGACGTCCGCGTGACGATCCCGACACGTGCCGATCAACCCATGGGGCGGCCCCGGTCGCCGGGGTATGGTCGGAAAACCTGGAGGTGGTCCTGTGAGCGAGCCCGAGGAGACCCGTTCGCCGGCTGAGCTGGCGAGCGAGATCGCCTACCTGCGTGCGGAGGTCGACCACTTGCGCCGCCGCGCGTCCGGCGGGTCGGTCGAGGTTCGCGCGGTGGAGGCCCGGCTTGCCGAGACCCAGGCGCGACTCGCGTCGGTGTCCACGCAGAACGACCGGCTTGCCAGCACGCTGCGCGAGGCGCGCGACCAGATCACGACCCTCAAGGAGGAGGTCGACCGGCTGGCGCAGCCGCCAGCCGGCTACGGAACCTTCCTGGAGACCCACGACGACGGCACCGTCGACGTCTTCACCGGTGGCCGCAAGATGCGGGTGTCGGTCAGCCCCACCGTGGACCTCGACGCGCTGGCGCGGGGCCAGGAGGTCATGCTCAACGAGGCGCTGAACGTCGTCGAGGCCTGCCGGTACGAGACGGTGGGCGAGGTCGTGATGCTCAAGGAGGTCCTGGCCGACGGCGACCGTGTGCTGATCATCGGCAACGCCGACGAGGAGCGTGTGGCCCGCATCGCCGCTCCGCTGCGGGAGGTGAAGCTGCGCGCCGGAGACTCGCTGCTGCTCGACGTCCGCGCCGGATACGTGTACGAGAAGGTGCCGAAGTCGGAGGTCGAGGAACTCGTTCTCGAAGAGGTGCCCGACATCGACTACACCAGCATCGGCGGCCTCACCGGGCAGATCGAGAGCATCCGCGACGCCATCGAGCTGCCGTACCTGCACCCTGACCTGTTCACCGAGCACCAGCTCAAGCCGCCCAAGGGCATCCTGCTGTACGGGCCGCCCGGGTGTGGCAAGACGCTGATCGCCAAGGCGGTCGCGAGCTCGCTGGCCAAGCAGGTCGCTGCCAAGACCGGGCAGGAGGGAAGGAGCTTCTTCCTGAACATCAAGGGCCCCGAGCTGCTCAACAAGTACGTGGGTGAGACCGAGCGGCACATCCGGCTGGTGTTCCAGCGAGCGCGCGAGAAGGCCAGCGAGGGCACCCCCGTCATCGTCTTCTTCGACGAGATGGACTCGCTGTTCCGCACCCGTGGCTCCGGGGTGTCCTCCGACGTCGAGAACACCATCGTTCCCCAGCTGCTCAGCGAGATCGACGGTGTCGAGGGCCTCGAGAACGTCATCGTGATCGGCGCCTCGAACCGCGAGGACATGATCGACCCCGCGATCCTGCGGCCCGGCCGTCTCGACGTGAAGATCAAGATCGAGCGGCCGGACGCCGAGTCGGCGCGCGACATCTTCAGCAAGTACCTGCTGGCCGAGCTGCCCCTGCACGCGGACGACCTGGGCGAGTTCGGGTCCGACCGGCAGGCCTGCGTGTCCGCGATGATCCAGCGCACGGTGGAGCGGATGTACACCGAGTCGGAGGAGAACCGCTTCCTCGAGGTCACCTACGCCAACGGTGACAAGGAGGTCCTGTACTTCAAGGACTTCAACTCCGGCGCGATGATCCAGAACATCGTCAGGGGCTTCGGGTGCAGCACCTCCTGCAGGCGTGCGTCGACGAGTTCAAGGAGAACGAGGACCTCCCCAACACCACCAACCCCGACGACTGGGCGCGGATCTCCGGCAAGAAGGGCGAGCGCATCGTCTTCATCCGCACGCTGATCTCCGGCAAGCAGGGCAGCGAGCCCGGCCGCTCGATCGACACTGTCGCCAACACCGGGCAGTACCTCTAGGGCGATCGACGGGGAGGAGCGCCGGGACGGGCCCCGCCCTTGTGTCGCCCCAGTGCGGCCCTTGTGCGGCCCTTGTGCGGCATGGACCGCGTCGGCGGGTGCACTGGCCCGGCGCCTAGCCTGGTCGGGTGCTGCCGACGTGCCTGTGCGTGGTGGGCTACGACCACCCCGACGTCGCCCCCCTGGTCCAGGAGGTGCAACAGGAGTACGTGCGCCGCTACGGCGGCGAGGACTCCACGCCCTTGGCAACGGACATGTTCGTGCCTCCGACCGGGCTCTTCTTCGTGGTCTACGACCACGGGGCAGCCGTCGCCATGGGCGGTTGGCGCCGCCACGACGAGACGCGTGACGGCTCGGTGCCCGGGGTCCGGGCGGCGGAGGTCAAGCGCATGTACGTCACCCCACGCGCTCGAGGCAGGGGGCTGGCGCGTGCCCTGCTGGTCCACCTCGAGCGGACCGCGTCCGAGGCCGGCTGCGACATGATGGTGCTGGAGACGGGGCGGGTCCAGCCCGAGGCGCTGGCGCTCTATCGGTCCGCCGGTTACGCCGACATCGCGCCTTTCGGCCACTACACCGAGTCCGAGCTCAGCGTGCACCTGGGAAAGCGTCTGCTCCCATCCTGAAGCCCAACGGACTCCCCCCGGCGCCGTCACCCAGGGCGACGGGGGAGCCGGACGAGCAGCCGCCAGCCGGTCAGGCCCACGCCGAGGGTGACCGTCGCCACGACGGCGAACGTCAGCGGAGGAGGGTTGCCGGCGACCGCCCGCAGGGCCAGGCCGCCGGCAACCGTGGCACCCCAGACGACAGCCCCGGTGGACAGGGAGCCGGGCTGCCGCCACGCGCGCGTCAGCAGCCAGCCCGCCACCGTGCCGGCCAGAAACGGTGCGGCGGTGCCGGCGACCCCGCTGACGTTCAGGCCCTCCGCGTGGCTGCTGCGGCCGATGGCCGCGAAACCCACCACGGTCGCGACGTCCAGCAGCAGCAGCGACGGCCGCCTCACGCCGGTGGCCGCCACGACAGGCTGTCTCACGCGCCTACCGTAGAGGGCGTCGTCGCCCACCGTAGGCTGGCGGCATGAGCGTGCACCGGGTCATGGGCACCGAGGTGGAGTACGGCATCTCCGTGCAGGGACAGCCGACCGCGAACCCGATGCTCGCCTCGACCCAGGTCGTCAACGCCTGGGCAAACGCCGGGGCGCGCGCACGGCGAGCCCGTTGGGACTTCGAGGAGGAGAACCCGCTTCGCGACGCCCGGGGCTTCGAGCTGGGCCGTGACGTCGCTGACAGCACCCTGCTGACCGATGAGGATCTGGGCCTGGCCAACGTGATCCTCACCAACGGGGCCCGGCTGTACGTCGACCACGCCCACCCCGAGTACTCGACTCCGGAGTGCACCGGCCCGCGCGACGTCCTGGTGTGGGACAAAGCCGGCGAGATGGTGATGCGGCGTGCGGCCGCGCTGGCCTCGGCGCAGCCGAACACGCCGCCGCTGCTGCTGTACAAGAACAACGTCGACAACAAGGGCGCCAGCTACGGTGCGCACGAGAACTACCTGATGGAGCGGGCGACGCCGTTCGGCGACATCGTGGCGCACCTGATCCCGTTCTTCGTGACGCGCCAGGTGATGTGTGGGGCAGGTCGGGTCGGCCGCCGCCAGGACGGCAGCGAGTCGGGGTTCCAGATCAGCCAGCGGGCGGACTACTTCGAGGTCGAGGTGGGGCTCGAGACGACGCTCAAGCGGCCGCTGGTCAACACCCGTGACGAGCCGCATGCCGACCCGCAGAAGTACCGGCGACTGCACGTCATCATCGGTGACGCGAACCTGGCCGAGATCTCGACGCTGCTCAAGCTAGGGACCACTGCACTGGTGCTGCGCATGATCGAGGACCGGGTGCTGCCGGGCGGGCTCGCGCTGGAGCGCCCCGTCCGCGAGCTCCGGGACGTCTCCTACGACGCCTCGCTCACGCACCTGCTCCGGCTCAAGGACGGCCGGGAGATGACGGCCGTACAGGTGCAGTGGGAGTACCTCGAGCACGCACGCAAGCACGTCGAGCGCACGCTCGGCAGTGACGTGGACGCCGAGACCGCGGAAGTGCTGCAGCGCTGGGAGTCGGTACTGACCCGGCTGGAGACCGATCCCATGACCTGCAAGGACGAGCTCGACTGGGTCGCCAAGCTCGCACTGCTGGAGTCTTACCGCGACCGTGACGGGATCGACTGGGACCATCCCAAGCTGGCGTTGATCGACCTCCAGTACTCCGACGTTCGTCCGGACAAGGGCCTGTACCACCGCCTTGTCCGTCTGGGGCGGATGCAGCGGCTGGTCGACGAGTCCGAGGTGGAGGCGGCGGTGACCCATCCACCCGGTGACACCCGGGCGTACTTCCGGGGCCGTTGCCTGGCCAAGTACCCCGAGCAGGTGGCTGCGGCGTCGTGGGACTCGGTGATCTTCGACCTGCCGGGGCGTGACTCGCTGCAGCGGGTGCCCACGCTCGAGCCGCTGCGCGGCACCCGCGAGCACGTCGGGGCGCTGCTCGACCGCTGCGACACGGCCGAGCAGCTGTTCGAGGCCCTGACCCGGCGCTGACCCGGCTGATCGACCCGCCGGCGGCTAGGGTCATGACCGAGCGGAGAGGTGGTGGAGCTGATGGCACGCGAGGGCGGACAGCAGCACCGCACGGGCAAGCGCGCCGACGAGCGTGAGGAGGCGGCCGAGGCCGAGGCCGGCTCCGACGTCGCCGAGCGCAAGGACCGCTTGGACGAGGACGTCGACGCGATCCTGGACGAGATCGACGACGTGCTCGAGGAGAACGCCGAGGACTTCGTTCGTAGCTTCGTGCAGAAGGGTGGCCAGTGACCGCGGGAGACAACGGGCGGCTGCCGGGCTCCTATCTGGTGCCCGGCTCGTCGTCGTTCGCCGACTTCGTCGCCGAGCAGGCCCCTGATCTGCTGCCGGCGCGGCGTACGCCCCCGCCAGCGGGCGTGGAGGCACCGCACGGCACCACGATCGTGGCCGCGACGTTCGACGGTGGCGTGGTGATGGCTGGCGACCGGCGGGCGACGATGGGCAACATCATCGCTCAGCGCGACATCGAGAAGGTCTACCCCGCCGACGAGTACTCGTGCGTGGGGATCGCCGGCACCGCCGGGCTGGCCGTCGAGATGGTGCGACTGTTCCAGACCGAGCTGGAGCACTACGAGAAGATCGAGGGCATCCCGCTGTCGCTCGACGGCAAGGCCAACCGGCTCGCCACGCTCATCCGCGGAAACCTCGGCATGGCCATGCAGGGCCTGGCGGTGGTACCGCTGTTCGCCGGCTACGACCTTCGCCACGAGGGTGGGCGCATCTTCAGCTACGACGTGACCGGTGGTCGCTACGAGGAGCAGGCGTTCTACTCCGTGGGCTCGGGGTCCCTGTTCGCGCGCGGCTCGCTGAAGAAGCTCTACCACGAGTCCATGCCCGAGGACGACTGCGTGACTGCTGTCGTGCAGGCCCTGTACGACGCCGCCGACGACGACTCGGCCACCGGCGGTCTCGACCTGACCCGTCGGATCTTCCCGGTGGTGGCCATCGTCACCGCCGACGGCTACCGCCGGGTCGCCGACGCCGACGTCGCCGAGCTCGCCGACCGCATCGTGGCTTCCCGGATGGTGCGGCCCGACGGGCCCGCCGCCTCGCTCACCTGAAGGGACGCCAGTGACCACGCCGTTCTACGTTTCGCCCGAACAGCTGATGAAGGACCGGGCCGACTTCGCGCGCAAGGGCATCGGGCGCGGTCGCAGCGTCGTCGTGGTCCAGTACGCCGACGGCATCTGCTTCGTGGCGGAGAACCAGAGCCAGGCGCTGCACAAGATCTCCGAGATCTACGACCGCATCGCCTTCGCTGCCGTCGGTCGTTACAACGAGTTCGAGAACCTGCGCATCGCCGGCGTGCGTCTCGCCGACCTGCGTGGCTACTCCTACGACCGGCGTGACGTGACCGGGCGCGGGCTGGCCAATGCGTACGCGCAGACGCTCGGCACCATCTTCTCCTCGGGCGGGGAGAAGCCGTACGAGGTGGAGATCTTCGTCGCGGAGGTCGCCGACGAGTCGGCCGATGACCAGGTCTACCGCCTCACCTACGACGGCTCGGTCGCCGACGAGCACGGCTTCGCCGTGATGGGCGGCTCGACCGAGCGGTCGACGTCCTACCTGGCGGAGCACTACACCGAGGGGTTGGACCAGACCGCGGCGATCCGGCTCGCGGTGGCTGCCTTGGCGCACGACTCCGAGCCCACCCGGGAGATAGCGGCCAACCAGATCGAGGCCGCGGTGCTCGACCGGACCCGTACGCTCAGCCGCAAGTTCAGACGGCTACCGGCGCAGACAGTGCGTGCGGCGCTCGCGTCAGGTTGAGCGGTGCACGCGCCCAGCGAGGACCCTCGCTGGGCGGCGGGGTGGTCGGGCCCGGTCGACGCCACGGCGCCACGGCATTCCGGCGCGCCATGGTGCCGTGCTCTCCGTACGCGGCCGGTCATCGCCGCATAGGGTGGGGACGTGGACCGCCGGATCTACGGCATCGAGAACGAGTACGGCGTCACCTGCACCTTCAGAGGGCAGCGGCGCCTGTCTCCGGACGAGGTCGCTCGCTACCTGTTCCGGCGCGTCGTCTCCTGGGGACGCAGCTCGAACGTCTTCCTCCGCAACGGCGCACGGCTGTACCTCGACGTCGGGTCACACCCCGAGTACGCCACCCCCGAGTGTGACGACGTCCGTGAGCTGGTCGCCCACGACAAGGCGGGGGAGCGGATCCTCGAGGGGCTCGTCGTCGACGCGGAGCGCCGGCTGCGCGACGACGGCATCGTCGGCGACGTCTATCTGTTCAAGAACAACACCGACTCGGCCGGGAACTCCTACGGGTGTCACGAGAACTACCTGGTCACCCGGCAGGGCGAGTTCGGACGGCTGGCCGACGTGCTGATCCCGTTCCTGGTCAGCCGCCAGATCACCTGCGGCGCCGGCAAGGTGCTGCAGACGCCCCGCGGGACCGTCTATGCGGTCAGCCAGCGCGCCGAGCACATCTGGGAGGGGGTCTCCAGCGCGACCACGCGTTCCCGACCGATCATCAACACGCGCGACGAGCCACACGCCGACGCCGAGCGCTACCGGCGCCTGCACGTCATCGTCGGCGACTCGAACATGAGCGAGGCCACGACGCTGCTCAAGGTGACCTCGACCGACCTGGTGCTGCGCATGGTCGAGGAGGGGGTGGTCATGCGTGACCTCACCCTGGAGAACCCGATCCGTGCCATCCGGGAGATCTCCCACGACATGACCGGGCGCCGGCGAGTGCGGCTGGTGAACGGCCGCGAGGCCAGCGCCCTGGAGATCCAGAGCGAGTACCTGGCGCGGGCCCGCGACTTCGTCGACCGCCGGGGCATCAGCACGCCTGTCATCGCCCAGGTCCTGGACTTGTGGGAGCGCGGCCTCAAGGCGGTCGAGTCCGGTGACCTGTCACTGGTCGAGCGTGAGCTCGACTGGGTCATGAAGTACACCCTCATCGAGCGCTACCGCGAGCGCCACGGTCTCAGCTGGGGAGACCCGCGCATCGCCCAGCTCGACCTCGCCTACCACGACATCAACCGTGAGCGCGGCCTGTACTACCTGCTGCAGCGCCGTCACGCGGTGGCCCGGATCGCCACCGACCCCGCCATTTTCCGCGCCAAGTCGGTGCCGCCGCAGACGACCCGGGCCCGCCTGCGCGGCGAGTTCATCAAGCGGGCACAGGAGCGCCGGCGAGACTTCACTGTCGACTGGGTGCATCTCAAGCTCAACGACCAGGCGCAACGCACGGTGCTCTGCAAGGATCCGTTCCGGTCCCACGACGAGCGGGTGCACCGGCTGATCGAGTCGATGTAGACCCCGTTCGGCGCCGGGAGGCACGGGCGACGCTCAGGGAACGCTCAGGGCCAAGGGCTAACCTGACCGCTGCTCTGCTCCCGACGTGAGGACATTTTTGTGCGCCGCCCGCTTCTCGCGATGACCGCCGTGCTGTTGCTGGTCGTCACCGCCTGCGGATCCGACAGCTCCGACGGATCCGGCACCCCGTCCACCGAGGCGTTCCCCGGGGTGACGGTCTCCGGCGCCACGGACGAGAAGCCCGAGGTCACCATCGACGAGCTGCCGTTCTCGGTGGACAAGACCGGGACGGAGGTCGTCGAGGAGGGTGACGGCGACACCGTCCGCGAAGGCGACCAGGCGCAGTTGCAGTACCTCGGGATCAACGGTCGCACGGGGGAGGAGTTCGACAGCTCATGGTCCCGCGGAGAAGACCCCGTGACGTTCGCGCTCGAGGAGGGCGGGCTCATCCCGGGCTTCCTCGACGGGCTGATCGGGCAGAAGTACGGGAGCCGCGTGGCGATCGCGATACCGCCTGACGAGGGCTACGGGCCCGCCGGCGGGCAGCCGGACGCCGGCATCGAGGCCGACGACACGCTGGTGTTCGTCGTCGACCTGCTGGAGGCGGCGCCGGCACCACTGTCCATGGCCGAAGGGGAGGAGCAACCCGCTCCGGCGACCCTGCCGAAGCTGCAGACCGATGCCGACGGCGTACCGACCGGCTTCAAGGCCACGTCACGGACCCCGAAAGCGGTCGACGAGCTGGTCGTCGCGCCCGTGATCGTCGGTGACGGTCCTGAGCTCGCCGTGGGCCAGACCGCCACCGTCCACTACGTCGGCCAGCTCTACCCTGATGGCAAGGTCTTCGACGAGTCCTGGGGCAGCGGCCAACCGGCGCAGTTCCCGCTGACCGAGGGCGGGCTCATCCCGGGCTTTCTCGACGGCCTGACCGGGCAGACCGTCGGAAGCCGGGTGATCATCGCCATCCCCAGCGAGCAGGGCTATGGCGCCGCCGGTTCGCCTCCCGCCATCCCCGAGAACGCCGACCTCATCTTCGTGGTGGACATCCTGGCCGCCAGCTGACGCGCCGGGAGGGGGCGGAGGCGGCCGTCGGGTAGCGTCCGGTGGCGTGACCACGACGGTGACGACGCGCAAGGCCGAGCGGCTGATGAACCTCGTGATCTGCCTGCTGGTCACCAGGGGGTACGTGTCGAAGGACCGCATCCGGAAGGTGGTCGACGGCTACCGCGACCAGACGCCCGACGCGTTCGAGAAGATGTTCGAGCGCGACAAGGAGGAGCTCCGCGAGATCGGGATCCCGATCGAGGTGGGCAGCCACGAGGCGCTGTTCGACGACGAGCCCGGCTACCGGATCCGGCGCGGCGCCTTCGAGCTGCCGGAGATCACGCTGGAGCCGGACGAAGCCGCCGTGGTCGGGCTGGCGGCCCGGGTCTGGCAGCATGCAGGACTGGCCCGCCAGACCACCGACGCGTTGGTGAAGCTGCGGGCGGCCGGTGTCGCCGTCGACCGTGACGCGCTGTCCATGGTGGAGCCACGGCTGGCTGCCTCGGAGCCCGCCTTCGAGCCGCTGTGCGACGCGGTCGTCACCCGTACACCGGTGCGGTTCGGCTACCGCCGCCCGGGCAGGGAACCCGCCGAGCGGGTCCTCGAGCCCTGGGGAGTGCTGTCGTGGCGTGGGCGCTGGTACGTCATCGGGCGTGACCGCAACCGCGACGCCCCCCGCATGTTCCGGCTGTCACGGGTCACCACCACCGTGCGCAAGGCGGGCCGGGCCGGCTCCTACCGCGTACCCGAGGGCACCGACCTGAGGACGCTGGCCCGGACGCTGCTGCCACCGCCTCCGGCGGGCACAGCCGTGGTTCGCGCCCGCGCCGGCGCGGGGAACGCGCTCCGCCGGAGGGCGACCGCCGAGCGTGCCGACAGCGAGGGCTGGGACCGGCTGGACCTGCCGCTCACCCACGTCGACGAGCTCGCCGAGGAGGTCGTGTCCTACGGCGCCGACGTCGTCGCGGTCGACCCGCCCGAGTTGCGGCAGGCCGTGGTCGCCCGGTTGCAGCGGCTCGCCCGGCTCGGCGACGGGGTGTCCGGGTGAGCGACCGCGCGCGCGACCAGGTGCGCCGGATGCTGGCGCTGGTGCCCTACCTGCAGGACCAGGGCGGCGTACCCGTCGAGCAGGTCGCCCAGGACTTCGGGGTCGACCGGCAGACCATCGTCAACGACCTCAACGTGCTGTGGTTCTGCGGGCTGCCCGAGGCCGTGACCGGCGACATGATCGACGTGGACATGGAGATGCTCGAGGCCGACGGCGTGGTCCGGCTGGACAACGCGTCGTACCTGCAGCGACCGCTGCGCCTGACCGCGCGCGAGGCGCTCGCGCTGATCGTGGCGCTGCGAACGCTCCGGGAGACCGTCGACCAGGGAGCGGCCGACGCCGTCGACAGGTCGCTGGCCAAGCTCGAGTCCGCGGCCGGCGACGCAGCCGCCGCAGCCGACTCCGTGGAGGTGCTGAGCGCGGCGCCGGTGGACCCTGGCGTGCGGGCCACGGTGCAGGAGGCGCTCACTGCCGCGAGACGGGTGCACCTGCGCTACCTCGTGCCGTCGCGGGACGAGACGACCGAACGCGACGTCGACCCGATGCGGCTGCTCAGCGCCGAGGGGCACAGCTATCTCGAGGGCTGGTGCCACCGCGCCGAGGACGTGCGACTGTTCCGGCTCGACCGGGTCGTCGACGTGGCCGTGCTCGACGCCGCCGCGGACCCCCCAGAGCAGGCGCGTCCGCGCGACCTGTCTGCGGGGCTCTTCCAACCCGGCGGCGACGACCTCGAGGCGGTGCTCGAGCTGGCCCCCCCGGCCCGGTGGGTCAGCGAGCACTACCCGGTGGAGAGCACCGAGGAGGCCGCCGACGGGCGCCTGCTGGTGCGGATGCGGGTGGGCGACCCTGCCTGGCTGCGGCGGCTGGTCCTGCGCGGGTCGGGCAGCGTGACCGTGCTGGAGCCCCCCGCACTGGCCGCCGAGGTCCGCCAGGTGGCCCGCATGGCCCTGCAGGAGTACCCGTCCGGATGAGGATGCCGGACCGCCGGGGCGCCCGGTTCTCGACAGCACGATGCCCGCGTACAGTGAGAAACGTTGGTCCAACCTAGGAGATGCGCATGGGCAGCCTCGGCCCCACAGAGATCATTCTCATCATCCTCGTGATCGTCCTGCTGTTCGGCGCGAAGAAGCTCCCCGAGCTCGCCCGCGGATCCGGACGCGCGCTACGCATCTTCAAGGCCGAGACCAAGGGCCTGACCGATGACGAGGACGACCCCCCCACGACCACCACCACCGACGCGCACGGCCGCCCGCTGCCCCCCGGGACCGCGGAGATCACGCCGCCGGCGACGACCCGGCCCGAGCCCAGCCGCGAGCCGGTGCAGGACAGCACCCCGCGCGACCAGACCTGACCCGCGGGGCCGTGGCCTTCGCGCTGCGTCGCTCGTCCCGGAACGGCGGCGATCCCACGCCGCCGCCGTCCGAGGACGGGGCGATGACCCTCCTGGAGCACCTGCGTGAGCTCCGGGGACGGATGTTCAAAGCTGTGCTGGCGATCGTGGCCGTGGCGATCGTCTCGGCATTCTTCTACGACCAGCTCTTCCACCTGCTCACCGACCCGTTCAACAAGACCGTGCAGCGGCTCGCCGCGGAGCGCAATCTCAACGCTGAGCTGACCATCAACGACGTCGCCGGCCCGCTCATGCTCCAGCTGAAGGTGTCGTTGGTGGCGGGCCTGGTCATCGCCAGCCCGATCTGGTTGTGGCAGCTGTGGGCTTTCGTCGTGCCCGGCCTGCACGCCCACGAGCGCAAGTGGTCGCTGCTGTTCGCCGCCGTCGCCGGCCCCCTGTTCATGTCCGGCGTGCTCCTCGGCTACTACGTGCTGCCCAAGGGCATCGGGATCCTGCTCGACTTCACGCCCGAAGACGTCTCGAACCTCATCGAGGTCGACCGCTACCTCACGTTCATCCTGCGGATGCTGTTGGTCTTCGGTGTCGCGTTCGAGATCCCGCTGTTCGTCGTACTGCTCAATCTTGCCGGTGTGGTGTCCGGCAAGACGCTGGGACGCTACCGCCCCTGGATCATTCTCGGCACGTTCGTGTTCGCGGCGGTCGCCACGCCGTCGACCGACCCCATCAGCATGCTGTTCCTCGCCGCCCCGATGACGGGGCTGTTCCTCGTCTCCGAGGTGATCGCCCGGCTGATCGACCGGCGACGGGCTCGCCGGGAGCCCGAGTACGACCAGTTCGACGACGACGAGATCTCGGACCTCGAGGTGTCGCCCGATCCTTACGACGACCGTCCCAGCCGCCTCGACGATGACTGACGCCCGTGTCGCCGACCCGTTCGACCTCCCGGACTGGATCGGAGCGGGCGACACCACTTGGACGGCCCTGGGCTCGGTCGGGGACCCCCGCATCGCCGGCCTGCTCACGGGCGAGACGGGCTCCGACGACCCGTGGCAGGACGCCGTGTCGCTCACCGTGCTCGCCGCGGACGTGGCATACCCGACCGCCGCGCTCCGGGAGGACGTCCGCCGCCAGGCGCATCAGGCCTGGGTGCACGGCGAGGTCCTGCTGATCTGCCAGAACGGCCGGTACCTGCTGGCGGTGCCCGGGACCACGCTGGACGCCGGTCTGCTGTGCGAGGCGATCCGGCGCTTCGCCCGCTCCCTCGGCAGTGGCCCCGAGCACATGACGGTCGCGCTGCGCCTCTAGTCAGCGGCTGCTGGGCCGACCGACCCGTACCCTGACGACATGTCCACGCCGGCCGGTCGGTATGCACAGTTCCGCGCCGACCAGGAGCGGCCCGCACTGGCGGAGTTCCGCGGCCTGTACGACTTCCCCTTCGACGACTTCCAGCGCGACGCTTGCGCAGCCCTCGAGGACGGCCACGGCGTGCTGGTCGCCGCGCCGACGGGCTCGGGGAAGACGCTGGTGGGCGAGTTCGCCGTGCACCTGGCCCTGCGGAAGGGCCTCAAGTGCTTCTACACCACCCCGATCAAGGCGCTGTCCAACCAGAAGTTCGCAGACCTGACCCGTCGCTACGGTCCCGGCAGCGTCGGTCTGCTGACCGGCGACAACTCCGTCAACGGCAACGCCCCGATCGTCGTGATGACGACCGAGGTGCTGCGCAACATGCTGTATGCGGGGTCAGGCACCCTCGCCGGGCTCGGCTATGTGGTGATGGACGAGGTGCACTACCTCGCTGACCGGTTTCGCGGTGCCGTGTGGGAGGAGGTCATCATCCACCTCCCGGACAGTGTGTCGGTGGTGTCGTTGTCCGCGACCGTGTCCAACGCCGAGGAGTTCGGCCAGTGGCTGTCGGAGGTGCGGGGCGACACCGTGACGGTGGTCGAGGAGCGCCGGCCGGTGCCGCTCTACCAGCACGTCATGGTGGGTCGCCGCCTGCTCGACCTGTTCGTGGACGGCCAGGACCGCCAGCACCACGGGCCCGACTCCGGGCCGCACTCCGGGCTGCTCTCCGGGCAGGACTCCGGGCTGGGCTCCGGGCCCGATCAGCGCCGCCCGACCGCACAGCGGAGCGGTCGCGACGGCTCGGCCAGGGTCAACCCCGAACTGGAACGGATCGCGCGCGACGACTGGCGGGCCGAGAGGCAGCATCGGGGACGCGACGGAGGCCGCCAGGGACGGGGTGGGCGCCGGGGCAACAGCTATCCCCGTCGCACGGGCGGGCGGAACTACACCCCGTCGCGCGTCGAGGTGAACGAGCGACTCGATGCCGCGGCGCTGCTGCCGGCGATCGTGTTCGTGTTCAGCCGGGCCGGGTGCGCTGCGGCGGTCGAGCAGGTGCTCAGCTCGCGGCTGCGGCTCACCACCCCACAGGACGCTGCCGCCATTCGCGCGCACGTCGAGCAGCGCTGCGCCCACATCCCCGACGCCGACCTTTCGGTGCTCGGGTACGCCGACTTCCTCGAGGGCCTCACCCGTGGTGTCGCCAGCCACCACGCCGGCATGCTCCCCACGTTCAAGGAGGTGGTCGAGGAGCTGTTCACCGCCGGCCTGGTCAGGGTCGTCTTCGCCACCGAGACATTGGCACTCGGCGTCAACATGCCGGCTCGCTCGGTGGTGATCGAGCGTTTGTCGAAGTGGAACGGCGAGACCCACGCCGAGATCACGCCGGGGGAGTACACCCAGCTCACCGGACGTGCGGGTCGGCGAGGGATCGACGTCGAGGGACACGGGGTGGTGCTGTGGCAGCCCGGACTCGACCCAGGCGCGGTCGGCGGTCTCGCCTCCACCCGCACCTATCCGCTGCGCTCCAGCTTCCGCCCCTCATACAACATGGCGGTCAACCTGGTGCGGCAGGTCGGGCGTACCCCGGCACGGTCGTTGCTGGAGCAGTCCTTCGCGCAGTTCCAGGCTGACCGTGGCGTGGTCGGGCTGGCCAGGCAGCTGCACAAGGCGGAGGAGGCACTCGAGGGGTACGCCCAGGCAGCGACCTGCGACCGCGGCGACTTCCTCGAGTACGCGCAGCTGCGCCGGGCGATATCCGACCGCGAGTCCGAGCTGTCCAAGAGCCGACGCCGCGTCGACCGGGAGGAGGTGGTGGGGTCGTTGGAACGGCTGCGGACCGGTGACGTCATCTGGGTGCCGGCCGGACGGTGGGCCGGTCCCGCCGTGGTCGTGGATCCGGGGATGCGCTCGGACCGTGACGGCCCCCGCCCCCTGGTGCTCACCGTCGAGCGTCAGGCGCGACGGCTGGCTCTGACCGACTTCCCCAGCCCGGTACGGGCGTCGACCCGGATGCGGGTGCCCAAGTCGTTCAACGCCCGCAACCCGCAACAGCGGCGCGATCTTGCCTCGTCCCTGCGACGGATCGTCGCCGACGTACGAGGGCCGTCCGACAAGCAACGGCGGGTGCGGGGCAACGGTGCGTCGGCCGATGATGAGCAGCTGCTCGTCCTCCGCGAGCGGCTTCGCGCGCACCCCTGCCACGGGTGTCCCGATCGCGAAGACCACGCCCGCTGGGCCGAGCGCTGGGTCAAGCTCGACCGCGACACAGCGGGTCTGCGGAACAGGATCGAGCAGCGCACGAACACGATCGCCCGCGAGTTCGACCGGGTGTGCGAGGTGCTCGACCGGCTCGGCTACCTGTCCGGTGACGAGGTCACCCCCGACGGGGCCAGGCTGGCCCGGATCTACGCTGAGCTCGACCTGCTGGCCGCTGAATGCCTGCGCGAGGGGGTTTGGGACGGCCTCACCCCGGCCGAGCTGGCGGGGTGTCTCTCGGGGCTGGTCTACGAGGCTCGGTCGCCCGACGAGGCCGAGCATCCGCGGCTGCCGCGAGGCCGGGTGCACGAGGTGGTCGGGCGCACCACCTCGCTGTGGGCGGGCCTGGAGCGGCTCGAGCGCGACCACCGGCTGTCCTCGCAGCATCGCCCCGACTTCGGCTTCTGCTGGGCCGCCTGGCGCTGGGCGTCCGGCGCCTCGCTCGACGACGTGCTCAGCGAGACCGACATGGCGGCCGGAGACTTCGTCCGCTGGATCAAGCAGCTCCTCGACCTCGCCGACCAGGTCGCGGACGCGGCCGGTGACGGCCCCCTGCGCCGCACCGCCCGCGAGACCGTCTCGGCCCTCCGCCGCGGCGTCGTCGCGTACTCCTCCGTGAGCAGCTGACGCCTACCTCCCGCGACCCTCCCGCGACGATCCGCGAGTTGTGCAGGGGAGCGCCTGCACACGAGTCGCCGACGATCCGCGAGGTGCCGCCCACCCACCCCACGATCCGCGAGTTGTGCAGGGAGCGCCTGCACACAAGTCGCCGACGATCCGCGAGTTGTGCAGGGGAGCGCCTGCGTGAGTCGAGGATCCCTGCGGCGGGGGAGGGGGCAGGGGGCAGGGAGACGCGGGCCGGAGGGGGCCATGTCGCTGCCCCTGCATCGGCGCCGCCCCACCCACCCCACGATCCGCGAGTTGTGCAGGGAGCGGCTCACGGTCTCGCCGCCTCGCGTACAACCGACCGCACTCCCGGTCGAGACCGCCACGTCGGCGTGTTTGCCTGCCTACTGCTGGCGGGCACGATCGGTGCCATCACGATGCTGTCGGTCATCACGTGCGTCGTGGTGGCGGTGGAGGAACTCGGTGATGACCTGCGCCGCCGGTTCGGGGTCTTGCTCGACGGGATAGTGGCCGGCTGGGTCGAGGACGATGCCGGTGACCTCGTCCGCCAACAGGCGGGCTGCGTCCGTCACGGCGGTGCCCATCGCGTAGCCTCCTCCGACCGCCAGAACGGGCGCTGCGATCGGGTTCGCGAGGAGTCGGTGCACGTCTTTGACGTCGGCGCTGCGGGTCCGGTAGTAGGCGAGTCCTGCCTCGAGGACACCCGGGGCCGTGTATGCGGCGGCATAGCAACGGACGACGTCGGGGTCCAGACCAGCGGGGCCGGCGCTTTGCCGGAGAAACAGGCCGTAGTAGGCATTCTCGCGACCGGGGACGAGCTGCTCGGCGAGGCCGGGGGCGCGGTTGAACGGTCCGTGCCATGACGGATAGTGCTCATTGCCCGGTGCGGGGACGTCGACATCGATCCCTGGTGGGATCTCCTCTTCGATGACAAGCGCCGTCACGGCCGCGGGTATGGAGGCAGCGAGCAGAACGGCGACGGTGCCGCCCCAGTCATGACCTATCACCGCGAACTGCGTGACCCCCTGTCTCGTGAGCTGGTCGTGCACCCAGTCGGCGAGGTCGGCCTTCCGGAAGCTGTAAGCCTCGTCCGGGGAGGAACCGAGTCCGGGCAACGTGAGGGGGACAGGGGCGAACCCGGCCCGTCGGAGGGGTGGCAGCAGATGTCGCCAGTGCGCCTGCGTGACGGGCCATCCGTGCAGCAGCACAACGGGTTGGCCACGCCGCCTGGTGCTCATCGCTTCATGATGCCTGCTTCAGGCCACGTCCAGGTTCGCGTGCCGGCGCCCTGCCTGGGGAGCTGCTCTGACATCCTCTGGCCATGACTGAGCAAGGGCGAAGGTTGCTACTCATGGACACCGCCTCGCTCTATTTCCGGGCGTTCTTCGGCGTGCCAGACAGCATCACTGCCCCGGACGGCACCCCGGTCAACGCGGTTCGCGGCCTACTGGACTTCATCGCCCGGCTGGTCACTGACAGGGAGCCGGACCGACTGGTGTGCTGCTGGGACGACGACTGGCGACCGGCCTGGCGGGTCGACCTGCTGCCGTCGTACAAGGCCCACCGAGTGGTCGAGGAGCAGGCCGGTCTCCCCGACATCGAGGAGACGCCGGACCCGTTGTCGGCGCAGGTTCCGGTGATCGTCGAGGCTCTCGAGTTGCTGGGCGTGCCCGTGGTGGGGGCCGCGGAGCACGAGGCTGATGACGTCATCGGGACGCTGGCCACGGTGTGGCCCGGACCGGTCGACGTGGTGACCGGCGACCGGGACCTGTTTCAGCTGGTCGACGACGAGGCCCGCGTCCGCGTCCTCTACACGGCCCGTGGCGTCGGGCGGCACGAGGTGGTCGATGCTGCGTGGGTGCGCACCAAGTACGGCGTGGAGCCGCAGCAGTACGCCGACTTCGCTGTGCTGCGAGGCGACCCGTCCGACGGGCTGCCGGGTGTGTCCGGTATCGGCGACAAGACGGCCCAACGGCTCCTCGACGCGCATGGTGACCTCAACGGCATCCTCCGCGCGGCCGCCCGCGGCGAGGGCCCGGCGGCCAAGCAGGCCCAGCGGCTGGCAGCGGCGGGTGACTACCTGGCGGTGGCGCCTCGGGTGGTGCGCGTCGTCCGTGACCTGGTGCTCGGCGACGTGGACGGTCGTATCGGTGCCTGGGACGACGCGGCAGCATCCCGGTTCGAGGAGTTCTCCCGTACGTGGGGTCTCGGCTCCAGTGCCGAAAGGGTCACCGCCGCCCTGGCGCCCCTCCGTACGGCCTGACCGCCCCCGTTCTGCGGGGCTTATACCCGCGATCCGCGAGTTGTGCGGGGCTAGTCGGCCTGCACAACTCGCGGATCGTGGGGTGGGGGCGTTGGTGCGTTGCGGGGCTGCGCGGCCTGCACAACTCGCGGATCGTGGGGTGGGGTGGGCGCCGCTAGCCTGGCGGCGTGACGCGCCCCGCAGAAGCCACCACGGGCACGACGAGCACACCTCAGGATCGCCTCGACCGCGCCCGACTCCAGGCTCGGGCTCTCGGGATCGACGCGCTGCTGGTGACGCCGTCGGCCGACCTCCGCTATCTCACCGGCTACGACGCCAAACCGCTCGAGCGGCTGACGTGCCTGGTGCTGCCCGCGGACGGCGACCCGGTTCTCGTGGTGCCCGCGCTCGAGCGAGCCGCAGCCCTTGCCTCCCCGGTCGGCGCGACGGGCCTCGAGGTGGCGGCGTGGCAGGAGACCGACGATCCGTACGCGCTGGTGACCGAGCTGCTCCCGGCGGCTGCCCGGACCGGCACGCTCGCGGTGGACAACCGCATGTGGGCCGAGAAGGTGCTGGCTCTGCGCACGGCCGTGCCCGACGCGCGCCAGGTGCTGGCCGATCCCGTGCTCAGTGCGCTGCGCATGCGCAAGGCGCCGGACGAGGTCCAGGCGCTGCGTGCGGCGGGCCAGGCGGTCGACCGGGTGCACCGGCGCATGGGGGAGTGGCTGCGAGCGGGGCGCACGGAGCGCCAGATCGGACGCGACATCGCCGCGGCGATCGTTGCCGAGGGTCACGTCAGCGTCGACTTCGTCATCGTCGGGTCGGGTCCGAACGGCGCGTCACCGCATCACGACCTCTCCGACCGCCTGATCGAGCCGGGCGACCCGGTGGTCGTCGACATCGGCGGGACCATGGAGTCGGGATACTGCTCGGACTCCACGCGCACCTACGTCGCCGGCCACTCGCCGCCGGACGACTTCGCGCGCTACTACGAGGTGCTGCGTACCGCTCAGGACCGTCAATGCGCGTACGCCCGGCCGGGGGTCAGCGCGGAGGCGCTGGACGCGGTCGGCCGCGACGTCATCACGGCCGCGGGCTACGGGAAGGCGTTCCTGCACCGCACGGGTCACGGCATCGGTATGGAGACCCATGAGGAGCCCTACATCGTTGCCGGCAACCACCTGGTCCTCGAGCCGGGGATGGCGTTCTCCATCGAGCCGGGCATCTACCTCCCCGGGCGGCACGGTGCGCGGATCGAGGACATCGTGGTGTGCACCGACGAGGGCGCCGAGCGCCTGAACACCACGAGCCGCGAGCTGACCGTGCTGGCCGGGTGAGGACATGGTGACGGGACCTGTCCACGCCACCGTCCTGGAGCCACTGGACGCCAGGATCGTCCGCCTGCTGGCCGAGGACGGTCGCCTGTCGTTCGCCGAGCTCGGCCGGCGGACCGGCCTGTCCACCTCGGCGGCGCACCAGCGGGTTCGCCGGTTGGAGGAGCGCGGGGTCCTCACCGGTTACGCGGCCCAGGTCGATCCCGCCAAGCTGGGTCTCGACATCACTGCCTTCGTGTCGATCCGGCCCATGGACCCGAGCCAGCCCGACGACTCGCCGGAACGGCTGGCCCACCTGGAAGAGATCGTCTCGTGCTACTCGGTGGCCGGTGACGAGAGCTACATCCTGCAGGTCAGGGTGGCGACCCCGCTGGCCCTGGAGGACCTGCTCGCGCGCATCCGCGCAGCCGGCAACGTCTCCACCCGGACCACGATGGTCTTGTCGACGCCGTACGAGAACCGGCCGCCGGCGGCGCCCGTCGGGCGTGAGGCATAGCACGTACCCGTGTCCGCGATGCTGCTCATCTCGAGCGTCGCGGGGGCTGCCTCACCCCTGGGCCGCGAGCGCTGCCTCCCCCGCTGCCTCCCCGGCGGCCTGGGAGTCGAACTGGGTGTCGTGCAGGTCTGTGTAGCGCCCTCCCGCGGCCAGGAGCTGCGAGTGGGTTCCCCGTTCGACGACTCGGCCGTCCTCGACGACCAGGATCAGGTCGGCCGCCCGCACCGTTGACAACCGGTGTGCGATGACGATCGCGGTACGCCCGACCAACGCCTCGCTCAGCGCCGCCTGAACGGCCTGCTCCGAGGTCGAGTCCAGGTGCGCGGTCGCCTCGTCGAGCAGGACCACCCGGGGGCGGACCAGCAGCAGCCGCGCGATCGTCAACCGCTGCCGCTCGCCGCCGGACAGGCGGTAGCCGCGCTCGCCGACGATGGTCTCCAGCCCGTCGGGCAACGACGTCACCAGCTCCTCGAGCCGCGACCGCCGCAGGACCTCCCACAGCTCCTCGTCGGAGGCGTCCGGGCGCGCCAGCAGCAGGTTGGCGCGGACGGACTCGTGGAAGAGGTGACCGTCCTGGGTGACCATCCCGACCGTCTCGCGGATCGACTGGGCGGACAGGTCGCGCACGTCGACGCCGGAGAGCCGTACGGCGCCGCTGTCGACGTCGTACAACCGTGGCACCAGCGACGCCAGCGTGGACTTGCCGGCCCCGGACGAACCCACCAGGGCCACCATCGCCCCCGGCTCGGCGACGAAGGAGATGCCGTGCAGCACCTCGACACCTGCGCGCGCATCAAGGGTCGCCACCTCCTCGAGCGAGGCGAGAGAGAACGTGTCGGCCGCCGGGTAGGCGAAGTGCACGTCGTCGAACTCCACGGCCACCGCGCCGTCGGGGACCGCCAGAGCGTCCGGTCGCTCGGTGATCAACGGCTTCAGGTCGAGCACCTCGAAGACGCGCTCGAAGCTGACGAGGGCGCTCATCACCTCGACCCTGGCGCTGGCCAGGGCGGTGAGAGGGGCGTACAGCCGGGTGAGCAGAAGCGCCAGCGCCACGACGTCGCCGGGGTCGAGGCGCCCGACCAGGGCGTAGTAGCCGCCGAGGCCGTAGACCAGGGCCAGGGCCAGCGCGGACACCAGGGTCAGGGCGGTGATGAACACCCACTGCAGCATCGCCGTGCGCACGCCGATGTCGCGGACCCGGCCGGCTCGCGCGGCGAACTCGGCGGACTCCTGCTCCGGGCGGCCGAACAGCTTGATCAGGGTCGCGCCTGGCGCGGAGAAGCGCTCGGTCATCTGGGTCCCCATGACCGCGTTGTGGTTGGCGGCCTCACGCTCCAGCTGGGCCAGCCGGGAGCCCATCCGCCGCGCCGGCAGCAGGAAGACGGGCAGCAGCACCAAGGCGAGCAGCGTGACCTGCCACGAGAGGTCGATCATCACCACCAGGGTGAGAACCAGCATCACCAGGTTGCTGACGACTCCGGACAGCGTGTCGCTGAAGGCGCGCTGGGCGCCGATCACGTCGTTGTTGAGGCGGCTCACCAGGGCGCCGGTGCGGGTGCGGGTGAAGAACGCGATCGGCATCTTCTGCACGTGGTCGAACACGGCCCGGCGCAGGTCGAGGATCAGCTCCTCCCCGATGCGCGCCGACAGCCCTCGCACCAGCAGTCCCAGACCGGCCTCGACGATGGCGACGAGGGCGATCACACCGGCAAGACCCAGGATCACCTCGACGGCCTTGCCCGCGAACATGGCGTCGATCACCTCGCCTGCCAGCAGCGGAGTGGCCACGGCCAGCACCGCGGTCGCCACGCTGAGCACGAGGAACTGACCCAGCTGCCGGCGGTGCGGACGAGCGAACGCCCAGATGCGCCGCAGCGTGGCCCGCGAGAACGGACGCCTGTCCTCCTGCTGGTTCATCGCGTGGTACAGCGAGGACCAGGCTGTGAACTCCATGCTCATGTCACTGACGGTACGACCTCACGCGGACATGAGGTCCAGACCAGGCCGGTCAGGCGCCGGCCTGCAAGGCGAGGTCGGTCAGGCGCCGGCCTGGACGGCGGCCGCCTCCCGGCTGATCCGGGCAGCCTCCGCAGCGGCGTCGTGCTGGGCGGCACGGTTCGGCCCGGTGTGCTGGTGCCACCACTCCTGACCCGCGGCCGGCAACGTGTGGATCGGGTCGTAGTACTCGTACCTGCGATCGAGAGCTGACGTGTCGTCGCTCTCGATCGACGTGCGGTAGTTCTTGGTCCAGTAGGAGATGCCGTGCACGCGGTCGTACTCGGCCAGCTGGTGCACCCAGCGCTTGCCCACGAACGGCACGTCGCAGACGATCCGCGGAGTGGCGAAGCCGGGCAGGTACCCCATCAGCCCGTGCTGCAGCTGCTGGGCCTTGTCGACCGAGACCCGCCAGTGCTCACTGAACGGGATCATGTCGCACATGTAGAAGTAGTACGGGAGGATCTCGGCGCCGTCGCTCAGCGCGAAGCACAGGTCCAGCAAGGCGTGCGGGTCGGCGTTGACGCCCTCCATCAGCACGCCCTGGTTGCGGACGTCGCGGATCCCGGTGTCGAGCATCGCCCGGGTGGCGCGGGCCACCAGCGGGGTGACCGAGTTGGCGTGGTTCACGTGCGTGTGGATCGCGATCTGCACGCCCCGCTGCCGTGCTGTCGTGGCGAGCCGCTCCATGCCGGCGCGCACGTCGTCCTGCAGCCAGTGCTGGGGCAGGCCCATCAGTGCCTTGGTGGCCAGCCGGATGTCACGGATGTTCTCGATCTCCAGCAGCCTGGCGAGGAAGGCCTCGAGGTTCTTGAACGGCATGTTGGCCACGTCACCGCCGGACACCACGACGTCACGGACTGCGGGGGTCGCCCGGAGATAGTCGATCATCTTGTCGTAACGGTCGACGGGTTTGAGGTCGAACTTGAGCTTGTCGATGACCGGCGTCGAGTTGCCGACCAGGTCCATGCGGGTGCAGTGCCCGCAGTACTGCGGGCAGGTCGGCAGCAGCTCGGCGAGCACCTTGGTCGGGTAGCGGTGCGTCAGCCCCTCGGCGACCCACATGTCGTGCTCGTGCAGGGAGTCCCGGGTCGCGTACGGGTGGCTGGGCCAGTCGGTGCGCCGGTCGCTGAAGACCGGCAGCATGTAGCGGCGCACCGGGTCGGCGAACAGCGCGTCGGTGTAGCCGGCCTCATCCGGGGCGAGGTGCGGCACGATCGTGTTCAGCATCTGCGGTGGCAGCAGCATCGACATCGTGGCCCGCTCGGCCTGGTCGCGCTCGAGGTCGGTGAAGAAGCGCTCCTCGACGCCGGGCCCCAGCACGCTCCGCAGCTGGCGGAGGTTCTTCACGCAGTGCGCCCGCTGCCACTGCGCGCTCTCCCACTGCTCGGTCGTGACATCGGCCCAGCCCGGCAACCGGGTCCAGTCCGGCTCCACCAGGTCGCGCTGGACGTAGACATAGGGCTGCACTGTGGTCATATCCGCTAGAGTACGGAAGAACTGATCGTCAGTCCAACCGTCCACCGGAGAAGTTCCCGCGTGGGCGGCAGATCAACGGAGGTTGTCTCGTGCCCGTGCCAGCTCCGCGAGGAGCACGGCAGCGGGAGCGCAGTGCGCTCGGCCGTGCTGGAGATCGTCGGCCGCCGCGGCAAGATGCAGAACCCCGTGACCGGGTCGGGCGGGATGCTGGTCGGCACCGTCGAGGCGGTGGGCCCGCGCTCCCCGCTGGGCCTGGCGCCGGGTGACGTCGTGGCCACGCTGGTCTCGCTGTCGCTCACGCCGCTCGTGGTCGATGACGAGCTGGCGGGCTGGGACGGCTGCAGCGAGCAGGTGCCCTGCTCGGGCTACGCGATTCTCTTCGGCCGCAGCATCGCCGCGCGGCTGCCGGGCGACCTTCCGCAGGAGCTGTCCTTGGCCGTCATGGATGTGTGCGGTGCGCCAGCCCTCACCGCGCGGGTGGTCGCCGGCTACCGCGAGCCGACCGTCTGCGTCGTCGGCGCCGCCGGCAAGAGCGGGTCCCTCGCCTGTGCCGGGGCCCGCCAGGCGGGGGCCGGGCGGGTGCTGGGCGTGGTGCCGGTGCAGCACGAGGCCGACGCGCTGGCCGCGGCCGGTCTCGCCGACGAGGTGGTGGTCGCCGACGCCCGGGACCCGGTGGCGCTCTCGCGGGCGGTCACCGCGGCGGGGGGACCGGCGGACGTGACCGTGGTGTGCGTGGACGTCCCCGGGTGCGAGGGCGGCGCGCTGCTGTCGACCGCCCAGGGCGGCACGATCGTCTTCTTCTCGATGGCCACGTCGTTCACTGCCGCGGCGCTGGGGGCCGAGGGGCTGGCCGCCGACGTGACCATGCTGGTCGGCAACGGCTACGTGCCCGGGCATGCCGACTACGCGCTGCGGCTACTGCGTGACGTTCCGGGCGTCGACGCCCTGATCCGTGCGAAGGTGGCGTCGTGACCCCGGCCGGTAGCGACCCCAGGCGGCGGTCCGGGACCACGTCCACCAGGGCGCGCCGCCCCAAGCTCGACCTCGACCCGGTCACGGTCCGCCGGGCGCGCACGCTGGCGCGCAAGGTCGGGCGACCGATCGTACGGCTGGCCGAGCAGCACACCACCGTTTCGGTCGAGCGGGCGACGCTGCGCATGGCCGGGCTGGTCGGCGCCGACCCCGAGGGCACGCCCTGGGCCAACAGGCTGCTCGACTCCGTGCGCGGTGACGTCGGCCTCGAGCACGGGGTGGCCCTCCCGGTCTGGGACGCGCTCGTGCGCGGCGCCGCCGGGGACCTCGGCGAGCTGGCCCAGAAGGCGGCCGTCGGCTCCGTACGCTTCCGGCTGCCCGAGGGACGCGATGCCACCCGAGCCGCAGCGGCCGCGAAGAAGTCGGTCGGGGCCGGTCTCCGCCGCATCGACGCCCGCCGCCGGGAACGGGAGCGGTTGATCAAGCGCCACGGCGACCCTTCGCAGACGCCATGGATCTACCTGATCGTGGCCACCGGCGACATCTACGAGGACATGCCGCAGGCCCAGCAGGCCGCCCGCGAAGGCGCCGATGTGATCGCCGTCATCCGCTCGACCGGGCAGTCGCTGCTCGACTTCGTGCCCGAGGGGGCGACGCGTGAGGGCTACGCCGGCACCTACGCCACCCAGGAGAACTTCCGGCTGATGCGGGCCGCACTGGACGAGTCGAGCAAGGAGCTCGGCCGCTACGTACGGCTCACCAACTATGCGTCCGGCCTGTGCATGCCGGAGATCGCCACCCTGGCGGGTCTCGAGCGGCTCGACATGATGCTCAACGACTCCATGTACGGGATCCTCTTCCGGGACATCAACCCCGTGCGCACGTTCGTCGACCAGCGCTTCAGCCGACAGGTGCACGCGCGTGCCGGCATCATCATCAACACCGGCGAGGACAACTACCTGACCACCGCGGACGCCGTCGAGGCGGCGCACACGGTGACGGTCAGTCAGCTGCTGAACGAGTACTTCGCCAAGGAGGCAGGTCTCGCCGACTGGCAGCTGGGTCTCGGCCATGCGTTCGAGATCGACCCCGACGTCCCGGAGAGCTTCCGGCTGGAGCTGGCGCACGCGCTGCTCGCGCGTCAGCTGTTCCCGAAGGCGCCACTGAAGTGGATGCCCCCGACACGGCACATGACCGGCGACGTCTTCCGCGGCTACCTGCTCGACGGCTTCTTCAACCTGGCCGGGATGATGACCGGCCAGGGCATCCTCCTGGTGGGGATGATGACCGAGGCGGTCGTGACGCCGTGGCTGTCCGACCGCGACCTGGCCCTGCAGAACGTCCGCTACGTCCGCAGTGCCGCGGGGGGCCTGGCCGAGGACTTCCAGCCCGCGCCCGACGGCCTCATCGCCCGGCGCGCCCAGCAGGTGCTGGCCGAGAGCATCGACCTGCTCACGCGGATCGTCGAGCACGACGACGGGCTGCTCGACGCGATCGCCGACGGGACGTTCGGGCTGATGCGCCGCCCAGCCGACAAGGGACGTGGACTCGACGGCGTGGTGCCCCTCGCTCCCGGCTACGCCAACCCGGCCCGAGAGCTGCTGGAGGCCCGCACATGAGCACCCCGGCCGCCGACACGATCGCCACCACCGGTCAGGCCGACCTCGTCGGGCCGCCGGGGGAGCCGGCGACCCCGGCGAGGATCCTGCGTCCGTACGGCGACACCACCGGCGACGGCATGGTGCAGATGTCCTTCACCCTGCCCATGGCCCACGGCAAGCTCGCGGAGGGGGCGGCACTGCAGCTGGCGCAGAAGATGGGCATGGACCCCGCGATGGTGGTGCATGCCAAGGCGATGGGCCCCGGCTACTGCTTCTTCGTGGTGTACGGGCGAGTGCACCATCTCGTCGACACCAGCGCCATCACCGTGGTCGAGCGTGACTACCCGCTGCTGTCGCCCAAGGAGGCCAACCTCGCCGTGCGCAAGGGCCTGCGCCGGCGCATGACCGTGGTCGGGGCCTGCATCGGCAGCGACGCACACACCGTAGGGATCGACGCCATCCTCAACATCAAGGGTTTCGCCGGCGAGAAGGGGCTCGAGTACTACCGCGAGATCCGGGTGGTGAACCTCGGTGCCCAGGTGTCGGTCCCCCAGCTGGTGGCCAGCGCTCAGGAGGTGACCGCCGATGCCGTCCTGGTCTCGCAGGTGGTGACGCAGCGCGACGCGCACGTCCTCAACACGCGAGAGATGTCAGCGGCCTTCCGCGAGGCCTACCCGGCGGACCGGCGTCCTGTCCTGGTCGTGGGTGGGCCACGCTTCGACGAGTCGATGGCCGACCAGCTGGGAGTCGACCGGGTGTTCGCCCGCGGCACCACACCGGCCGAGGTGGCCAGCTTCCTCGTCCACGCCCTGGTGACCCGCCGGAAGGCGGCAGCATGAGCGGCGGCAGCTCCGGCCCTGGCCGCCGGCCGGAGACGTCGGCGATCGACCCTGCCGACGTCGCGCCGGTGGTGCACCGCCGGTACGTGCCCTACAGCCATGCCCACTACGCCGGTGACCTCGTCGACGGGGCGTACGTGCTCGGGCTCTTCGGCGACGTGGCGACCGAGATGTGCATCCGCACCGACGGGGACGAGGGCTTGTTCGCCTCGTACTCCGACGTGCAGTTCCTGGCACCGGTGCGTGCCGGCGACGTGGTGGAGGTCGAGGCATCGCTGCAGCGGGCGGGTAGGCGCAGCCGCGAGCTGCGGTTCGTCGCTCGAGTGGTGTGCCGGGGGCGAGCGGGGGCGGCTGCGGACGGTTCGGTGGGCGCTGCGGAGGTGTTCCCGGAGCCCCTGGTGGCCACCACGGCAACAGGTACCGTCGTCGTGCCCGTACCGACTGGCTGACCCGCAGCGGCGTGTCGACCACGACACGCCGCTGACTGCATGACGCGCCTTGGAATGCAGGCGAGGGCGGCAGGTCGCCTGACCTGCGCAGGAGCGGTGTCCTCGCAGGTCAGAGGCCGGTTGACACCGACGACCCGGCTGGGCACAGTCGGTCCCTGTTGCCCCCTCGAAGGTCTGGTCGGAACGGCTACCGGTGGTAGGGGCGCGCGGGTCTGAACCATGATCGCGTTGCGCTCAACGGAACGGTGCCGTGCCTCGTCGGGGGGCGCGCACGCGGAGAGCCCGGCGTCACTAGACAACGGCCGCGGGCCCGTCGCCAGCGGGTCCGTCGCCGGACCGAAGGCCGCCGGGCTCTCTGCGTGCACGGATCGCCTTGTGGTGCCTGGAACAATGGCGGCATGCCTCCCGCCCTGCGCCTCGCTGCGCGGGTGGCGGCGGCGGCCGGATCTGGTGTGGCGGTCGCCCTGTCCTTCCCGCCGTACGGCTGGTGGCTGCTGCTGGTTCCGGCGCTGGCCGGTCTGCTGGCGGTCCTCGAGGGGCAGCGACCGGGTCGAGGGGCGCTGCTGGGCGGCGTGTTCGGGTTCGTGCAGATGCTGTGCATGCTGCCGTGGGTACGCGTCATCGGGCCCGACGCCTGGGTGGCGCTGTCGCTGCTGCAGTCCGTGTTCTTCGCCGCTTTCGGCTGGGCCGTGGTCAGAGTGCGACCGTTGGTCTGGTGGCCGGCGGCGGTGGCAGCCTTGTGGGTGCTGCTCGAGCTGGGCCGCAGCCAGGTGCCGTTCACGGGCTTCCCGTGGGGCCGGCTGGCCTTCGCCCTCGCCGACGCCCCGCTGGCGCCGTACGTGCGCTGGATCGGCGTGCCCGCCCTCAGTGGCCTGGTGGTGCTGCTGGCCGCGCTCGCCTGGTGGGCCCTGCTGCGCGTGCCTCACGCTCCGCGCCAGGCGGGAGCTGCCCTGCTCGGCGGGGTCGCCGTTGTGGCTGCGGGTGCGGTGCTGCCGGTGGGAGTAGCGGGCCAGGTGGGGACCGTCCGCGTGGCCGCAGTGCAGGGGGGCGTGCCTGGCACCGGCGCCGACGGCCTCTCCCAGCAGCGGGAGGTCGTGGACAACCACGAGGTGGCCACGGTCGACTTCGCGGCCGACGTGGCTGCCGGCCGTGCCGAACCCGTCGACGTCGTGGTGTGGCCCGAGAACTCCACGGACATCGATCCGCTCACCGATCCCGGCACCTACCAGGCCATCCAGCGTTCGGTCCGGGCGGTGGGAGTTCCCCTGCTGGTCGGTGCGCTGACTGCCGGCTCCGACGACGACCACCTGCGCAACGTGGGCATCGTGTGGGACCCGGAGACGGGCCCCGGCGAGGGCACCCACAAGGTCTACGTGAAGCGCAACCTGGTGCCGTTCGGGGAGTACATCCCGATGCGCGGCCTGCTGGCGCCGGTGTTCGGTCGGCTGGACGAGATCCCGCGCGACTTCGAGGCCGGTAGCAGGCCGGGCGTCCTGGACCTCGGTCCGGTCGTCGTCGGGGACGCGATGTGCTACGACGTGGCCTTCGAGGGTGTGGTGGCTCCGAGCGTCCGCGAGGGCGCGGAGCTGCTGGTGGTGCAGACGAACAATGCGACGTACCTCGGCACCGGGCAGCCGGCGCAGCAGTGGGCGATCTCCCGCCTGCGCGCGCTCGAGTCCGGGCGCGACCTGGTGGTCGCGTCGACGAACGGCATCAGCGGCTTCGTCGCCGCGGACGGGACGGTGCTGCAGCGCACCAGCTCCTCCGAGCCGGTGGTGTTGACCGACACCGTCCGCCGCGCGAGCGGACTCACGCTCGCGGTCCGCATCGGCGGCCTGTTGGAGTGGCTCCTGTCCGGGCTGGGTGCGCTGGCCGTCGTCCTCGCCGTGCTCCAGGACCGGCGCGACCGTCGGCAACGCGCGGGCGACGACGGGGAGCCGACCCACCAGCTCACCGCGGCCGGTCGATGACCGATCGTGGTCCGGTCCTCGTGGTCATCCCCACCTATGACGAGGTGGACAATGTCGAGCCGGTCGTTCGCGGCGTCCGCGCCGCTGTGCCTGGGGCCGACGTCCTGGTGGTCGACGACGGGTCTCCGGACGGGACCGGCGACCGTGCTGAGGCGCTGGCTGCGACCGACCCCCACGTGCACGTGCTGCACCGCCAGGACAAGGCGGGGCTGGGCGCCGCCTATCGGGCCGGGTTCGGCTGGGGACTGCCTCGCGGCTACGCGGTGCTGGTGGAGATGGACGCCGACCTGTCGCACCAGCCCCACCAGCTGCCGGCCGTGCTGGCCGGCCTCGACACAGGCGCAGACCTGTCCTTGGGATCTCGATGGATTCGCGGGGGCGCTGTGCGCAACTGGCCGCGGCACCGCAGATGGCTGTCGCGGGGAGGGAACGCCTACGTGCGCCTCGTGCTCGGCGTGCCCGTCCATGACGCCACCGGCGGCTTCCGGGCGCTCCGGCGCGGCACGCTCGAGGTCATCGGCATCGACCAGGTGGCCTCGCAGGGATACTGCTTCCAGGTCGACGTCGTCCGCCGGGTGGTCGCCGCCGGCTTGTCGACCGTCGAGGTCCCCATCGAGTTCGTGGAGCGTGAGCGGGGATACTCGAAGATGGACGCGGCGATCGTGGCCGAGGCGTTGTGGCGGGTGTCCGCGTGGGGCGCCGCCCGGTTGGCCGGCGCCGTCGTGAGCCGGGCACGGTCCGGGATCAACCGGCTCCAGGAGAGGTGAGACAGATGGTGCGCGTGCTCGTCGTCGCGTTCCTCGTGGTGCCGGTGATCGAGATCGCCGTGATCGTGCAGGTGGGTAGCTGGATCGGCGTCCTGCCGACGGTCGCGCTGTTGCTGCTCGAGAGCCTGCTGGGTGCGTACCTGCTCAAACGGGAGGGCCGGCGCGCATGGGTGGCGTTGCGGGAGACCCTCGCCAACGGCGTGATGCCCGACGTGGCGCTGCTCGACGCCGCGCTGGTGGTGGTGGGCGGCACGCTGCTGCTGACGCCAGGATTCGTGACCGACATCGTCGGCTTCGCGTGCGTGCTGCCGTTCACCCGCCCGGCGATCCGCAGACTCGTCACCAGGCTGATCGTGCGGCAGGTCGGAAGCACCCGCCTGATCCATAACCGCCGCGTCGACGGGCTCTGACGGTGGGCCGGTTGGCTGGGCCCGTTCTGCGGGTCAGGCGGAGCGGCGCCGTGAGCGGGTCGGGCGGTGCAGGTGCGCTGGGCCGATGCTTCCGGCGCGGAGCAGCTCCAGGCGCTCGGTGAGGATGTCCTCGAGCTCCGGCAGCGAGCGACGCTCGCGCAGCATGTCCCAGTGCGTGCGCACCGGCTTCTCCTTCTTCGCCTCCGGCTCGGTCCCGCCCACCAGGCGGCCGACCTCGCCGGTCTGGGGCGACTCCCACTCGTACGGGATCTCCGCCTCGGCCGACAGGGTCAGGTGGAACTCGTGGCCGCTCTCGGTGAGGTAGGACACCTGCTGACGAGGGGCCATCTCGACGCCGCGCTCGTCCTCGAAGCTCTGCGTGCCGAGACGGCTTCCGCGAAGTGCGCGGTCGGACATGGAACCCTCCACACGGTCGTTGTCGGTCTTCATCAAGGGTTCGGATCACAGCCCTGTACGGATTGGTCAACGAACGGGAGCCGGTGGAGATTCCCGGGCAGCGTCTCGAGACGGCTGCTCCATGCCGGAACCGGCTCACACGACCCTGGGCTGCTCGTTGCCCGCCTGCGCGATGCCCAGGCGCGCGTCCACGCGTGCGAGCAGCACGAGGCCGACCACGAAGAACAGGACCAGGGCGAGGATCGCGGGCCGGTAGGAGCCCGTCAGCTGGTAGATCAGCCCGAAGACCAGCGTGCCCAGCCAGCTGGTTCCGCGCTCGCAGGCCTGGTAGAGGCTGAAGTACTCGGCCTCGCGTCCGTGCGGCACCAGCTGGCTGAAGAACGAGCGACTCAGCGCCTGGGTGCCGCCCAGGACCACGCCGATGGCCACCCCGAGGGCCAGGAAGGGAGCCAGCATGCCGGCGGGGAGCACGAACGCCAGGCCAACGATCGCGACCCAGCCGAGCAGGCCCGCCAGGATCGTCCGCTTGCTCCCCAGCCGGGCGGCCACCCGGCCGAACACCAGTGCCCCGGCGAATGCGACGAACTGGACGACGAGCGTCAGTGCGAGCAGCACCGACCGGCTGAACCCCAGCTCTTCCTGGCCGTACACCGCCGCGGCGACGATCACCGTCTGGATGCCGTCGTTGTAGAACAGGTACGCGGCCAGGAAGGTCAGCGCGATGGGGTAGTGGCGCAGGTCGCGCAGGGTCGTGGCCAACTGGTGGAAGCTCGCCCGGACCAGGCTGTCGCTGGGCATCTCGTCCTCGGCCGGGAGCGCGCGCGGTGGCCGGTCGTGCAGCCGTCGGTACGGGATCACGGTGAACCCGGCCCACCACAGCCCCGCACCGGCCAGGCAGATCCGCACCGCCCAGCCGGTGGCCAGGCCGCCGGGCTGCTCGGCGTAGACCACCAGCGCCAGCTCGGCCGCGAGCAACAGTCCGCCGCCCAGGTAGCCGAATGCCCAGGCGCGCGACGAGACCCGGTCGCGCTCGTCGGGGCCCGCGACGTCGCAGAGGAGCGCGTCGTTGACCACGAGACTGCATGCGAGCGACACGTTGGCGACCAGGAGCAGGCCTGCACCGAGCTGCCAGTTCGTCCCTGCGACCAGCACCATGGCGGTTGCGGCGGCCGCTCCGGTCCATGCGTACCGGGCCAGCAGCCGTCGCCTGCTCGGGCTGCGGTCGGCAGCAGCACCCACGACCGGGAGCACCAGCGCGGACAGCACCGTGGTGATCGTGATGACGTAGAAGGCCAGCGAGCCCGGTGAGACCGGCAACCCGAGCACGGACAGGTCGCGTCCGCAGTCGGCGACCTCTCCGCATGCGGCCCGCTCGGCGATGCTGGTCAGGTACGGCGCGAACAGCACCGTGCCGGTGGTGGTGACGTAGGCGGAGTTGGCCCAGTCGTACCAGGACCAGGCCCGCTGCTCGTCCCGGTCGCCCGGCCGGCCGGCCCGCCGCCCGGAATCCACCCCGGGTCGGCTCACCGCTGGGGCTCGTCGAGCCGGGCGAGGACGTCGGCCAGCACGTCGATGCGGTCGCTGATCAGCCCGTCGACGCCGAGGTCGAGCAGCGCCCGGATGGTCTGCTCGTCGTCGATCGTCCACACGTGCACCTGCAGCCCGGCCTCGTGCGCCCGGGTGACGAACCGCTCGGAGACGACACGGACGCCACGGCTGCGGCGCGGCACCTGCACGCTGCTGGCACCGCGGCGGCGGCCGGTCGCGCGGAGCCACCGCAGCGGGGACAACAGCACCAGCACGACCTCCCACGCGCTGCAGGAGGTCGCCACCCGAGGACCGGCCAGTCGCCGTATCCGGCGGACACGGCGGTCCGAGAACGACGCCAGGCAGACCCGCTCCTCGGCGCCGGCGGCCCGGACCGCTGCCACGGTCGGGGCCACTGCGTCGTCACTCTTCACGTCGATGTTGAGCCGCGCCTCGGGGAAGGCGGCCAGCAGCTCGGCCAGCGTCGCCACCGGTTCGCGGTCACCGACCCGGACGGCCCGCAGCTCGGCCCAGGTCAGGTCGGCGACGGCGGTGGGAGTGCCGGCGAGCCGGTCGAGGGTGAGGTCGTGGACCAGCACCGGCACGCCGTCACGGGTGGCACGGACGTCGGTCTCCAGGTACCGGTACCCCTGCGCCACCGCGCCACGGAAGGCCGCCATCGTGTTCTCGAGCCCGCGGTTCGGGGGATAGGTGGCCCCGCCACGATGCGCCATCAGCAACGGCCAGGGGGCGTCGAGATAGGGCGGCAGCCGGTCGGCGGGGGCGGGCACCTGGCCAGTATCGACCGGACACGGTCGCGGCGGCAGGCGGAGCCGGCTGCTGGAAATCCCGCGGAGGCCGCCACCGGGCCAACCCTGACGGAGCACGAGCGGTGCTCGTGGGTACCGTGCTCGTGTGGAGCCGATGACCTGTCCTTCCTGCCAGCAGCAGATGCACATCCACGACCGCAGCGGGGTCCCGGTCGCCCAGTGCGACGCCTGCCGGGGGATATTCCTGCAGCGATCGAGCCTGGCCGACCTGGTGGATGCCGAGACCTCGTGGCACGGCAGCGCTGGTCAGTACACCCAGCCTCTGCCCCGGATCACCGAGGACATGACCGAGCCCCCGCGCCCCACGGGATCGCTGCCGAAGCGCTCGTTCGTGGACACTCTGTTCGGCTGAGGTAGGTCGGCCTCTCGTCGCTGACCCGCCCGCCGGCTGTGAACTGCTCCGCCGGCCCCTGGCCCGCCCGGTCAGGTCGGGGGGCGAACGTCACGGCGACGTCCACCAGCCGTCGGCATCGACCTGGCACGGACGCCCGGCGTGCACGTGCATGCGGCCGTCGGCGGGCTCGGTCACCACGACAGCCAGAGTGGCGCTGCGCTGGCCGACCGGGGCATCGGGGAAGCCGTGGACGCACACGCTGCGCGGCCCGAGATCGTGGGTCGCGAGCCGGGCGGCCGCCGCCTCTCGGTCGGCGGGTGGGGGGTCGCCGGCCGCGACGGCGCAGACCCGGTCGAGGCGCTCGTGGGTGGTGGAGACGACCGAGGCGACCTGCTCCTCCTGGGTGACGTCGTCGGCCACGAAGTGGTTGGCATGGGCCAGCCAGCCGTCGCGGGCCCGCACCAGCGACGGACCGCCGGGACGCAGCTCGATCGTGCACGAGGACCAGCCACCGTCTCCGTCGCCCGGCTTTCCGGTGACGGTGACGGCGGCGGAGGCGCTGACGTCGGCCTCGGCAGCGAGCGCGACCGCCGAGGCGACGTCCGAGGCCTCGTCCAGGATGCGGCGGGCCACCACGTGGACCGGGACGCCGCCCGTGCCGGTGTCAGCCACGTGCCGCATCGCGTTGAAGTGCACCGACACGGCGGACCCGACCTCAGCGGCGCCGACCTCAGCGGCCCCGACCTCAGCCGCCCCGCTCACCGCCCCGACCCCAGGGCAGCCCACACCGATCTTGCCGACGATGCCGTACTCGGTGAGGGTGCTGACCTGTCGGCCGTCGGCGCGGCGCAAGGTCCAGCAGAACCAGGAGTCGGCCAGCGGGGTGTGCCAGTCCCAGGTCTGGGCGGTGAGCGGGCCGGCCGAACGCCCGGTGGTGGCGGGGGTGTCCACCCGCACCGCCAGCGAGCACTCCGACAGCCCCTCGCCAGGCAGCTTTCCGGCGGCCACCAGCCGCTGGTCACCCAGCGCCAGCAGCTCGGTGCGGGCGTTGAGCGCCCCCACCTCGTTCTCTGCCAGGCCGCTGCCGGCGGCCAGGCCCGCCATCTCGGCGCGCAGGTCCGGCGCGAAGGTCGCGGTCGGATCGAGTACGGCCGTCCCGACGGCCAGGATCTCGTCGTCGCGCACACCGAACGCCGCCCACAACCGCCGGTACGCCGCCAGGGTGGTGCGGATCTCGTCGGCGCAGCCTGCCCCGAGCTCGCGTCCCCGGGCGTACGGGTCGGTGGCGGAGGTGGTGAAGGTGCGCACGGCGCCGGCCGCTGGCGGACCGCCGATCGGTGGGCGCGTCACGCCACCAGGGTGGCAGACAGGCGGCGGTCAGATGTCACGGAAGGTCTCGATCTGGGCGCCCAGCGCGTTCAGCCGCTCGGCCAGGTCCTCGTACCCGCGATTGATGACGTACACGCTGCGCAGCACCGACGTGCCCTTGGCGGCCAGCATGGCGAGCAGGATGACCACCGCCGGCCGCAGAGCGGGCGGGCAGATCACCTCGGCTCCGCGCCAGCGGGTCGGGCCCTCGATGAGCACCCGGTGCGGGTCCAGCAGCTTGACCGTGGCGCCGAGCTTGTTCAGCTCGGTCAGGTAGATGGCGCGGTTCTCGTACACCCAGTCGTGGAGCAGGGTCGACCCGTTGGCCGCGGCGGCGATGATCGCGAAGAACGGCAGGTTGTCGATGTTGAGCCCGGGGAACGGCATCGGGTGGATCTTGTCGAGCGGCGCGTGCAGGACTGACGCATGGGTGACGACGTCGACGAGCCGGGTGTGGCCGTTGTCCGCGAGGTACTCCTCGGTGCGGTCGTAGGAGAAGCCCATCTCCTCGAGCAGCGCCAGCTCGATCTCCATGAACTCGATCGGGACGCGTCGGACGGTGATCTCGGATCCGGTGACGATGGCGGCCGCCACCAGGCTCATCGCCTCGATCGGGTCGGGGCTGGGGGAGTAGGTCACGTCGCGGTCGACGTCGTCGAGACCGTGCACGGTCAGCGTGGTCGTGCCGATCCCGTCGATGCTGACGCCGAGCTCCACGAGGAAGAAGCACAGGTCCTGGACCATGTAGTTGGGGCTGGCGTTGCGGATCACCGTGCGGCCGGGGTGACGGGCCGCGGCCAGCAGTGCGTTCTCGGTCACGGTGTCGCCGCGCTCGGTGAGCACGATCGGCCGGGTCAGCTCGACGGAGCGGTCGACGGTGGCGTGGTAGCTGCCCTCGGTGGCCTTGACCTCCAGACCGAAGTGGCGCAGAGCGGCCATGTGCGGCTCGACCGTGCGCGTGCCCAGGTCACAGCCGCCCGCGTACGGCAGCTCGAAGCTGTCGAGCTGGTGCATCAGCGGGCCAAGGAACATGATGATGCTCCGGGTGCGTCGGGCGGCCGCTGCGTCGATCCGATCGAGCTGCAGCTGCGCCGGAGGCACGATCTCGAGGTCGTTGTCGTCGTTGAGCCACGTGGTCTTGACCCCGATCGAGTCGAGAACCTCCAGCAGCCGGTTGACCTCCTCGATCCTCGCCACCCGGCGGAGGACGGTGCGGCCGCGGTTGAGCAGCGAGGCCGCCAGCAGGGCGACGCCGGCGTTCTTGCTGGTCTTGACGTCGATGGCCCCCGACAGCTGGGTACCGCCGACCACCCGCAGGTGCAGGGGACCGGCTGCCCCCAGTGAGACGATCTCGGAGTCGAGAGCCTCACCGATGCGGGCCAGCATCTCGAGGCTCAGGTTCTGATGGCCGCGCTCGATCCGGTTGACGGCGCTCTGGCTGGTCCCGAGCTGTTCGGCGAGATCGGTCTGGGTCCACCCCCGATGCTTGCGGGCGTCCCGGATGAGTGCTCCGATCCGGTGCAGATAGTCCTCGCTCATGGGCCCTCACCCTATCTCATATGTGAGATATCCAGCCGCACAGGGGTGGATGTCGCCGGCATCTTTCCGGTACGACGCGCGCCTGGCCGGGCCGGTTCCGGCCGCCGAGCAGCCGGGGGGCGGCGACCGTGGTCGCCGCCTAAGGTGTGCGCGTGCCTGCACCTGATCCCCGCCCCCTGGGCAGCTCCGGACTTCTCGTCAGCAGGGTCGGTCTCGGCTGCAACGCCTTCGGCCGGCGGATCGACCGCGACCAAACCAGGGCGGTCGTCCGTGCGGCCCTCGACGCGGGAGTGACGCTCTTCGACACCGCCGACATCTACGGTGACGAGCCGGGGGCCAGCGAGACGCTGCTGGGGGAGATGCTGGCGGATCTGCCTCCCGGTGAACGTGCGGACGTCGTCGTGGCCACGAAGTTCGGCATGGACATGACGGGCGCCAACGGGACCGACCATGGCGTCCGTGGCTCGCGCCGCTACATCCGCCGGGCCGTCGAGGCCTCCCTGCGCCGGTTGCGCACCGACCACGTCGATCTCTACCAGCTGCACGAGCCCGATCCGGTGACACCGATCGAGGAGACCCTCGCAGCACTGCACGACCTGGTCACCGAGGGCAAGGTGCGCTACCTCGGATCGTCGAACTTCGCCGGCTGGCAGGTGGTCGACGCCGACTGGGTGGCGCGAAGCGCCGGGGGCACGCCGTTCGTGTCGGCGCAGAACAAGTACTCGCTGTACGACCGCTCCGCCGAGACTGAGCTGGTGCCGGCCTGCCAGCACGTGGGGGTGGGGCTGCTGCCGTTCTACCCGCTCGAGTACGGGCTGCTCACCGGCAAGTACAAGCGTGGTGAGCAGGCGCCCGAGGGATCGCGGCTGAGCATCCAGACCTCCCGGCTCGAGGGGGCGGACTTCGACCGGATCGAACGGTGCGAGGCGTACGCCGCCGAGCGTGGGCTGACGATGCTGCAGGTGGCCATCGGCGGTCTCGCGGCGCAGCCGGCGGTCGCGTCGGTGATCGCCGGGGCCACCACGCCGGAGCAGGTGGTCGCGAACGTCGAGGCCGGCGGCTGGGAACCCACCAGCGACGACCTTGCGGCGCTGGACGACGCAACCTCGCCGTCGTGACCGCTCTTCAGGACTGGCTCGGCGGCCTCCCCAAGGTCGAGCTGCACGTCCATCTGGTGGGGTCCGCGTCGGTGCCGACGGTGCTGGAGCTGGCGCGTCGCCATCCCGACAGCGGCGTTCCCACCGAGGAGGCGGCGCTTCGCCAGTTCTACGCCTTCACCGACTTCGCCCACTTCATCGAGGTATACATCGCGGTCGACGCGCTCGTGCGCACCGCCGACGACGTGGCGGCCATCGCCTCCGGTGTGCTGGCCGACCTGGCGGCCCAGCAGGTGCGTTACGTCGAGCTGACGGTGACTCCTGACAGCCACCTGCTGAAGGGCATCGCGCCGGACGGGCTGGCCGAGGCTCTCGTGCGCGCTCGGGATCGGGCCTGGCAGAAGCATGGCCTGCTGGTGGGTTGGGTCTATGACATACCCGGCGAGCTCGGCCTGGAGTCGGGGGAGCGGACCATCGACTGGGTGGAGCGGTGGGCGCCCGAGGGCTCGGTCGGCTTCGGGCTCGGAGGGCCGGAGATCGGCGTACCCCGACCGCAGTTCGCCGACGTGTTCGCGCGGGCCCGGGCGCTGGGTCTGGCGAGCCTGCCGCACGCCGGTGAGACCACTGGGCCGCAGACGGTGTGGGACGCCGTGCACGTGCTCGGCGCCCAGCGCATCGGGCACGGCCTGGCCGCCGCTCAGGACGAGGCACTCCTGCAGCACCTCAGCGAGAACCGGATCGCGCTCGAGGTGTGCCCCACCTCCAACCTGCGCACGCGTGCCGTGGCAGACCTGGCCGACCACCCGTGGCACACCTTTCGCGACGCCGGGGTGACCGTGACCCTCAACTCCGACGATCCTGGGATGTTCGACACCTCGTTGACCCGCGAGTGCACCGTCGCCGCCCAGGCGTTCGAGCTGGGTCGTCCGGAGCTCGCAGACCTGATGCGCACCGCGCTCGATGTCTCGTACGCGCCGGATGCGGCCCGTCAGCGGGTGCGTGCGGAGGTCGACGCCTACCCCCTGGGCTGACCGGCCCGGAAGATCGCGACGAATGCGGACGACACCGACGGTCGGGGAGGATTAGTCTGCAACGCAGCGGGCTCGGCTGAGAAGGGAAAGCCTCCCATGCGTCGTCCACTGATCCTGGCGGTTGACGGGGACCAGCCCGCGCTCGAGCGGCTGCGTCATGAGCTGGACCGCCGCTACGGCTGTGACTACCGGGTGGTCGGGCACAGCAGCGGTACCGCCGCGATGAACGAGCTCGGCGACTACCACCGCCGTGGTGACGCGGTGGCCCTGGTCCTGGTCGCCGAACAGATGCCCGACATGGCGGGCGTCGACCTGCTGGCGAAGACCCGCAGCCTGCACGGCGAGGCCCGGCGAGCGATCTTGATCTCATGGGGCGACTGGGCGAACCGCGACACGGCGGATGCGATCCTGCAGGCGATGGCGGCGGGCCACGCCAACTACTACGTGCTCAAGCCGTGGTCGTCACCTGACGAGCTGTTCCACCGTACGGTCGCCGAGTACCTGCAGGACTGGTCTCGCAACGAGGTCGAGTCGAGGCGCGAGGTGCTGGTTGTCGGCGACCGGCGCTCGGCGCGCGGGCACGAGGTGCGCGATCTGCTGACCCGCAACGGGATCCCCCATGCCTTCCACGACCGCGAGTCCTCCCGCGGGGAGGGCGTGCTCGCCCGCACCGGTCATGCGCGCTCTGATGTCCGCCTGGTGGTCTGGATGCCCGCCCTGGGCGGTCAGGCACTCGCCGATCCGACCGACGCCGAGATCGTCGAGGCTTGGGGGATTCCCACCTCGCTGCCCGAGGACGACCGTACGTTCGACCTCCTGGTCGTCGGCGGCGGGCCTGCGGGTCTCGCGGCTGCCGTGTACGGCTCTTCCGAGGGCCTGCGCACCCTTGTGGTCGAGCGATCCGCCATCGGCGGCCAGGCGGGGGCAAGCTCGTTGATCCGCAACTATCTGGGCTTTGCGCGCGGGCTGAGCGGAGCCGAGCTCGGCCAACGGGGCTTCCAGCAGGCGTGGGTCTTCGGCGCCCGGTTCGTGCTCACCCGCGATGTGGTGGCGCTCCGCCCCGACAACGGCGGCTGGGCCGCCGACGTCAGCGGGATCGGCACCGTGCGGGCCCGGGCGGTGGTGCTCGCGTGCGGCGTGACCTACCGCCGACTCGAGATCCCGACACTCGAGTCGCTGGCCGGGGCCGGGGTGTTCTACGGGGCCAGCGTGTCCGAGGCCCAGGGTCTCGTGGGCCGGACGGCAGTGGTGGTGGGAGGCGGGAACTCGGCCGGCCAGGCGGCGTTGCACCTCGCCCGCTACGCGGCGCGTGTCCACCTGGTCGTCCGCGCGGCAGATCTGGGGAGCGGCATGTCCGACTACCTGGTGCGACAGATCGCCGCCACGGACATCGATGTGCGCACCGGTGCGGAGGTCGTCGACGGTGGGGGAGAAGCGGCCCTGGACTGGGTGACCGTGCAGGACAGGGCCAGCGGGCGACTCGACCGGTTGGTGGCCGACGGGCTGTTCGTGATGATCGGCGCCCGGCCGGGGACCGGCTGGCTCCCGTCCGACGTGGCACGCGACGCCCACGGCTTCGTGCGGGTCGGCAACGACCTGCAGGGTGCGTGGTCGCTCGACCGGCCGCCGCAGCCGTACGAGACGTCAGCGCCGGGACTGTTCGCCGTCGGCGACGTCCGAAGCGGGTCGGTGAAACGGGTGGCCTCGGCCGTGGGTGAGGGATCCGTGGTGGTCTCGCAGGTGCACAGCCATCTCAGCCGGGAGGCGGTGCGGGTGTGAGCCAGCAGCGAACGTCGACCGCGCGCCTCGTCGCTGCAGGGCTCGCCCTCGCGCTGCCGCTGCTGGGTTTCGGCCTGCTGCTGGCCGAGCCGTCGCTCGACCTGATGTGGGCGCACGAGCCGTCGCACTTCTGGCTGGTTCTGACGGTGGCGGCGCTCAGCTCGCTGCTGGCGTACGGGACCGGGGTGGCCGCCCAACGACGTGCTGACGTCCGCGTCTTCGTGGTGTCGCTGGCGTACCTGGCGTCGGCCGGCTTCCTGGGCCTGCACGCACTGGCCACACCCGGAGTCCTGCTGGAGGCCACGAACCCGGGCTTCGCGATGGCGACACCTGTGGGCCTGACCCTCGGTGCGGTGTTCGCCGCGCTGTCATGCGTCGACGTGCCCGCTGACCGGGCGCAGTCAGCCCTGCGCGCGGCCCGGACCGCCCGGTGGGTGCTGCTGGCCACCATGGCCGCCTGGGCGGTGGCATCGCTGGCGAAGCTGCCGCCGCTCGACGGGTCGCGCGCCGTCGAGCGGGCCTCCGGTCCGCTCGTGGTCCTGGCCGTCCTGGCCATCGGTCTGTACGCAGTGGCGGCCCTGCGGTACCTGGTGCTCGGGCTTCGGCGTCGGGCGACCATGTTGTTGGGAATGGCCGCCGCGTTCACCCTCCTCGGTGAGGCGATGGTGGCGGTGGCCTTCGCCCGCAGCTGGCACGTCAGCTGGTGGGAGTGGCACGTGCTCATGCTTGCGGCCTTCGCGTTGGTGGCCTGGAGTGCACAGCAGCAGTGGCACGAGGAGCGGTTCGCCGAGCTCTACCTGGACGACACCCTGGCGGGCAGCCGGGACATGAGCGTCCTGTTCGCCGACCTGCAGGGGTTCACCAGCTACTCCGAGACCCACAGCGCCGGTGAGGTGACGGCGATGCTCAATACCTACTTCGAGCAGGTCGTGCCCGTGACCGTGCACCGGTACGGCGGCGAGGTGGACCGGCTGATCGGCGACGCCGTGCTGGTCACGTTCAACCGACGTGGTGACAGGCCGGACCACGCGGAACGCGCGGCGGCTGCCGGACTGGCCCTGCAGGAGGCGGCCGCGGAGGTGAGCCGGGTGCATCCCGACTGGCCGCGCTTCCGGGTGGGCATCAACTCCGGAGAGGTGTCGGTGGCGGTGCTGGGCGCAGCCGGCGGGCGGACCCACACGGTGATCGGTGACACCGTGAACACTGCCTCCCGGCTCGAGGGCAAGGCTCCCGTAGGTGGCGTCGCCATCAGCGCCGAGACCGCCGCCCGACTGGCGGGGGCGCGTACCCAGCCGCTGGGCCTGTTGGAGCTGAAGGGGAAGACAGAGCCGCTGCAGGCCTTCCATCTGCTCGGGCTCGATGGCGCCGACGGCGGGGGTGGCCGGTCCTGAGCCGGGCACCCTCGAGACCGCCCGCACGCCGTGTCACGCGGTCCCGGCGGCCGCCCGCTCCAGAGCGGTGCCGGCGTCGGGGAGCGCCGCCCGGACCCGCCGGGAGAAGGTGGAGAACGGTGTCGCCTCGATGGTCCCCCGCGGCGGGCGGCGGGTGCGCCGCCAGGTGCCGACGATCCGTCCGCCGTCCACGACGGTGCCCAGGAACATGCCGTTCCCGCCCGGGCAGACGCGCGGCGAGAGCTCCGCGGCCAGTGCTGCTGTGCGGTCGGCGTAACCGAGAACGAATTCGTCGAAGCCGGGCAGCAGGACGACCCCACGCGCCTCTCGACCGGCGGCGGCCAGCGTGTCGGGAGTCGCGGGGTCCATCAGGTACTCGTTGCCGTCCACGCGGAGCGACTCGAGACACGGGCGCGCCAGAGCCACCGCTGCCCTCACGTCGGCGGCCAGCAGCCTGGTCCACCACGTGAAGTCCTTGACGGTCGCCGGCCCGTGGCTGCGGAAGTACCGCAGCGCCCACTCGGCCAGCGCCTGCTCGCGGTCGAGGTCGTGACCGAGGCGCCTCGGCGCCGGAATCCACTCGTCGACCAGAACGAGGCACTGACGACCGTGACGTACCGGGCCGTGGCAGATCACGCCGGTCATCGCCAGCTGCGAGATCAGGTGGCTGCCCCGCTGGCCGGCGGTCGGCTGCCCGGACGCGCTCCAGTGGCTCAGCAGGTCGGCGCGCTCGAGCGCGACACCTCCGGCGAGTGCCTCCTGCGTGCTCGCCCGGACGATGTCGAGGTCGGCGTCGGAGATGCCGAGGTCGCGTCGTCGCTTGGCGGTCGCCGCGATCGTCCGGGGAGCTCCGAGTGCGAGCAGCCAGTGCAGGTCGCGGGCCGGGACGAAGTGCAGAGTGCCGCGCATGGGCCACGACCGCACCACGGCGCCGGAGTCCAGCGCCGCCTCGACGGTGCTGCGGCTGCCGTCGCGGACGCGGAGCGCGATGGAGGTCAGGGCGCCACCGAAGTCCTGCGCCTGCACACACGTGAGCCGGTCCACCGCGTCCGCAGCAGTCGCGAAGCCCTCGCCGACGATGCCCTGTGCGGCCATCCGCAGCAGGGCCAGCCGCCGGAGCGCGGTCGCGGACGCGGTCATCGAGCCGGAGCCGTCAGCTGCTGAGCTCGACCGAGCCGTCGTCGCGCAGTCGCCAGAACGGGTTGTGCGCGACCTCCCAGGGGTGCTCGTCAAGGTCGACGAACAGGCCGGAGTACCCGCCCCAGAACGTCGTGGCACCGGTGCGCCGCACGTCGCCTCCTGCCGCGCGTACCCGCTCGAGCACGGTGTCGACCTCCTCGGGCGACCGGACGTTGTGGGCCAGGGTGATGCCGCCCCATCCGCCGGAGTCGGTCACCATCGAGTCCTCGGCCAGCAGCGCGCGGTCCCAGAGGGCGACCACCATGCAGCCCGCCTGGAAGAACACCACGTCGTCGGCCCCGGGGTCGGCCGGCGCCCAGCCGAGCGCCTCGTAGAAGTTCCGCGCCCGGTCGAGGTCGGTGACACCGAGCGTGACGAGGCTGAGTCTCTGCTCCATGCCGGCGATGTTATGCAGCCGCACTGACAACGCGCCTGCACGCAGCGCGCTCAGGTGCGACGCGGCGTGCGTGCATCGACCGGGCGGCCGAACCGCACCTGCACGCCGGGGCTGAACAGCACCTGGTCAGGGTCTCGACCGGCCACCCCGTGGAAGCCGGCCGCGGCCAGCAGGCCGTCGTCGAGAGCCACCAGCTCGGCCCGGTGCAGTGGCCAGGGCTCGTGGTCGTTGGGGATGTACCACGTGCGACCCCACCACCGCACATGCAGGCCCCAGCGCGCGCTGACGAATCGTGCCAGCTCGGTGCCGCCACCGGGCATGGGCCCGAGGTCGCGGACGACGATCCGGCTGGTGTGTCCCACCCGCCCCGGACGGCGACCGGTCAGCCCGTACTCATGCTCGGTCCCCGCGGCCGTCGACCGGGCGACGTAGCGCATCCGCGCCCACCGGTACGGCAGGCCGAACACCGCGCGCGCACCAGCCACGACGGCCAACCGGTCGGTGTCGAGGCTGCAGAACACCACACCGCGTCGCCCCGTCGCGTCGACGGAGTAGAGCCGGACGTTGGTCTCCAGGAAGCTGCCCAGCCACGGCACCGGCGGCCCGACCGGCAGACCGGCGTCGACCATCCGGAAGGGGAGCAGCCCGACGAACGTCCGACCGTCCAGCAGGTCAGGGACGGTACCCGGGGGCAGCATCGGGGCGACCAGCGCCGGGTCGACCGCCCAGTGCAACGAGGCGAGGTCACGCCACGACTGCCGCATGATGACCGGCAGTGGCAGCTCCGGCGCGTCCACGCTCACCCTCTCTGCCACCTCCCCAGTGTGCGTCCCCGCCGTGCCCGCCGCCCCCCCAATGCGCCGATCCGCGAGTTGTGCAGGCACCCCCGCCCGCCCGTACGGCGATCCGCGAGTTGTGCAGGCACCCCC
>JAQSWV010000128.1 GCA_029266455.1 Nocardioidaceae bacterium
AGCCGCACGTAGGCGCCCTGCACCGGGCTGCCGTCGTGCGTCACCACGCCCTGGATGACCGCCTGCCCGGCCAGGTCGACGTTGTCGAGCGACGGGCCGCCCGGTGTGGCCCCACACATCAGGCGGTGCCCGGCTCGTCACCGGTGGCGACGGGCACGCCGACCAGGGAGCCGTACTCGGTCCAGGAGCCGTCGTAGTTCTTGACGTTCGGCTGCTCGAGGATCTCGTGCAGCACGAACCACGTGTGCGCGCTGCGCTCGCCGATGCGGCAGTAGGCGATGGTGTCCTTGCCGAAGTCGACCCCGGCGTCGGCGTACAGCGTCTTCAGCTCGTCGTCGGACTTGAAGGTGCCGTCCTCGTTGGCCGCCTTGCTCCACGGCACGTTCGCCGCCGTCGGCACGTGGCCGCCGCGCTGCGCCGACTCCTGTGGCAGGTGGGCGGGGGCGAGCAGCCGGCCGGAGTACTCGTCGGGGCTGCGCACGTCGACCAGGTTCTGCGTCCCGATCGCGGCGACGGTCTCGTCGCGGAACGCGCGGATCTCGAGGTTCGGCTCCTGCGCGGTGTAGGTGGTCGGCTCCCGCTCGGGGATCGCGTCGACCAGCTCGCGGCTCTCCAGCTCCCACTTCTTGCGGCCGCCGTCGAGCAGCTTCACGTTGTCGTTGCCGTACAGCTTGAAGTACCAGTAGGCGTAGGCGGCGAACCAGTTGTTGTTGCCGCCGTAGAGGACCACGGTGTGGTCGTTGCCGATGCCGCGGGAGCCGAGCAGCTGCTCGAACTGCTCCTTGTTGACGAAGTCGCGCCGGACCGGGTCCTGCAGGTCGAGCTTCCAGTCGATCTTGACGGCGCCGCGGATGTGGCCCTTGTCGTACGCGCTGGTGTCCTCGTCGACCTCCACGAGGACGACGGACGGGTCGTCCAGGTGCTGCTCGACCCAGTCGGCATCGACGAGTGCGGCGGAACGGCTCATGGTGGGCTCCTTCATCGGGTTCTTCGGAGTTTCTGCGGAAGTTCTGCGGACGTCATCGGGGAGGTGCGGGGAGCGGCGCGGCGGCGGCCACCTGACGGTGCCGCCCCGAGGCGCAGCGAGGGTCCTGGGAGGGTGCGGCGGTCAGCCGCAGCGACACAGCGTGGCGCCCATGCGGCAGTTGTCCACTGCGCGGCGCTTGAACAGCTGGGTCGATCGGTTCACTGTGGCTCACCAGAACAGCTCGGGGCTCGGTCGGTACCAGCCTGGCACATGTCGGACAGCCGTCTCACCATGCGGATGCGTGCTCGGTGGACGGTGGTCACGACTCCCAGGGTACGTCGCAACCCCGTCAGGCGACGATCCGCTGCACCTCCGCGACGATCCGCGACTTGTGCAGGCCCACCCCTCCTGTCGACGGCACGCCGGGTGCGAACTGTGGAGACCCAGCGGCGGTCCGCTGCCCGTACCGCGTTCGGCCCGTTGTACAGCCGGGCTGCACAAGTCGCGGATCGTCGTGGTGGGGGACGGGCCGGAGCGGAGAACGCGAGATCAGCCGCCGGCGAAGGGCGGGAGCAGGTCGACGACCGAGCCGGGGCCGACCACCACCTCGGCGGAGTCGCGTACACCCACCGGCTCCTCGTCGACCACACCACCTCGGCGGAGTCGCGTACACCCACCGGCTCCTCGTCGACCAGGACGGAGCAGATGGCCAGGACCTGCGCGAAGCGCGGGCCATCAGCATGCGCTCGCGCGGCCTCGGCGAGCACCTGGTCGAGCCGCCCGGGCGTCACCTGGTCGGACGAGGTCCCGGCCGCCGAGCGCAGGGCCGCCCAATAGCGCACCGTGACGTTCGCGACGTCTTCTCCTCCGGCTCCCGGCATGTGGTCTATCGTTGTGCATGCGATGAGGCCCGGGCGATCCGCCCTGGGCCTTTCCTGCTGTCAGGGCCGCGCCGAGGTCCGGAGAGGGACTGCCATGGGCAGCCTGTTGTTGCTGACCAGCTCGGCCGACACCTCCGAGGAGGTCCTGCCCGCGCTCGGCCTGCTGCCGCACCGGGTCAGCGTGCTCCCCCCTGAGGCCACCGTCCTCATCGACGCCCCGAACGCCGATGCGGCCATCGTCGACGGCCGGTACGACCTCGCCCATGCCCGGGGGCTGACCAGGCTCATCCGCGCGACCGGTATCGAGATCCCTCTCCTGCTGGTGGTGACCGAGGGCGGCCTCGCGGTGGTGTCCGCCGACTGGGGCATGGACGACGTGATTCTTCACGACGCCGGTCCCGCCGAGGTCGAGGCGCGGCTTCGGCTCGCCGTCGGTCGGCTGCAGCACGTACGCGGCAGCGACCCGGACCTGGGCCAGGTGATCAGCTCGGGCGGCCTGCAGATCGACGAGGCGGCGTACACCGCGAAGCTCGAGGGCCGCAGCCTCGACCTCACGTTCAAGGAGTTCGAGCTGGTGAAGTTCCTGGCCCAGCACCCTGGCCGCGTCTTCACCCGCCAGCAGCTGCTGCAGGAGGTGTGGGGCTACGACTACTTCGGCGGCACCCGCACCGTCGACGTCCACGTCCGGCGGCTGCGCGCCAAGCTCGGCACCGACCACGAGCAGCTCATCGGTACGGTCCGCAACGTGGGCTACCGGTTCAGGAGCCACGCCGAGCGTACGGAGGAGCGGGCGGCATCGGTCGGCGAGGCGGGCAGCAGCCAGGGCGCCACCGGCAGGACCACGGCCGAGGGCACCGACCCAGGCGAGGCCGACGATGCGGAGTCCCACCCGGCCAGGCTGGTGAGCGTCCCGGCCGCCGGCCGCTGACCCGCGGCGCTCTGCCGCCTTAGGGTGACGCCGTGAGCACCGAGCCCGCGACCAGCCGTCACGTCCGGGTGCTCGACGGACTCGACGCCCATCAGCTCTCGTCGGTGCGTCGGCTGCTCGCCGCCGCGCAGGAGGCCGACGGCACTGCGGCGGTCAATGAGCAGACACTGCTGGCGATTGAGGCAGGCGACGAGCAAGGCGCCCGTCACCTGCTGGGCACGACGGGTGCAGGCGGCGATGAGGCGGTGGTGGCGTACGCGCACCTCGACCTGCCGGCCGCCGGGTCCGGTGCGGACATCGACCCGCTGGTCGCGGCGAGCGCCGAGTGCGTCGTACACCCGGAGCATCGTCGGCGCGGCTGGGGAGGGGCGCTGCTGCGACGCCTGCTGGACGAGTCGGCGCCGCATCCGCT
>JAQSWV010000057.1 GCA_029266455.1 Nocardioidaceae bacterium
CGGCTGCCGGGCACCGGATCGCCGGTGCGCAGGCCGCGGTCGAGCGCGGCGTCCAGCCACGGCCGCCACACGCCGGCGCGCACCCGTACGGCCAGGTCGTGGACGTCGAGGCGGCGCAGCCAGTCGGAGCAGTTGTCGGCGAACTCGTAGTCGACCACCTGGGTGATGCCGCGCGCGGCCGCGGCCGCGACAGCCGTGGCGACCCAGGAGTCGACGAGCTGCGGCGAACGGTCGCCGTCGACGGCGGCGGTCGCCTCGAGTGCCTCGCGCTCCCGCAGCAGTCCGGTGGCGGACATGTGCCCGATGCGCGCCAGTCCGGCGGGGCTCAGCCACACCGTGTGCAGGTCGTGGCTCACCACCGCCACCGCGATGCCGGGCAGGGCCGACTCGAGCAGGTCGCGGTGCGGGGGCTGGGTCCACAGCGCGTCGCGGAGTCCGCGACCCACCACCCACTCGTCGCGCCGGACCGGCTGTGGGAGCGCGGCGACGGCCGCACGCAGCAGATCCGCTGCGTGCTGTGGTGAGCGCGCTGAGGACACGTCGACCCGGTTGCGGTCGCTGGCCCACTGGGTCGCGTGCACATGGGCGTCCACGAAGCCGGGCAGCAGCACCGCGCCCGGCTGGTGCCAGGACCGGTCGCCGGCTTGCGCGACCCCGCTGCCGACGGCGGCGACCCGCCCGTCGGCCAGCCGGACATCGGTCAGCCCGCCCCCCGAGCCGACGCGGACATCCCGCAGGACCAACGGCGAGGGCGGCGCCACCTCGTCGATCACGTCGTCCCTCAGCTCTCCCGCGGCGACGGCACCGGCGTCGGCGACGGGTCGATGCGTACCACCGTCAATCCCGCCGCCGGCGGCCGCCCGGCCATCGCCGCCAGCTCGGGTCCTGCCTGGTCCAGACCCACCACTCGTCCGAGCAACAGGTCGGGCCGCAGCATGCCCGACGCGACCCGAGCGAGCATGGCCGGGTAGTCGGCTGCCGACATGCCGTGGCAGCCGTGCAGGGACAACTCGGCGGCGACCAGCCCGCCCAGCGGTACGGCGGGGGCGGCATGGTCGCCGACGAGCAGACCGACCTGCAGATGCCGACCTCGCGGCCGCAGGCTCTGCAGCCCCGCCACCAGCGTGGACTCGCTGCCGAGCCCGTCGAGCGCCACGTGCGCGCCCCCGTCGGTGAGCTCGCGTACTCGGGCGCCGACTGCCCCTGGCCCGGCCAGCGTGAGCGGGTCCAGCGCCTGAGCCGCCCCCAGCTCCAGCGCCCTCGCGCGGGCGGCGGGGCTGGGGTCCACCGCCACCACCTGGGCGCCCAGGGCGACAGCGACCATGACCGCCGACAGGCCGAGACCGCCGCAGCCGTGCACGGCGACCACCTGCCCGGCACCTACCTCCCCGTGTACCGTCACGGCGCGGTAGGCGGTCGCGAACCGGCAGCCGAGCGACGCGGCAGTCACGAAGTCCATGTCCTGGGGCAGCCCCACGAGGTTCACGTCGGCATTGCGGATGACGACCTGCTCGGCGAACGAGCCGTGGTGGGTGGAGCCGGGCTGGGTCTGCTCCACGCACACCTGCGACTCACCTGCCTGGCACTGGGCGCAGCTGCCGCACGCGCTGACGAACGGCGTCGTGACCCGCGCTCCCGGCGTCCAACTCGCCACGTCGGCTCCGACCCGTTCGACAGTGCCCGCGAGCTCATGACCCGGTACGTGGGGCAGCGAGACGTCGGCGTCATGCCCCTGCCAGGCGTGCCAGTCGCTGCGGCAGACCCCGGTCGCACCCACTGCCACGACCGCCGCGTCGGGCGGACAGTCGGGCTCGGCGATGTCCCTCACGCGCAGCGGCTCACCGAATGCGTCGTACACGACCGCCCGCATCCGTACCTCCGCACGCCTGGGCTGGGGGGGAGTTTTCGCAGCCTACCCAGCGAAAACCTCACTTCTAGGGCGCTGCATCCCTGTGGAGGCGCAACTTTCGCAGCCCACCCTGCGAAAACTCCCGCCGGAGCTCAGTCGACGGTCCAGGTGTCCTTGCCGGCCAGCAGGGCGGCGAGGTCACCTTCGCCCTCGGAGCTCTGCGCGGTCTGCACCTGCCCGCGGGCCAAGTCGTCGTACGTGGGCCGCTCGACCTGACGGAAGATCCCGATGGGGGACTGCTGCAGCACGCCGGCGTTGGTGAGCCGGGAGATCGCGAAGGCGGTGGACGGGTCGTCGGCATGGGCGTCGTGGACGACCACCGCGTCCGCGCCGACGTCGGCGACCTCGGCCACGCGCAGGGAGCCCGTCCCGGGGTCCCGGACGACACCGAGCCGGCCGTCCGAGCCGAAGCGCACCGGCTCCCCGTGCCGCAGCGGGATGACGGCCTCCTCGCGGCTGTCCTTGTCCTTGAACGCGTCGAACGCACCGTCGTTGAAGATCGGGCAGTTCTGGTAGATCTCCACCAGCGACGTGCCACGGTGTGCTGCCGCCTCACGCAGCACGTCGGTGAGGTGGGTCCGGTCCGAGTCGATGGTGCGCGCCACGAACGTCGCCTCCGCCCCGAGCGCCAGCGAGACCGGGTTGAACGGGGTGTCGACCGACCCCATCGGCGTCGACTTGGTGACCTTGCCGGTCTCGGAGGTGGGGGAGTACTGGCCCTTGGTGAGGCCGTAGATCCGGTTGTTGAACAGCAGGATCGTCATGTTGATGTTGCGGCGGAGCGCGTGGATCAGGTGGTTGCCCCCGATCGAGAGCGCGTCGCCGTCACCGGTCACCACCCATACCGACAGGTCCGAGCGGGTGATCGCCAGGCCGGTCGCGATGGCCGGCGCCCGGCCGTGGATCGAGTGCATCCCGTAGGTGTCCAGGTAGTACGGGAACCTCGACGAGCAGCCGATCCCGGAGACGAACACGATGTTCTCGCGCTTCAGCCCGAGCTCGGGCAGGAAGCCCTGTACGGCATTGAGCACGATGTAGTCGCCGCAGCCCGGACACCAGCGCACTTCCTGGTCGGAGGTGAATTCCTTGCGGGTCTGCGTCGCCTCGCTCGGCGGCACGCCCACCAGCCCGTCGCGGGAGAGGCTGGGCGTGGGCAGGTCAAGCGCCGTCATACGGGAACCTCCTCGTGCATCCCGCGCGGCTCCGGGATCTCGTCCTCCAGTGCAGCGAGGTATCCACGGAGCACGTCCGCGAGCTCGGCCGCCTTGAACGGCATGCCGTTCACCTGGGTGTGGCTCTTGGCGTCGACCAGGTAGCGCCCGCGCAACAGCAGCGCGAGCTGGCCGAGGTTCATCTCCGGCACGACCACGCGGTCGTAGCCGCGGAGGATGTCGCCGATGTCGCTGGGCATCGGGTTCAGGTGGCGCAGGTGCGCCTGCGCCACCTTGAGCCCGTCCCGGCGGACGCGGCGCACCGCCGCGCCGATCGGTCCGTACGTCGACCCCCACCCGACCACGAGCATCCGCGCGCCCTGGCCCGACTCGGCACCGGGGTCGTCCACCTCGGTGGGCGGCAGGCTCTTGGCGATCGCGTCCACCTTTGCCTGGCGGGTCCGCACCATCAGGTCGTGGTTGGCGGGGTCGTACGAGATGTCGCCGGTGCGGTCGGCCTTCTCCAGGCCGCCGACGCGGTGCATGAGCTCCGGCGTGCCGGGCACGGCCCATGGCCGGGCCAGCGTCTCGTCGTCGCGAAGGTAGGGCAGGAACTCCTCGGTGCCGTCGTCGGCGACGTGGTTGTGGCCGGTCTGGAAGGCCGGGTCGATCCGGGGCAGTGCGGCGACGTCCGGCAGGTGCCACGGCTCGGAGCCGTTCGCCAGGGAGCCGTCCGACAGCAGCATGACGGGGGTGCGATAGGTCACCGCGATGCGCGCCGCCTCCATCGCGGCGTCGAAGCAGTCGGCCGGCGAGCGAGGCGCCACCACCGGCACCGGTGCCTCCCCGTTGCGCCCGAACAGCGCCTGCAGCAGGTCGGCCTGCTCCGTCTTCGTCGGCAGTCCGGTACTGGGCCCGCCGCGCTGGATGTCGCACACCAGCAGCGGCAGCTCCAGCATCACGCCGAGGCCGATGGTCTCGGCCTTCAGCGCCACACCCGGCCCGGACGTGGTGGTCACGCCCAGCGCACCACCGAAGGCGGCGCCGAGCGCGGCGCCCACACCGGCGATCTCGTCCTCTGCCTGGAACGTGGTCACGCCGAACCGCTTGTGCTTGGACAGCTCGTGCAGCACGTCGGAGGCCGGGGTGATCGGGTAGGACCCCAGGAAGAGGGGCAGCCCCGACTGCCGGCTGGCCGCGATGAGGCCGTACGCGAGCGCCGCATTGCCGGTGACGTTGCGGTAGCGCCCGGTCGCCATCGAGGCCGGCTTGATCTCGTAGCGGACCGCGAATGCCTCGGTCGTCTCGCCGAAGTTCCAGCCGGTACGGAACGCGGTGACGTTGGCATCGCGCAGGGTCGGCCGGGCGGCGAAGCGGGTGGTGAGGAACTCGATGGTGGGCTCGGTCGGGCGTCCGTACATCCACGACAGCAGCCCGAGCGCGAACATGTTCTTGGCCCGGGCGGAGTCCTTGCGCGACAGTCCGAACTCCTTGACCGCCTCGACGGTCAGCGACGTGAGATCGACCTCATGCAACGCGAACGGCTCCAGGGTGCCGTCCTCGAGCGGGCTCTCGGAGTAGCCGGCCTTGGTCAGGTTGCGTGCGGAGAAGTCGTGCGTGTCGACGATGATCGTCGCGCCCCGCGGTACGTCGGGAAGGTTGGCCCGTAGCGCGGCGGGGTTCATGGCGACCAGCACGTCCGGGGCGTCGCCCGGCGTGAGGATGTCGTGGTCGGCGAAGTGCACCTGAAAGCTGGAGACGCCGGCCATGGTGCCGGCTGGCGCGCGGATCTCGGCGGGGAAGTTCGGCAGCGTGGACAGGTCGTTGCCGAAGGCTGCCGTCTCCTGGGTGAACCTGTCGCCGGTGAGCTGCATGCCGTCGCCGGAGTCGCCGGCGAACCGGATGATCACGCGGTCGAGCTGCTTGACCTGCCTGGTCACGCGGGTCCTCTTTCCCGGCGGGGCGTCGGCCTGTGCAGCCGGGCACGCCCTGCGTCGCTTGCGGATGTGACCCGTCCATCGTAGGCGTGCAGGGAAGGTTTCCCTTACCACATCCGGGTGACGAACGGGTGTCTTCGGTCACCCCGTACCCGGTTCCGGTGCTCCTCAGCCGGGGCGAACGGGGAGGTTCTGCACGCGCACCTGCCCCCGGGCGACCAGCCGGCCGTCGGCGTCGTGGGTCTCCACGACCCACACCTGCTGCAGCCGTCCACGATGGATCGGGGTGGCCCGCGAGCGCAGGGCGCCCGTGTCGACGCCGCGGTAGAAGTCGGTCTGGTTGGACACGCCGACCACCGTGCCCCGGTCGCCGAACCACAGTCCGGCGCCGACGCTGGCCAGGGTCTCCACCACGGTGCAGTGGGCGCCCCCGTTGACCAGGCCGAACGGCTGGTGCAGATGGTCACCGGCCTCCCACTCGCCGGTCACCTCGTCCGCGTCGGCCCCCGTGAGCCGTAGCCCGAGGTGGTCGGCGAAGGCGCCGAGTGAGGCGCCCGGCGAGGTGTCGCGCACCGGCTCAGGCATCGTCCAGCAGCTTGCGGTCGCCGTCGGACAGGACGAGGTCCACCGCCTGGGCGGAGCTGCGTATGGATTCCGGCCGGCTCGCCCCCGGGATGGGGATCACCCGGTCCGACAGGCTGAGCAGCCAGGCGAGGGCGACCTGCTGGGGGCTGGCTCCCAGGCGGTGGGCCACGTCGGCGAAGGCGGAGTTGCGCTCACCCAGCGAGTCCGCCGAGCCCGCGCCGCCGAGCGGGCCCCAGGGCAGGAACGCGAGGCCGAGCTCCTCGCAGACCGCCAGCTCCGCGAGGCTGCTGCGGTACGCCGGTGACAGCTGGTTCTGCACGCTCACCAGACCGTCCCCGAGGATCCCGTGGGCGAGTCGGATCTGGTCCGAGTCGGCATTGGACAGGCCGACCCGCTGCACCAGTCCGTCGTCGAGCAGCTCCTTGAGGCCTCCGACGGTCTCCTCGTACGGCACGTCAGGGTCGGGGCGGTGGTGCTGGTACAGCCCGATAACGTCCACGCCCAACGACTGCAGCGACGCCTGGCAGGCCCTGCGCAGGTGCTCGGCGCGCCCGTCGGTGTGCCAGCCGCCGTCCGGCGACCGGGTGTGGCCGCCCTTGGTGGCCACGAGGACGGCGCTGGTGTCGCCGCCGTACGAGGCCAGGGCGCGCGCGACCACCTGCTCGTTGTGGCCCGGCAGGTTGTCGGCACTGCTCGGCGTGTACGCGTCGGCGGTGTCGATGAGCGTGACCCCGGCGTCGAGCGCCGCGTGCACGGTGGCCTCGGCGCGCGCGCTGTCGGGTGCGGGGTCGACCGAGAGCGGCATGGCGCCCAGCCCGATAGCGCTCACCTGCGCGTCGCCGATGCTGCGTTGCTGCACGTCATGCTCCTGTGAGGTCGAGGAAGAAGTCGAGTGGTCGAGGGACGCTCGAGGGGTCGAGCGGGGCCGCCCGGCTGTCGAGCCTAGGGGCACCACCGCCTGTGCCGCCCGACGTCATCCCACGCGCCGGTGATGCGCCACCCTCGCGATGACGTGGTGCCACGTGGGCCGGGACAAGGCTGCGGCGCGGGTCAGCGGTAGTTCACGAACTGCACAGGGAAGTCGTAGTCCTGTTCCTTGACCAGGGCGATGACGGCCTGCAGGTCGTCGCGCTTCTTGCTGGACACCCGGAGCTCGTCACCCTGGACCTGCACCTTGACGCCCTTGGGGCCCTCGTCGCGGATCAGCTTGCCGACCTTCTTGGCCTGGTCCTGGCTGATGCCCTGCGTGATGGCGGCGTCGATCTTCACCTCGCGGCCGGACTGGCGCGGCTCGCCTGCGTCCAGCGCCTTGAGCGACACCCCTCGCTTCACCAGCTTCTGCTTGAACACGTCCAGGGCGGCAAGCGCGCGCTCCTCGGCGTTGGCGCTGATCTCGACGCTCTCCTCGCCCCGCCAGCTGATCGACGCGCCCGTGTTCTTGAAGTCGAAACGCTGGGTGAGCTCCTTGACGGCCTGGTTCAGCGCGTTGTCGACCTCCTGACGGTCGACCTTGCTCACGATGTCGAAGCTGGAGTCGCCGGCCATGATGCCTCCCTGTGGGATCTGCGCGTGCGTGCGGTCGTCGGTGGGCTATCGTCTGGTGCCGCCGCGCCCGATCGTACGGGGGCGGCTGCGCCCGGCAGGTTGCCCGAGCGGCCAAAGGGAGCTGACTGTAAATCAGCCGGCACAGCCTTCGCAGGTTCGAATCCTGCACCTGCCACCCATCGCGACGGAGTGCCCGGCCCAGCAGGGTCGGGCTTCTCCCGCGGCACCTCGCGCCCATCCAGTCTCGTCGCTCTCCTGCACAGCGCCGCCGTACTGCGCGGATGATCGCCGGGGGAGCGGTCTGGCGAGTCACGCGGCCATGGCCGGGCCGCCGTACTGCGCGGATGATCGCCCGGGGAGTCGGCGCTGGCGCGCACGCGGCCATGGCCGGGCCGCCGTAACGCGCGGATGATGGCGGGGGAGGGAGACGTCGGTCCCGGATCCACCGATTTCGGGGGGGCTCACCGCTCTGTGTATCCTCTGAGGTCGCCCGCCCCTTTAGCTCAGTCGGCAGAGCGTCTCCATGGTAAGGAGAAGGTCTACGGTTCGATTCCGTAAAGGGGCTCTGGGACCGCGACGACCGGCGAACCGCCGGCTGGACACCGGCCCCGGTGGCGGGGTAGCTCAGGCGGTCAGAGCACACGGCTCATAATCGTGGTGTCGCGGGTTCGAGTCCCGCCCCCGCTACGCAGTCCAGAAGGGTACGCAGTCCAGAAGGGCAGTCCAGACAAGGGCAGCAGAGCACGACCAGCAGAGCACGACCAGCAGAGCACGACCAGCAGAGCGACCGGTACACCACCAGTAGACAAGAGGCACCTCGTGGCCAGCAAGAGCTCAGACGTCCGACCGAAGATCACCATGGCGTGCACGGTGTGCAAGGAGCGCAACTACATCACCAAGAAGAACCGGCGCAACGACCCGGACCGGCTCGACCTGAAGAAGTTCTGCCCGCGCTGCGGCAAGCACACCGACCACCGCGAGACGCGCTGACGGCGGACGCGCTCGTGGCCGTCGAGGGCGGGCTGGCGGGGCGGACGTTCGACCCGACCCCTCCTTACGAGGTGGGTCGGGCCGACGTGGCCCGGTTCGCGGCCGCCGTCGGAGAGACCGACCCCGTTCACGTCGACGTCGCGCTGGCGCGCGAGCGCGGGCACCGCGATGTGCCGGCTCCGCCCACGTACCCCATCGTCGTCGCCTTCGTCGCGATGCAGCGTCTGCTCGCCGACCCCTCGGTCGGCATCGAGCTGCGCAACGTCGTCCACGTCGAGCAGCGCTTCGAGTACACGCGCCCCGTGTACGCCGGTGACGTCCTCGTCGCCACGCTCAGCGTCGAGTCGGTGCGCGCGGCCGCCGGTACCGACCTGATCGCCAACCGCATCGAGATCACCGATGCCGACGGCGCCCTCGTGTGCACGGCCCGCGCCACGCTGGCCCACCGCGCACCGGAGGCCGCCGCATGACCGCGGTGGCCGACGCGCTGCGGACGGGCACCGATCTTCCCACGCAGCGGTACCGGCTCACCCGGGCGCACCTGGTCGCGTACGCCGGAGCCAGCGGTGACCAGAACCCCATCCACTGGTCGGACCGGGTGGCCACCGCGGTGGGGCTGCCCGGCGTGGTGGCGCACGGCATGCTCACGATGGCGCTCGGCGGCCGGGCGCTCGCCGCGTGGACCGGCGACCCGGGCCGGGTGCTCGAGTACGGCGTGCGCTTCACCCGTCCGGTGGTCGTTCCCGACGACGACGACGGCGTCGAGGTCACGGTCGACGGTGTCCTCGGTGAGGTGGCCGAGGGCCGGGCCCGGATCGACCTGACCGTGACCAGCGGAGGTGCCAAGGTGCTCGGGCAGGCTCGCGCGACCGTCGCCGTCGATGCCTGAGGGGTCCGCGCTGCCGCAGCCCCCGACGGAGGCCGTCCCGCCTGCTGCGGGCGGACCGTCAGGGTCGTCGGGTCCGATGCGGCTGTCGGAGCTGACCACCCTGCGGCTGGGCGGTCCGGCCGCCGAGATGGTCGAGGCCCGCGACGAGCGCACGCTCGTCGAGGCGGTGGCCTCCGCGGACGCCGAGGGGGTGCCGGTGCTCGCGGTCGCGGGTGGCAGCAACCTTGTCGTAGCCGACAAGGGGGTGGCCGGCCGGGTCGTGCTCGTCCGGACCCGTGGCATCCACGTCGAGGCCGACCTGTGTGGCGGGGCGATGGTCCGGGTGGCGGCGGGGGAGGACTGGGACCGCCTGGTGGCGCGCGCCGTCGCCGCAGGCTGGGTCGGCGTCGAGGCGCTGTCCGGAATCCCCGGCTCGGTGGGCGCCACCCCGGTCCAGAACGTCGGGGCATACGGCCAGGAGGTGGCACAGACGATCGCGGCCGTGCGCGCCTGGGACCGTCGCGAGCACCGGCAGCGCACGTTCTCGCCGGCCGAGTGCGGTTTCGGCTACCGCAGCAGCCGGTTCAAGTCTGACCCGTCGCGCTTCCTCGTGCTCGAGGTGACCTTCCAGCTGCCGATCGGCGACCTGTCGGCCCCGGTGACGTATCCCGAGCTGGCCCGCAGCCTCGGCGCCCCGCTGGGGACCCGGTCACCGCTGGGCCAGGTGCGCGAGGCGGTGCTCGGGCTGCGCCGGGGCAAGGGCATGGTGCTCGACTCCGACGACCGTGACACCTGGAGTGCCGGCTCCTTCTTCACCAACCCGCTGCTGTCCCCGGAGGCGGCGGCACGGCTGCCCGCGGACGCGCCGCGATGGCCGCAGGGTGACCGCCTCGTGAAGACCAGCGCGGCGTGGCTGATCGAGCGGGCCGGATTCTCCCGCGGCTACGGGTCGGGCCCGGCGCGGATCTCGTCGAAGCACACCCTCGCCCTGACCAACACGGGCTCGGCGCGGACCGAAGACCTGCTGGCACTGGCCCGCGAGGTACGTGACGGGGTGCGTGCCCGGTTCGGCGTGGAGTTGGTCAACGAGCCGATGCTCGTGGGCTGCTCGCTGTGACCCGCTCGTCGCGGCCGCCAGGCCCCGGTGTGCGGACCTGGACCCGGCCCGGGTACTGACCCGAACCCAGCCGGACCTCAGGCGGGGCGGGCCTCAGGCGCCCGGTCGAGCCAGGAGTCGACACCGGACAGCAGCCGTGCCCGCACGTCCTCGGGGGCGTAGGACGCCCGCACCGACATCCGGGCCAGCTCGGCCAGCGCCGGGTCGGACAAGTCGTGCGCGGCCCGGGTGACGGCGTACTGGCCGGCCAGTCGCGAGCCGAACAGCAGCGGGTCGTCGGCGCCGAGCGCCAGCGGCACACCTGCGGCAAGCAGGGTAGGGATGGGCACCTCTTCGAGGGTCGAGTAGACCCCCAACGACACGTTGGAGACGGGGCACACCTCCAGCGTCACGCCCGACTCCGCGACCCTGTCCAGCACGGCCGGGTCCTCGGTGCACCGGACCCCGTGGCCGACCCGGTCGGCATGCAGCAGCGACAGGCAGGCATCCACGCTCTTCGCGCCGCGCAGCTCGCCACCGTGCGGCACGCTCGCCAGCCCGGCGCGGCGGGCGATGGCGAACGCCCGGGCGAAGTCGGCGGTGCTGCCCCGACGCTCGTCGTTGGACAGTCCGAAGCCGACCACGCCGCGTCCCGCGTACTGGGCGGCCAGCCGGGCCAGCGCGCGGGCGTCCAGCGGGTGCTTGGTCCGGTTGGCCGCGATGATGATCGCCATGCGTAGCCCGGTCCGCTGCTCGGCCGCCGACACCGCGTCCAGCACCAGGTCGGTGAACGCCGTTATGCCCCCGAACCGGGCCGCGTAGCCCGACGGGTCCACCTGGATCTCTGTCCATCCGCAGCCGTCGGCCACGTCGTCCTCCGCGGCCTCCTGCACGATCCTGCGCACGTCGTCCTCGGTGCGGAGCACCGACCGGGCCACGTCGTACAGGCGCTGGAACCGGAACCAGCCCTTCTCGTCGGCCACCGACAGCCGCGGCGGCCAGTCCGCAGTCAGCGCCGGCGGCAGCCGGATGCCGTCCCGCTCCGCGAGCTCGACCAGGGTGGCGTGGCGCATCGAGCCGGTGAAGTGCAGGTGCAGATGCGCCTTCGGAAGCGCCCGCAGCGACCGGCGGCAGCAGTCGGCCGGCACGCTCAGCCGACGCCCCCGGTGCCGAGCAGCTTCTGCATCCGACCGACTCCCTCCACGAGGTCGTCGTCACCCAGCGCGTACGACAGCCGCAGGTAGCCCGGGCTGCCGAAGGCCTCACCCGGGACCACGGCGACCTCGACCTCGTCGAGCAGCAGCGCCGCCAGCTCGGTGGAGGTCGCCGGGGTGCGCCCGCCGATGGCGCGGCCGAGCACTCCCTTGACCGACGGGTAGGCGTAGAACGCGCCGAGTGGCCTCGGGCAGACGACGCCGTCGATGTCGCCGAGCATCGAGACCATGGTGCGGCGCCGGCGGTCGAAGGCGGTCCGCATGGCCGCCACCGCCTCGAGGTCGCCGTCCAGCGCGGCGATCGCCGCGCGCTGCGACACGTTCGCGACGTTCGAGGTCAGGTGGGACTGCAGGTTGGTCGCCGCCTTGATCACGTCGGGTGGCCCGACCATCCAGCCGACGCGCCATCCTGTCATCGCGTACGTCTTCGCCACTCCGTTGAGCACCAGGCAGCGCTCGGCGAGCTCGGGCACCGCCACCGGAAGCGAGACGGCCGTGACGTCGTCGTACACCAGGTGCTCGTAGATCTCGTCGGTGACGACCCACAGCCCGTGTCCGGCCGCCCAGCGGCCGATCGCCTCCACCTGCTCGGGCGGGTAGACGGCGCCCGTCGGGTTCGACGGCGAGCAGAACAGCAGTGCCTTGGTGCGGTCGGTGCGGGCCGCCTCGAGCTGGTCCACCGTGACCAGGTAGTCCTGCGTCTCGTCCGCAAGCACGTCGACCGGCACACCTCCCGCCAGCCGCACGGCCTCCGGGTACGTCGTCCAGTACGGCGCCGGCAGCAGCACCTCGTCGCCGGGGTCGAGCAGGGCCGCGAAGGCCTCGTACACCGCCTGCTTGCCGCCGTTGGTGACGAGCACCTGCTCGGCCTCGACCTCCAGCCCGGAGTCCCGAGCCGTCTTGGCCACGATGGAGGCCTTGAGCTCGGGCAGACCGCCGACCGGGCTGTAGCGGTGGTTGCGGGGGTCATGGCACGCCTCGGCGGCGGCCGCCACGATCGCGTCCGGCGTCGCGAAGTCGGGCTCACCGGCACCGAATCCGATGACCGGCCGCCCGGCTGCCTTGAGGACCTTGGCCTTGGCGTCGACCGCCAGGGTGGCCGACTCGGCGATGCCGGCGACGCGGCTCGATATCCGGCGGGACGGGGGAGCGGTGGAGGGGGAGGTCGAGGGGGAGGCGGCCATGACCCCCATCGTGTCATCCGCGGCGGTTCGACGCCGCCGTCGACCAGCACGTAGACTGGTCCGCTGGTGGATCGTGCACCGTGGTCGGCATGCCCTCTCACGGGCGGCCAGGGTCCGCCACTGAGGGCACTAGCTCAACTGGCAGAGCATCGGTCTCCAAAACCGAAGGTTGGGGGTTCGAGTCCCTCGTGCCCTGCGAGGTCGGTCGACCGACGAGAATCGTCACGGCCTCGAGAACGACACGAGCACCACTGCACGAGCACCACTGAACGAACGGCAACGAGCAGCATCCGACGAGTGACCAGACGACCAGGCAGGTGGCACCCATGAGCGACACCCGCTCGAGGACCCCGGTGGAGAGCGGCGGACAACCGCGCACACCCGTCGGGCTGTTCATCCGCCAGGTCATCGCCGAGCTCCGCAAGGTGGTGTGGCCGACCCAGCAGCAGGTGGTCACGTACTTCTTCGTGGTGCTCGTCTTCGTCGCGGTCATGATGGCCTACGTGGCCGGGCTGGACTTCGGCCTGGGCAAGCTCATGTTCGCGGTGTTCGGGTGAACGAACCAGAGCCCGATCCCGGCCGGAGCCGGCCTCAGCAATCGACAGCAGTGAAGGTGGCGAGAACCGACGTGTCCCAGCCGTACGACGAGGCAGAGCAGCCCTTCGGCGAGCTCGAGGAGGCTTTGCGCGCGGAGGGCGAGACCGAGCGGCCCGACGACTACCGGACCGGGCAGGACCTGGACATCGCGCAGGTCGAGGTCGACGCCGGGGTGGACGTCGCCGCCGATGAGCTCGAGCGTGCGGCCGAGGTCGACGCCCTCGCCGGCGCCGCCACCCCCGACGACGTTGTTGCCGACGCGGAGGTCGACCTCGGCGTCGAGTCGCTGACCATCGACCCGGTCGGCGGTGCGCCCGACGACCCGGCCGACGCCGGCATCCTCGACGACCCGGCCGCCGAGGTGACGGTGGCAGCGGCCGAGGACGACGAGGGCCAGCTCGCCGCCCTGGACGCCGCCGCGGACGCGGCCGACGTCGCCGCCGAGGAGGACGCCGCCGCCGTGGCGGACCCGGTCGCCGGGGCCGACAGCCCTAGCGACCCGCTGCAGGAGTTCCGGGACCTGCTGCACTCGCAGCCGGGCGACTGGTTCGTCGTGCACACCTACTCCGGCATGGAGAATCGGGTGAAGGCCAACATCGAGAGCCGGATCGGCTCGCTCAACATGGAGGACTTCATCTACGAGGTCACCGTCCCGACCGAGGAGGTGGCCGAGATCAAGAACGGCCAGCGCCGCATGGTCAAGCGGACGGTGCTGCCCGGCTATGTGCTCGTACGCATGGAGCTGACCGACGAGTCGTGGGCCGCGGTCAGGCACACCCCGTCGGTGACCGGCTTCGTGGGCCACAGCCACCAGCCGGTCCCACTGAGCCTCGCCGAGGTCGAGTCGATGCTCGCGCCTGCGGTGGAGCTGCAGATCGCCGCGGAGGCGGAGGGGGCCACGCCCGAGCAGCAGAAGAAGGCGCCGAAGGTCGAGTTCAGCGACTTCAGCAGCGGTGACTCCGTCATGGTCGTCGACGGTCCGTTCGCGACCCTGCACGCGACCATCACCGAGATCAACGTCGACGCCCAGCGGGTGAAGGCTCTGGTCGAGATCTTCGGTCGCGAGACCCCGGTCGAGCTCAGCTTCACCCAGATCCAGCGGGTCTGACGCTCCGCCGGTCATCGCCGCCAGCGGACACCACCGACAGCCCCGACACCACCACGACCACGCAAGGACCCAGACACATGCCTCCCAAGAAGAAGGTCGCTGCACTTGTCAAGGTGCAGCTCAACGCCGGCCAGGCCACGCCTGCGCCCCCCGTGGGTACGGCCCTCGGCCCGCACGGGGTCAACATCATGGAGTTCTGCAAGGCGTACAACGCCGCCACCGAGCCCATGCGCGGCAACGTCATCCCCGTCGAGATCACGATCTTCGAGGACCGTTCCTTCACGTTCATCACCAAGACACCGCCGGCTGCCGAGCTCATCAAGAAGGCCGCCGGCATCGCGAAGGGATCGTCGGTCCCCCAGAAGGACAAGGTCGGCCGGCTCACGCGCGAGCAGGTACGAGAGATCGCCACCACCAAGCAGCCCGACCTGAACGTCAATGACATCGAGGCCGCGATGAAGACCGTCGAGGGCACCGCCCGGTCGATGGGTGTGACCATCCGCGACTGAGCCGCGCTGAGTCCGACCCCGCACGCTGACAGCACCACTTGACAGCACCACTTGACACGAGAGCACCACCGGACACGAGAGCACCACCCGGCACCACGTGGCAGGGCCGCTGACGCCCGACGACCACATCCTGGAGACAAGGACACCAGACATGCAGCGCAGCAAGAGCTACCGAGCAGCCGCCGACAAGATCTCCGGCGACACCCTGTACCAGCCGTTGCAGGCGGTGCAGTTGGCCAAGCAGAGCGTGACCACCAAGTTCGACCCGACCATCGACGTGGCGATGCGGCTCGGTGTGGACCCCCGCAAGGCCGACCAGATGGTGCGCGGCACCGTCAACCTCCCGCACGGCACCGGAAAGACCGCCCGGGTCCTGGTCTTCGCCACCGCCGAGCGGGCCGAGGCGGCCAGGGAGGCCGGCGCGGACCATGTGGGCGCCGACGACATGGTCGAGAAGGTCTCCGGCGGCTGGCTGGACTTCGACGCGGTCGTGGCGACGCCGGACATGATGGGCAAGGTGGGCCGGCTGGGGCGCGTTCTCGGTCCCCGCGGTCTGATGCCGAACCCGAAGACCGGCACCGTCACTCCGGATGTCGCCAAGGCGGTGACCGACATCAAGGGCGGGAAGATCGAGTTCCGCGTCGACCGGCACGCCAACCTGCACTTCATCATCGGCAAGGCGTCGTTCAGCGAGCAGCAGCTGGCCGAGAACTACGCCGCCGCGCTCGAGGAGGTGCTGCGGCTCAAGCCGTCCAGCTCCAAGGGCCGGTACCTGCGCAAGGTGACCATGTCGACCACGATGGGTCCCGGTATCCCGGTCGACCCGGGCCGCGTCCGCCGCACCACCGACGACGACTGACCCCCACCTCCCAGACGTCATACGACGCGCCGGCGGTACGCCTCCGCCGCGATGACGTCCCGCCCCAGCGGCGCGGACGTCATGCGACGCGCCGGCGGTACGCCTCCGCCGCGATGACGTCCGGACGGCGGGCGGGATTTGGTCGGCTCGGCGGGCTCCCGTAGGCTGCTCGTACCGAAGACCGCCGGTCGACGTGGCGCTGCCCCGTCCGAAGGTCCGCTCCCGCGGATGGCCTGCGCAGGTGACCGTGACCAGCGTCCGACCCAGGACGCCGAGCCCCGTGCGCCTGCGCCGGGGCTTTTCTTCTGCCCCGGGTCTCGGAGCGGACCGTGCACCCGTGCGGTCACGTCCCGGAAGGAGTGCCATGGCGCGCCCCGACAAGGCAGCTGCCGTCGCCGAGCTCAGCGAGCAGTTCTCGCAGTCCTCCGGCGCCGTGCTGACCGAGTACCGCGGACTCACCGTGGCGCAGCTCAAGGAGCTGCGCCGCGCTCTCGGTGAGAACGCCCACTACGCCGTGGTGAAGAACACGCTGACCAAGATCGCCGCCAAGGACGCAGGGATCGACGAACTCGACGACCTGCTGGTGGGCCCGTCCGCCATCGCGTTCGTGACCGGGGACATGGTCGAGGCGGCCAAGGGCCTGCGTGACTTCGCCCGTTCCAACCAGTCCCTGGTGATCAAGGGCGGTGTTCTGGACGGACAGCCGCTGTCGCCCGATGAGATCACCCGGATGGCCGACCTGGAGTCCCGCGAGGTTCTCCTGGCGAAGATGGCCGGTGCCCTGCAGGCGTCCCTGCAGAACGCCGCGTACATGTTCAACGCCCCGCTCACCCAGGCCGCACGGGCCATGGGAGCCCTGCAGGCCAAGCAGCAGGAGGAGCCGGGCAAGGAGCCGGAGCCGTCCGACGCAGCCTGACCGGAGTGCCGGCCCCAGCGCGCCCCGCAGAGTCCGCTGAGCGCCGACCGACGTACGCCGGTGGACGCCCGAGCCGGCCGATCAGACCCACACCGAGACCCACACCGAGACCCGAACCAGACCGAGACCAGACCCCAGCAGCACCTGACCCGGAAGGACCGCCACCATGGCGAAGATCGAGACCGCCGACCTGCTCGAGGCGTTCAAGGAGATGACCCTGCTCGAGCTCAGCGAGTTCGTGAAGGAGTTCGAGGAGACCTTCGGCGTCACCGCCGCGGCCCCTGTTGCCGTTGCCGCGTCGGGTGCCGCCGCTGGTGGTGCCCCGGCCGAGGCCGAGGAGGAGAAGGACGAGTTCGACGTCGTCCTCGAGTCGGTCGGTGAGAAGAAGATCCAGGTCATCAAGGAGGTCCGCGGGCTCACCAGCCTCGGTCTCAAGGAGGCCAAGGAGCTCGTCGAGGCCGCTCCCAAGCCGATCCTGGAGGCCGTGAACAAGGAGGCCGCGGACAAGGCCAAGGAGTCGCTCGAGGGCGCCGGGGCCACCGTCTCCGTGAAGTGACCCTCGACTGACAGCCCCGCCTCCTCCGCACAGGTGCGGCCCCGGTCCTTGACGGGCGGGAGGCGAGAGTCCATTCTCATCGGGCGAGGTCAGCGCAGAGTGGCTGCGGGTCTCCCGCAGTGCTCCGCCTTGACACCGGGCGACTCGTCGACCCGGCTCGACAGCAGTGTGCCGACAGGCTAGACTGCTAATTTGCGCTGCCATCCCTCCCCCGGCCCCTTGACCGGGGTGGCTTGGCATGCGCTCGGGCCGCACCCCGACCCGCCGTGCACCTGACTCTCGCGAGCTCTCGGAAGGACCCCTCTTGGCCGCCTCGCGCAATGCCGCCGCCACCCGCTCCCCCCGTGCCACCAGCGCCGCCAGCCCCACCAGCGCCACCAGCAGCTCCCTCGCCCCCCGCCGCATCTCCTTCGCCAAGATCGCCGAGCCCCTCGAGGTCCCGGAGCTCCTCGCCCTGCAGACCTCGAGCTTCTCGTGGCTGCTCGGTGACGAGGCGTGGAAGGCCCGCACCGAGGAGGCCCTCGACGCCGGCCGTCCCGATGTCTCTCCCAAGTTCGGGCTCGAGGAGATCTTCGAGGAGATCTCCCCGATCGAGGACTTCTCCGAGACGATGTCCCTGTCCTTCGCCGAGCCCCGGTTCGAGCCGCCGAAGTACTCGGTCGACGAGTGCAAGGACAAGGACTTCACCTACGCCGCCCCGCTGTTCGTGACCGCCGAGTTCATGAACAACGAGACCGGTGAGATCAAGAGCCAGACCGTGTTCATGGGCGACTTCCCGCTCATGAGCGACAAGGGCACCTTCATCATCAACGGCACCGAGCGGGTCGTGGTGTCCCAGTTGGTCCGGTCACCCGGCGTCTACTTCGAGCGGTCGGCCGACAAGACCAGCGACAAGGACATCTACACCGCCAAGATCATCCCGTCGCGCGGCGCCTGGCTGGAGTTCGAGGTCGACAAGCGCGACCTCGTCGGCGTCCGCCTCGACCGCAAGCGCAAGCAGAACGTCACCGTGCTGCTGAAGGCCCTGGGGTGGACCGAGGCCCAGATCCTCGAGGAGTTCGGCCAGTACGAGTCGATCCGCCAGACCCTCGAGAAGGACCACACCGCCGGGCAGGACGACGCGCTGCTCGACATCTACCGCAAGCTGCGTCCCGGCGAGCCTCCGACCCGTGAGGCTGCGCAGACGCTGCTCGACAACTACTACTTCAACCCGAAGCGCTACGACCTGGCCAAGGTCGGCCGCCACAAGATCAACCGGAAGCTCGGCCTCCAGGCGCCCTTCGACCAGCAGACGCTCACCGTCGACGACATCGTCGCCGCGATCCGCTACATCGTGCAGCTGCACGACGGCGGCAGCCAGGAGCTCAAGTCGGCCGACGGGCAGGCCCTGCTCGACGCCGACGGCAACCCGGTGGTGGTCGAGGCCGACGACATCGACCACTTCGGCAACCGGCGCATGCGTACGGTCGGTGAGCTGATCCAGAACCAGCTGCGCACCGGCCTGGCCCGGATGGAGCGGGTCGTGCGGGAGCGCATGACCACCCAGGACGTCGAGGCCATCACGCCGCAGACCCTGATCAACATCCGGCCGGTCGTGGCGGCGCTGAAGGAGTTCTTCGGCACCTCCCAGCTCAGCCAGTTCATGGACCAGACCAACCCGATCGCGGGGCTGACCCACAAGCGCCGGCTCTCCGCGCTCGGCCCGGGTGGTCTGTCCCGCGAGCGGGCCGGCTACGAGGTCCGCGACGTGCACACCTCGCACTACGGCCGGATGTGCCCGATCGAGACGCCGGAGGGCCCGAACATCGGCCTGATCGGGTCGCTGTCGACGTACGGCCGGATCAACGCGTTCGGCTTCGTCGAGACGCCGTACCGCCGGGTGGTCGAGGGTCGGGTGACCGACGACGTCGACTACCTCACCGCCAGTGAGGAGGACCGGTTCGTCATCGCCCAGGCGAACGCGGTGATCTCCGACGACGGCACGTTCACCGAGGACCGCGTGCTGGTGCGCCAGCGCGACGGTGAGGTCGGACTGATCCCGGGCACCGACGTGGACTACATGGACGTGTCTCCTCGGCAGATGGTGTCGGTCGCCACCGCGCTGATCCCCTTCCTGGAGCACGACGATGCCAACCGCGCGCTGATGGGCTCCAACATGCAGCGCCAGGCGGTGCCGCTCATCCGCAACAGCGCCCCCCTGGTCGGCACCGGCATGGAGTTCCGCGCCGCCGTCGACGCGGGCGACGTCGTGGTCGCCGAGCAGGCGGGTGTGGTCAGTGAGGTCAGCGCCGACCTGGTCGAGGTGCAGCAGGACGACGGCACGGTGCGGTCCTACCGGCTGGCGAAGTTCCGCCGTTCCAACCAGGGCACCTGCATCAACCAGCGTCCGCTCGTGGTCGAGGGAGCCCGGCTGGAGAAGGGGCAGCCGATCGCCGACGGCCCGTGCACCGACGACGGCGAGATGGCACTGGGAACCAACCTGCTGGTCGCCTTCATGCCCTGGCACGGTCACAACTACGAGGACGCGATCATCCTGTCCCAGCGTCTGGTGCAGGAGGACGTGCTCACCTCGATCCACATCGAGGAGCACGAGGTCGACGCCCGTGACACCAAGCTGGGGCCGGAGGAGATCACCCGCGACATCCCGAACGTCAGCGAGGAGATGCTCGCCGACCTCGACGAGCGCGGCATCATCCGGATCGGCGCCGAGGTCGGCAACGGCGACATCCTCGTCGGCAAGGTCACGCCCAAGGGCGAGACCGAGCTGACGCCCGAGGAGCGGCTGCTGCGGGCGATCTTCGGCGAGAAGGCGCGCGAGGTGCGCGACACCTCGCTGAAGGTGCCGCACGGCGAGACCGGGACCGTGATCGGCGTCCGCGTCTTCGACCGCGAGGACAGCGACGAGCTGCCGCCCGGTGTCAACCAGCTGGTCCGCGTCTACGTCGCGCAGAAGCGCAAGATCTCGGACGGTGACAAGCTCGCCGGACGCCACGGCAACAAGGGCGTCATCTCGAAGATCCTGCCCGTCGAGGACATGCCGTTCATGGAGGACGGCACTCCGGTCGACATCATCCTCAACCCGCTGGGCGTCCCCGGCCGGATGAACATCGGTCAGGTCCTCGAGACGCACCTCGGGTGGGTCGCCAAGGCCGGCTGGAAGGTCGACGCCGACGGGCAGGAGTGGCAGCAGCGGCTGGGCCGGATCGGCGCCTCCGAGTCACCGCCCGACAGCAACGTCGCGACCCCGGTCTTCGACGGCGCCCGGGAGGACGAGATCTCGGGCCTGCTGGCGTCGACCCTGCCCAACCGCGACGGCGAGCGCATGGTCGGCGGCGACGGCAAGGCGGCCCTGTTCGACGGGCGGAGCGGCGAGAAGCTGCCCGACCCGGTGGCCGTGGGCTACATGTACCTGCTCAAGCTGCACCACCTGGTCGACGACAAGATCCACGCCCGCTCGACCGGCCCGTACTCCATGATCACCCAGCAGCCGCTCGGTGGTAAGGCCCAGTTCGGCGGGCAGCGCTTCGGTGAGATGGAGGTCTGGGCGCTCGAGGCCTACGGCGCCGCCTATGCCCTGCAGGAGCTGCTGACCATCAAGTCCGACGACGTGCTCGGCCGGGTCAAGGTGTACGAGGCGATCGTCAAGGGCGAGAACGTCCCCGAGCCCGGCATCCCCGAGTCGTTCAAGGTGCTGGTCAAGGAGATGCAGTCGCTGTGCCTCAACGTGGAGGTGCTGTCCAGTGACGGCACCACCCTGGAGATGCGCGACACCGAGGACGACGTGTTCAGGGCCGCCGAGGAGCTCGGCATCGACCTGTCCCGCCGTGAGCCCAGCAGTGTCGAGGAGGTCTGAGGCGTCCCTAGCGCCCCCGCGAGGCGCCTCAGTCCCCCCTCATAGCGTTCGAAAGAGAGTCAACTGTGCTGGACGTCAACTTCTTCGACGAGCTGCGCATCGGGCTGGCAACGGCCGATGACATCCGTCAGTGGTCACACGGCGAGGTCAAGAAGCCCGAGACCATCAACTACCGCACGCTCAAGCCGGAGCGTGACGGACTGTTCTGCGAGAAGATCTTCGGTCCCACCCGGGACTGGGAGTGCTACTGCGGCAAATACAAGCGGGTGCGCTTCAAGGGCATCATCTGCGAGCGCTGCGGCGTCGAGGTGACCCGGAGCAAGGTCCGCCGGGAGCGGATGGGCCACATCGAGCTCTCATCTACTTCGCGGCGTACATGATCACCTCGGTCGACGACGACGCGCGGCACCGTGACCTGCCGTCGCTCGAGGCCAAGATCGACGTCGAGCGCCAGGGCATGTCGCAGCGTCGCGACGCCGACATCGAGGCCCGCATGAAGAAGCTCGAGGAGGACCTGGCCGCCCTCGAGGCCGAGGGTGCCAAGGCCGACCAGCGGCGCAAGGTCCGGGACGGGGCCGAGCGAGAGGTCAAGCAGCGCCGCGACCGCTCGCAGCGTGAGCTCGACCGCCTCGACGAGGTCTGGAACCGCTTCAAGAGCCTCAAGGTCCAGGACCTCGAGGGCGACGAGGTGCTGTACCGCGAGATGAAGTACCGCTTCGGGCAGTACTTCCAGGGCTTCATGGGCGCCGAGGCGATCCAGAAGCGCCTCGAGAGCTTCGACCTGGAGGCCGAGGCGGCGGCGCTGCAGGACGTCATCAAGAACGGCAAGGGCCAGCGGAAGACCCGTGCGCTGAAGCGACTGAAGGTCGTCTCGGCGTTCCGGGAGACGACCAACTCACCTCGCGGCATGGTGCTCGACTGTGTCCCGGTCATCCCGCCGGACCTGCGTCCGATGGTGCAGCTCGACGGCGGCCGGTTCGCGACGAGCGACCTCAACGACCTCTACCGCCGGGTGATCAACCGCAACAACCGGCTCAAGCGGCTGCTCGACCTGGGTGCACCCGAGATCATCGTCAACAACGAGAAGCGGATGCTGCAGGAGGCCGTCGACTCGCTGTTCGACAACGGTCGCCGCGGTCGCCCGGTGACCGGCCCGGGGAACCGGCCGCTCAAGTCGCTGTCGGACATGCTCAAGGGCAAGCAGGGCCGGTTCCGGCAGAACCTGCTGGGCAAGCGCGTCGACTACTCCGGCCGCTCCGTCATCGTGGTCGGCCCGCAGCTCAAGCTGCACCAGTGCGGCCTGCCGAAGCAGATGGCGCTCGAGCTGTTCAAGCCGTTCGTGATGAAGCGGCTGGTCGACCTGAACCACGCGCAGAACATCAAGAGCGCCAAACGGATGGTCGAACGCTCACGGCCCGTGGTCTGGGACGTGCTGGAGGAGGTCATCGCCGAGCACCCGGTGCTGCTCAACCGGGCGCCCACGCTGCACCGCCTCGGCATCCAGGCCTTCGAGCCCCAGCTCATCGAGGGCAAGGCCGTGCAGATCCACCCGCTGGTCTGCACCGCGTTCAACGCCGACTTCGACGGTGACCAGATGGCGGTGCACCTGCCGCTGTCGGCGGAGGCGCAGGCCGAGGCCCGCATCCTGATGCTGAGCACCAACAACATCCTCAAGCCGGCCGACGGCCGACCGGTGACGATGCCGACCCAGGACATGGTCATCGGCATCTACTTCCTCACCATGGACAAGGACGACGAGCTGGGCGAGGGTCGCGTCTTCTCGTCGGTGTCCGAGGCCGCGATGGCCTTCGAGCGCCACGAGATCGCGCTGCAGGCCAAGATCAGGATCCGCTACCGCGACCTGGTGCCGCCGGTCGACGCGGAGATGCCGGCGGACTGGGCTCCTGGTCAGCCGGTCCTCTTCGAGACCACGCTGGGGCGCGCCCTGTTCAACGAGGCACTGCCGAGCGACTACGCGTTCGTCAACCACGAGGTCAGCAAGCGACAGCTCGGCACCATCGTCAACGACCTGGCCGAGCGCTACACCAAGGTCGACGTCGCAGCGTCGCTCGACGCGCTCAAGGACACCGGCTTCTACTGGGCCACCCGTTCCGGGGTGACCATCTCGATCGAGGACGTCGTCACGCCTCCGCGCAAGCAGGAGATCCTGGCGACCTACGAGGACCAGGCGGCCAAGGTCCAGCAGCAGTTCGACCGCGGTCTGATCACCGACGAGGAGCGTCGCCAGGAGCTCATCGAGATCTGGACCCAGGCCACGAACGTCGTCGGCAAGGAGATGGAGAAGACGTTCGAGAAGACCAACCCGATCTACATGACGGTGCACTCGGGCGCACGCGGCAACATGATGCAGGTGCGCCAGATCGCCGCCATGCGAGGTCTGGTGGCCAACCCGCGGGGTGAGATCATCCCCCGGCCGATCAAGGCCAACTTCCGCGAGGGCCTGTCCGTGGTGGAGTACTTCATCTCCACGCACGGCGCTCGGAAGGGGCTGGCCGACACCGCGCTGCGGACGGCCGACTCGGGCTACCTCACCCGTCGCCTGGTCGACGTCAGCCAGGACGTCATCATCCGGGAGGACGACTGCGGCACCGAGCGTGGTCTGCCCAAGCGGATCGGCCAGCGGCTCGACGACGGCAGGATCGTCCCGGCGGAGAACGTCGACACCTCGGCGTACGCCCGCTCCGCGGCCACCCGGGTGGTGCACCCGGGCACCGAGGAGGTGCTGGTCGAGGCCGGCGGGGACATGGGGGACCCCAAGATCCTCGAGCTGGTCGACGCCGGCATCGAGACCGTGCGGGTCCGCTCGGTGCTCACCTGCGATGCCAGGACGGGTACCTGCGCCAAGTGCTACGGGCGCTCCCTGGCCACCGGCAAGCTCGTCGACATCGGCGAGGCGGTCGGGATCATCGCCGCCCAGTCCATCGGCGAGCCCGGCACTCAGCTGACGATGCGCACCTTCCACACCGGCGGAGTGGCGGGTGACGACATCACCCACGGCCTCCCGCGCGTGGTGGAGCTGTTCGAGGCCCGCACGCCCAAGGGCAAGGCCCCGATCACCGAGAGCGCCGGACGGGTCAGGCTCGACGAGACCGACAAGGCCCGCAAGATCATCGTCGTCCCCGACGACGGTGGCGAGGAGCAGCCCTACCCGATCAGCAAGCGCTCGCGCCTGCTGGTCGAGGACGGCGACCACGTCGACGTGGGCCAGCAGCTCACGCACGGCACGCCGGACCCGCAGGACGTCTTGCGCATCCTCGGCGTCCGGAAGGCGCAGGAGCACCTGGTCGACGAGGTCCAGGAGGTCTACCGCAGCCAGGGCGTGTCGATCCACGACAAGCACATCGAGATCATCGTGCGGCAGATGCTGCGCCGCGTGACGGTCATCGAGCAGGGTGTGGCCGAGCTGCTCACCGGCGACCTGGTCGACCGGGTGCGCTTCGAGGAGGAGAACCGCCGCGTCGTGGCCGAGGGGGGACAGCCCGCCTCGGGACGACCGGTGCTGATGGGCATCACCAAGGCGTCGCTCGCGACCGACTCGTGGCTGTCTGCGGCCTCCTTCCAGGAGACCACCAGGGTCCTCACCGACGCGGCCATCCATGGTCGGTCGGACTCCCTGATGGGGCTGAAGGAGAACGTGATCCTCGGAAAGCTCATCCCGGCCGGCACCGGTCTGGAGCGCTACCGCAACATCCGGGTGGAGCCGACCGAGGAGGCGCGCACTGCGGCGTACTCACTGACCGGGTACGAGTCGTACGACTACGACTTCGGCCAGCCGACGGGCCAGTCGGTGGCACTGGACGACTTCGACTTCGGGTCGTTCCGCAACTGACGCAGTCCGCAGCATCCGCGGCCGGCGCCACCGCTGTTCCGCGGACCGCCAGGGGCGGCCACCTCGTCACACCGGGGTCGGCCGCCCCTGACGCGTCCCGCGCAGCTCCGCACTGGGGCACCGCGAGAGCGGCTCCGCGCCGGCGTGCGGACGCCGGGTCCTCCCCCGGATCCCTGCAGACGGCGCCCGCGTCGGCCGTAGGCTGCTCCGGGTGAGCTCCGAACCCGTGCGGCGGCAGCGCTTCGCGGCATACGCGCTCGTACGCCGGGACGGTCCGCGCGGATCGGAGGTGCTGCTGACCCAGCTGTCGGGAAGGACCAGCCGGGCCGGTTCCTGGACCCTTCCGGGTGGCGGAGTCGACCACGGCGAGGACCCCCGCGACGCGGTCGTGCGCGAGGTGCGCGAGGAGACGGGCCTGATCGTCACGATCGGGCGGCTGCTGGATGTGCACTCGATGCGCCAGGTCGCTCGTTCGCCTGACGGTGTGCTCGAGGACTACCACGCGATCCGGCTCGTCTTCGAGGGCACGGCCGCGGAGGATGCTCCTGATCCCCGGGTGGTGGAGGTGAACGGCACGACCTCCGACGCACGCTGGCTGCCCGAGCAGTTCCTGGGCGAGTCCGAGTCGGTGGTCGGTCTCGTCGCCTGGGCGCTGGCTGCTGCTGCCCGCAGTGGCGCGGCTCCGGTCTGACCCTGCGTCCGGTCGCGACCGTCGGACCTGGTGGGGCCGCCTGGTCGGGCTGGCCAGGACTGTAGGGACGGCCTCGGGGTGTCGTCGGGCGCCGACGTCACTACGGTCGACCCATGACCGCCCCAGCCGACTCCTCCGCTGCCGAGACCGTCTTCACCTACGGGTCGCCGCAGCTGCGGTTCGGTCCGGGTGCCGCTGACGAGATCGGCTACGACCTGGCGCGGCTCGGCGTGCGCCGGGCCCTGGTTGTCACCGATCCAGGCGTGGAGTCCACCGGGCTGCCGCAGCGGGTGGCCGAGCAGATGGCGGGCTACGCGATCGAGGCGGCCGTGTTCGCCGGCACCCGGGTCGAGCCGACCGACGAGAGCTTCCTCGCGGCGATCGAGTTCGCGCGCGAGACCGGTCCCTGGGACGCGTACGTGGCCGTGGGCGGCGGATCGAGTATCGACACCGCCAAGGCGGTCGACCTGATGACCACGAACCCGGGGGAGCTGCTCGACTACGTGAACCCACCCGTGGGCCAGGGCCGGGCCCCCGTCGAGGCGCTGCTGCCCCTGATCGCGGTCCCCACCACCACCGGAACCGGCGCTGAGAGCACCACGGTGTGCGTGCTCGATGTCGTGGCCAGGCGGGTGAAGACCGGCATCAGCCATCCGGCGCTGCGGCCCCTGCTCGCCGTGATCGACCCCGACGTGACGCTCAGCCAGCCGGCCGGGGTGACGGCGAACTCAGGGATGGACATCTGCTGCCACGCGCTGGAGAGCTACACCGCCCGCCCCTTCACCGCCTACCCGCGCAAGCGGCCCGAGCAGCGGGTGCCGTACTGCGGCTCCAACCCGATCGCCGACATGTGGTCCGAGCGGGCGCTCACACTGCTGGCGACGGCGTTCCGTCGCTCGGTGCACGACGGCCAGGACAGGGAGGCGCGGACCGACATGACGCTGGCCTCGACCTTCGCCGGCCTGGGCTTCGGCAACGCCGGCGTGCACATCCCGCACGCCAACGCGTACCCGATCGCTGGACAGGTCGGCGACTTCCACCCGGCGGACTACCCGGACGACCACGCCATGGTGCCGCACGGCATGGCGGTGTCGCTCACCGCGCCGGAGGCCTTCAGGTTCACCTTCGCGTCCGCGCCCGAGCGACACCTCCGTGCAGCCGAGCTGCTCGCCCCGGGCATGGAGCGTCCGGACGACCCGGCGGACGTCCTGCCCCGGGCGCTGCGCGAGCTGATGCGCGACATCGGTATGCCGCCCGGCATCGGCGCCGTCGGTTTCAGCGAGGGCGACGTCGACGGCCTGGTGGAGGGGACGCGTCAGCAGCAGCGGCTGCTGGCGATCTCCCCCCGGGAGCCGAGCGACGACGACCTGGCCACGATCCTGCGAAGGTCCGTCCAGCTGTGGTGAGGCCTCGTGAGAGGTGGGGGGCCGGCCCGTGTCGGGGACAGCTCTGCGGGTGCCCCGTGCCCGAGATCCCGGGCAGCGGGCGACGAGTGGGCTCGGGGCCCGCCGGTTTTGACCCGCCTCTGAGGCTCGGCTAATCTGTGAAGTCGTGCCTGGGCTGTCCCGGGTCTCACGCGTGCCGTCCTGCTGGTTTCGACCTGCCGTCCTCCCGACGGCGATGTCGGCTGGTTGCCGCACGCACAGCAGACGGCAGCAGCCATCCGAACTGAAGGAAGTACGCGGTGCCCACCATCCAGCAGCTGGTCCGCAAGGGCCGCCAGGACAAGGTGTCGAAGAACAAGACACCCGCCCTGAAGGGATCGCCCCAGCGGCGAGGCGTGTGCACACGCGTCTACACGACGACACCGAAGAAGCCCAACTCGGCCCTGCGCAAGGTGGCCCGGGTGCGGCTGTCGAGTGGCATCGAGGTGACCGCGTACATCCCCGGTGTCGGTCACAACCTCCAGGAGCACTCGATGGTGCTCGTTCGTGGCGGCCGGGTGAAGGACCTCCCGGGCGTGCGCTACAAGATCATCCGCGGCTCGCTCGACACCCAGGGCGTCAAGAACCGCAAGCAGGCTCGCAGCCGCTACGGCGCGAAGAAGGAGAAGAGCTGATGCCGCGCAAGGGCCCCTCGAGGACGGCAAGAAGGCGGTGGCGCAGCGCATCGTGTACTCCGCTCTCGAGGGGACCCGCGAGAAGACCGGGGTCGACCCGGTCGTGACGCTGAAGCGGGCCATGGACAACGTCAAGCCCACCCTGGAGGTCAAGAGCCGTCGCGTCGGTGGTGCCACCTACCAGGTGCCGATCGAGGTCCGCGCCGGACGCTCCACCACGCTGGCCATGCGCTGGCTCGTCAAGTACTCGGCCGAGCGCCGCGAGAAGACGATGGCCGAGCGGCTGATGAACGAGCTGCTCGACGCGTCCAACGGCTTGGGCGGCAGCGTGAAGAAGCGTGAGGACACGCACAAGATGGCCGAGGCCAACAAGGCGTTCGCCCACTACCGCTGGTAGGCCCGCAGCCGGTTCGGGGTCGCCTCTCGGCGCCGGCCGGCGACCGGCCCTCCCAGCCCCGACTTCCGCACCACCAACCCGTAAGGAAGAGACGCCACCGTGGCTGTCGACATCACGACCGACCTGGGCCGCGTCCGCAACATCGGCATCATGGCGCACATCGACGCCGGCAAGACGACGACGACCGAGCGGATCCTGTTCTACACCGGTATCAACTACAAGATCGGCGAGGTCCACGAGGGCGCCGCCACGATGGACTGGATGGAGCAGGAGCAGGAGCGCGGCATCACCATCACCTCGGCCGCGACGACGTGCATCTGGGACAACCACACGATCAACATCATCGACACCCCGGGCCACGTCGACTTCACTGTCGAGGTGGAGCGCTCGCTGCGCGTCCTCGACGGCGCGGTCGCGGTCTTCGACGGAGTGGCCGGCGTGGAGCCGCAGTCCGAGACGGTGTGGCGCCAGGCCGACCGCTACCGGGTGCCCCGCATCTGCTTCGTGAACAAGCTCGACCGCACCGGTGCCGAGTTCCACCGCTGCGTGGACATGATCCGTACCCGGCTGGCCGCCGTACCCCTCGTGCTGCAGCTGCCGATCGGCACCGAGGGCGACTTCATCGGGGTCATCGACCTGGTGGAGATGCGTGCGCTCACCTGGCGGGGAGAGACCGCCCTGGGCGAGGACTACGCGGTCGAGGAGATCCCGGCGACACACGCCGAGGCCGCCCGCGAATGGCGCGACCGGCTGCTGGAGACCATCGCCGAGGCCGACGACGAGATGATGGAGCTCTACCTCGAGGGCGAGGAGCCGGAGCTGCCGGCGCTGCGGGCCGCCATCCGGCGCGCCACGCTGGCCAGCGCGCTCACGCCCGTCATGTGCGGCACGGCGTTCAAGAACAAGGGCGTGCAGCCGCTGCTCGACGCGGTCGTGTCCTACCTGCCGTCGCCGATCGACGTCCCCGCCATCACCGGGCACGCCGTCGACGACGAGGACACCTCGGTGCCGCGCCGCCCGAGTGAGGACGAGCCGTTCTCCGCCCTGGCGTTCAAGATCATGGCCGACCAGCACCTGGGCAAGCTGACCTACCTGCGGGTCTACTCAGGACGGCTGGAGACGGGCACCTCGGTGCTCAACCCCACCAAGGGCCGCAAGGAGCGCATCGGCAAGATCTACCGCATGCACGCCAACAAGCGCGAGGAGATCGCCAGCGTCGGCGCCGGCCACATCGTCGCGGTGATGGGCCTCAAGGACACCACCACGGGGGAGACCCTGTGCGATCCGGGCAAGCCCGTCGTGCTCGAGTCGATGACGTTCCCGGCCCCGGTCATCCACGTCGCCATCGAGCCGTTGTCCAAGGGCGACCAGGAGAAGCTCGGCGCAGCCATCCAGCGCCTGTCCGAAGAGGACCCGACCTTCCAGGTCCGCACCGACGAGGAGACCGGGCAGACGATCATCGCCGGCATGGGGGAGCTGCACCTCGAGGTGCTGGTCGACCGGATGAAGCGCGAGTTCCGGGTCTCCGCCAACGTCGGGAAGCCGCAGGTGGCATACCGCGAGACCATCAAGCGAGTCGTCGAGAAGGTCAGCTACACGCACAAGAAGCAGACCGGCGGCTCGGGCCAGTTCGCCAAGGTCATCATCAACATCGAGCCCACCGGCGGAGGGGACGGCGGCTACGAGTTCGTCAACGCGGTCAGCGGCGGTCGCATCCCGCGGGAGTACATCCCGGCGGTCGACGAGGGGGCACAGGAGGCCATGGAGTTCGGCGTGCTCGCCGGGTACCCGATGGTCGACGTCAAGATGACCCTGACCGACGGCCAGTACCACGACGTCGACTCCTCCGAGCTGGCCTTCAAGATCGCCGGATCGATGGCGTTCAAGGAGGCGGCCCGCAAGGCAGACCCGGTGCTGCTCGAGCCCATGATGTCCGTCGAGGTCACCACCCCCGACGACTACATGGGCGACGTCATCGGGGACCTCAACTCCCGGCGCGGTCACATCCAGTCCATGGATGAGGGGCATGGTGGCGTCAAGGTCATCACCGCTCTCGTACCGCTGTCGGAGATGTTCGGGTACGTGGGCGACCTGAGGTCCAAGACCTCGGGTCGGGCCGCGTACTCGATGCAGTTCGACTCCTATGCCGAGGTCCCGAAGACCGTGGCAGAGGAGATCATCAAGAAGGCCCGGGGCGAGTGATCCCGTCCTGGTCATAGGCTCTCCGCCTAGGGTCAGGGTCCAGGCACCACGCAGCGCGGCAGGAACACAACGACCAGAAGGAGCCAGAAGTGGCGAAGGCGAAGTTCGAGCGGACGAAGCCGCACGTCAACATCGGCACCATCGGGCACATCGACCACGGCAAGACCACGCTGACCGCGGCGATCACCAAGGTGCTGCACGACAAGTACCCGACCCGGAGGAGCGCCAGCGCGGTATCACCATCTCGATCGCGCACGTCGAGTACCAGACGGAGGCGCGGCACTACGCCCACGTCGACTGTCCTGGGCACGCCGACTACATCAAGAACATGATCACCGGTGCCGCCCAGATGGACGGCGCGATCCTCGTCGTCGCGGCGACCGACGGGCCGATGCCGCAGACCCGTGAGCACGTGCTGCTGGCCCGCCAGGTGGGCGTGCCGGCGATCGTGGTCGCGCTCAACAAGTGCGACATGGTCGACGACGACGAGATCCTCGAGCTGGTCGAGCTGGAGGTGCGCGAGCTCCTCAGCGAGTACGAGTTCGACGGTGACGACGCCCCGGTCGTCCAGGTGGCGGCCTTCCCTGCGCTCAACGGCGACGAGAAGTGGGGTGAGTCGATCGTGGAGCTGATGAACGCCGTCGACTCGCACATCCCGCAGCCGGTGCGCGAGATCGAGAAGCCGTTCCTCATGCCGGTCGAGGACGTCTTCACCATCACCGGTCGTGGCACCGTGGTGACCGGTCGGATCGAGCGCGGCGTGGTCAAGATCAACGAGACCGTCGACATCGTCGGGATCCGCGAGACAAAGCAGACCACCACGGTCACCGGCGTCGAGATGTTCCGCAAGCTCCTCGACGAGGGGCAGGCGGGCGAGAACGTCGGCCTGCTGCTGCGCGGGACCAAGCGCGAGGACGTCGAGCGCGGGATGGTCATCATCAAGCCGGGCACCACCACCCCGCACACCGAGTTCGAGGCGCAGGTCTACATCCTGAGCAAGGAAGAGGGCGGCCGTCACACGCCGTTCTTCGACAACTACCGTCCGCAGTTCTACTTCCGGACCACGGACGTGACCGGTGTGGTGCACCTGCCTGAGGGCACGGAGATGGTGATGCCCGGTGACAACACCGACATGACCGTGAACCTCATCCAGCCGATCGCCATGGAGGAGGGGCTGCGCTTCGCGATCCGCGAGGGCGGCCGTACCGTCGGCGCCGGCCGGGTGACCAAGATCCTCAAGTGACCCGCTAGGCAGCCTGTCGCCAGGCGACAGAGGGCCCGCACCGGCCATCGGTGCGGGCCCGCTGTCTTCCCACCGGGGCTGTCCACCCGCGCCTCGCGCCGAACCTCCCCACCGGTGGGGCTCGGCACCCACGCTGGCTCGGTGCGAGGGCCGGGAAGGGATTTGGCACGGGGAACCAGGTCTGGCAGACTGTCGGGGTTGCTCCGGCGGGGACGCCGGGGTGCTTCCGCGCCATGGATCCGGTCCTCGAGACCGACGCCGTGGGACGGGGCGCCGCACCAGGAGTCCCCATCCGATCCCGGCACCCGTCGGGACCTCCCCCTACGAGTTCAAGGGGACGGGCATGCGCTGCCCCGAAGGGCGACACGCCCGACCTCGGGGGTCGGCGCTGGTACGGACCGGAACACACCGCAAGCGGTGCCAACGAAAAGGACGAGAACGAGGCTATGGCGGGACAGAAGATCCGCATCAGGCTCAAGGCCTACGACCACGAGGTCATCGACTCGTCGGCGCGCAAGATCGTCGACACGGTGACCCGCACGGGCGCGAAGGTCGCGGGCCCGGTGCCGCTGCCGACGGAGAAGAACGTCTTCTGCGTCATCCGGTCACCGCACAAGTACAAGGACAGTCGCGAGCACTTCGAGATGCGCACCCACAAGCGTCTCATCGACATCATCGACCCGACTCCGAAGACCGTTGACTCGTTGATGCGCCTCGACCTCCCGGCGGGCGTCGACATCGAGATCAAGCTCTGAGGACGCAGAGGACTCTTCGACAGCCATGAGTACGCAAATCCGAAACGTTCGCGGTCTGCTGGGCACCAAGCTCGGCATGACGCAGGTGTGGGACGCCAACAACCGGGTCGTGCCGGTGACCGTCATCGCGGCGGGCACCAACGTCGTGACCCAGGTGCGCAAGGTCGAGACCGACGGCTACTCCGCCATCCAGCTCGGCTACGGCGAGATCCCGGGCCGCAAGGTCACCAAGCCGCAGGCGGGTCACTTCGCGAAGGCGGGCGTGACCCCACGGCGGCAGCTGGTCGAGATCCGCACCGACGACGCCGACTCCTACGAGCCCGGTCAGGAGCTGTCGCCCGACCTCTTCACCCCCGGTGAGCAGGTGGACATCACCGCGACCAGCAAGGGCAAGGGCTTCGCCGGCGTGATGAAGCGACACGGGTTCCACGGCGTGAGCGCGTCGCACGGTGCGCACCGCAACCACCGCAAGCCGGGCTCCATCGGCGGATGCGCCACCCCGGGGCGGGTGTTCAAGGGCATGAAGATGGCCGGGCGCATGGGCGGCGAGACGGTCACCACCCAGAACCTGACCGTGCACGCCGTGGACGCCGAGCAGGGACTGCTGCTCATCGTCGGTGCCGTCCCCGGGCCCAAGGGCGGTCTGGTCATGGTGCGCGGTGCGGTCAAGGCCACGAAGGGGGTCACCGCATGACCAGCATCGACGTGCGGGATGCCTCCGGCGAGAAGTCGGGGACGGTCGACCTGCCGGCCGAGATCTTCGACGTCCAGGTCAACGTCCCGCTGATCCACCAGGTCGTCGTCGCCCAGCAGGCGGCAGCGCGCCAGGGGACCGCGTCGACCAAGACCCGGGCCCAGGTCGCCGGCGGTGGTCGGAAGCCCTACCGCCAGAAGGGCACCGGCCGGGCGCGCCAGGGGTCCATCCGCGCGCCGCAGTTCGTCGGCGGCGGTGTGGTGCACGGGCCGCAGCCGCGTTCGTACGCGCAGCGGACACCCAAGAAGATGAAGGCGGCCGCCCTGCGGGGCGCATTGTCCGACCGGGCCCGCGGGGGCCGGGTGCACGTGGTCGACGGGCTGCTCGACGGGGACGTCCCGTCCACCAAGCAGGCACTGGGCGCGCTGCGCACGCTGACCGGGCGCCCGCGGGTGCTGGTCGTGCTGGACCGCGGCGACGAGCTGACCGCCAAGAGCCTTCGCAACGAGCGTGACGTCCATCTGCTGTTCGTCGACCAGCTCAACACCTACGACGTGCTGGCCAGTGACGACGTCGTCTTCACCCGGAGGGCGTACGAGCTCCTGCTGGCCAGGCACACCGCCGGCGGTTCCGCCACGACCGAGAGCGAGGCCGACCAGTGAGCACGCTGCACAAGGAGGCTCGCGACGTCCTCATCGCCCCCGTCGTGAGCGAGAAGAGCTATGGCCTGCTGGACCAGAACAAGTACACGTTCCTGGTCCGCAAGGACGCCAACAAGACCGAGATCAAGATCGCCGTGGAGCAGGTGTTCTCCGTCAAGGTGACCGCCGTCAACACCGCCAACCGCGTCGGCAAGCGCCGTCGTACCCGTGCCGGCTTCGGCGCTCGTCCCGACACCAAGCGCGCGATCGTGAGCGTGGCCGCGGGCCAGCGCATCGACATCTTCTCCGGCCCGGGCGCCTGAGCCGGCGAGACGAGAGGTACTGACCCATGGCTATCCGCAAGTACAAGCCGACGACACCGGGCCGACGTGGCTCGTCGGTCGCCGACTTCGTCGAGGTCACGCGCACGGCGCCCGAGAAGTCCCTGACCCGGCCGCTGCCCAAGAAGGGCGGCCGGAACAACAAGGGCCGGATCACCACGCGCCACCAAGGTGGTGGGCACAAGCGCGCCTACCGGTTGATCGACTTCCGCCGGTACGACAAGGACGGCGTGCCCGCCAAGGTGGCGCAGATCGAGTACGACCCGAACCGCACGGCGCGGATCGCGCTGCTGCACTACGCCGACGGTGAGAAGCGCTACATCGTGGCGCCGCAGGGCCTACGCCAGGGAGCCATGCTCGAGGCCGGATCGGGCGCCGACATCAAGGTCGGCAACAACCTGCCCCTGCGCAACATCCCGGTCGGGACGACGCTGCACGCGATCGAGCTGCGTCCCGGAGGCGGGGCGAAGATGGCTCGCTCGGCCGGCGCCTCGGTGCAGCTGGTCGCCAAGGAAGGTCCGCGCGCACAGCTGCGCCTGCCGTCCGGGGAGATGCGCTACGTCGACGTGCGCTGCCGCGCCACCATCGGAGAGGTCGGCAACGCCGAGCAGTCCAACATCAACTGGGGCAAAGCCGGCCGGATGCGCTGGAAGGGCAAGCGCCCGACCGTGCGGGGCGTCGCCATGAACCCTGTCGACCACCCGCACGGTGGTGGGGAGGGCAAGACCTCCGGAGGGCGCCACCCGGTCTCGCCGTGGGGCAAGCCGGAGGGTCGTACCCGCAAGAGCAAGCCCAGTGACCAGCTGATCGTCCGTCGCCGTCGCCGCAAGTCCGGGAAGCGCTGAGGAAGGGCCGACCACCATGCCACGAAGCCTGAAGAAGGGCCCCTTCGTCGACGACCACCTGATCAAGAAGGTGGACGCCCAGAACGATGCGGGCAGCAAGAACGTGATCAAGACCTGGTCGCGCCGGTCGATGATCGTGCCGGCCATGCTCGGCCACACGATCGCCGTCCACGACGGGCGCAAGCACGTCCCGGTCTTCGTGACCGAGTCGATGGTCGGGCACAAGCTCGGCGAGTTCGCGCCGACCCGCACGTTCCGCGGGCACGAGAAGGACGACCGCAAGGCCCGGCGCCGCTGATGCGGGCGCGCGGTACGAGACCACTGAAGAGAGAACTGAGTCGATGAGTGTTGCAGAGCGCCGGCGCGTGAGCGCCCGCCGCGACAGCCTGCTGGGTGACGAGCCCGGCGCGTTCGCGGTGGCGCGGTTCGCCCGCGTCGCACCGCGCAAGGCCCGTCGCGTCGTGGACATGGTCCGCGGCGCCCCGGTGGACGTCGCCCTGGCCCAGCTGCGGTTCGCCCCGCAGGCAGCCGCCGAGACCGTCTACAAGACCCTCGAGAGCGCCGTCGCCAACGCCACCGGCGGCGAGGGGCTCGACCGCGGCAGCCTGGTCATCACCCAGGCCAAGGTCGACGAGGGTCCGACGCTCAAGCGGTTCCGGCCTCGCGCCCAGGGGCGTGCCTACCGCATCAACAAGCGCACCTGCCACATCACCGTTGTGGTGCAGCCGGGTCCCGACGACCCGTCCACCACGAGCGCCGGCACCGGCGGCCGACGTACCAGCTCGAAGGGAAGGGCCCGCTAAGTGGGACAGAAAGTCAACCCGCACGGGTTCCGGCTCGGGATCTCGACCGACCACAAGAGCCGCTGGTACGCCGGCGACCTCTACAAGTCGTACGTCGGGGAGGACGTCAAGATCCGTCGCCTGCTCTCCAAGGGCATGGACCGGGCCGGCATCTCCAAGGTCGAGATCGAGCGCACCCGCGACCGCGTCCGCGTCGACATCCACACCGCACGTCCGGGCATCGTCATCGGTCGCCGCGGTGCGGAAGCCGAGCGGATCCGGGGTGACCTGGAGAAGCTCACCGCCAAGCAGGTGCAGCTGAACATCCTCGAGGTCAAGAACCCCGAGCTCGACGCGCAGCTGGTGGCGCAGGGCGTCGCGGAGCAGCTGTCCGGCCGTGTGCAGTTCCGGCGCGCCATGCGCAAGGCGCTGCAGACGACCATGCGCAGCGGTGCCCTGGGCGTGAAGGTGCAGTGCTCCGGCCGTCTCGGTGGCACCGAGATGTCGCGCTCCGAGTTCTACCGCGAGGGCCGCGTGCCGTTGCACACGCTGCGCGCCGACGTCGACTACGGCTTCTACGAGGCCAAGACGACCTTCGGCCGGATCGGCGTCAAGGTCTGGATCTACAAGGGCGAGGTTGCGGGCAGCCGCGCCGAGCGCGAGGCGCAGGCCGCGGCGCGGGCGGCGGCCGCCGGTCGCAACCGACCGACCACTCGTGGCCGTCGGCCCGAGCGTGGCGGCGAGCGGCGTCCGGCCCGCGACGAGGGGTCCGCCCCGGCCACCGCCCCCGCCACCGCGCAGACCGCAGCGGCTGCCCCCGCGGCGACCGGCACTGCTGCCGGTGCCGACACCGCCCCGTCGACGCCTCCGAGCACGGGACAGGAGGGCTGAGCCATGTTGATCCCGCGAAGGGTCAAGCACCGCAAGCAGCACCACCCGACGCGTCGGGGACAGGCCAAGGGCGGCACGTCGCTGGCCTTCGGCGACTTCGGCATCCAGGCGGTCGAGGGCCACTACGTCACGAACCGCCAGATCGAGTCGGCCCGTATCGCCATGACCCGTCACATCAAGCGTGGCGGCAAGGTGTGGATCAACATCTACCCCGACCGGCCGCTGACCAAGAAGCCCGCCGAGACCCGCATGGGGTCCGGGAAGGGCTCGCCGGAATGGTGGATCGCCAACGTGAAGCCGGGCCGGGTGATGTTCGAGCTGTCGGGTGTCACCGAGCCCGTCGCCCGCGAGGCGCTGCGCCGCGCGATGCACAAGCTCCCCATGAAGTGCAAGTTCGTGACCCGCGAGGCAGGTGACTTCTGATGGCCACCGTGACGACCGCCGCCGAGCTGCGGACGCTGGACGAGGACGGCCTGGCCGAGAAGCTGCGGGAGGCCAAGGAGGAGCTGTTCAACCTCCGCTTCCAGGCCGCCACCGGGCAGCTCGAGAGCCATGGCCGGCTGCGCACGGTCCGGCACGACATCGCCCGCATCTACACGGTCCTGCGCGAGCGCGAGCTGGGGATCATCGAGTCCGGAACGAGTGAGGCATGACGACCGAGCAGGCAGAAGAGCGCAACACCCGCAAGACCCGTGAGGGTCTGGTGGTCAGCGACAAGATGGACAAGACCGTCGTGGTGACAGTCGAGGACCGCGTGAAGCACCCCCTGTACGGCAAGGTGCTGCGCCGGAACTCCAAGCTCAAGGCGCACGACGAGCGCAACCAGTGCGGCACGGGGGACCGGGTGCTCCTCATGGAGACCCGTCCGCGGTCGGCGACCAAGCGCTGGCGCGTCGTGCAGATTCTGGAGAAGGCCAAGTGATCCAGCAGGAGTCGCGTCTCAAGGTCGCGGACAACACCGGTGCCAAGGAGATCTTGTGCATCCGGGTGCTCGGCGGCTCCGGGCGGCGCTACGCCGGGATCGGCGACGTGATCGTCGCGACGGTCAAGGACGCCATCCCCGGCGGCAACGTCAAGAAGGGCGAGGTCGTCAAGGCCGTCATCGTGCGCACCGTCAAGGAGCGCAGGCGTCCCGACGGCAGCTACATCCGCTTCGACGAGAACGCGGCGGTGATCCTGCGTCAGGACGGTGAGCCGCGCGGGACGCGAATCTTCGGCCCGGTGGGCCGCGAGCTGCGCGACAAGCGGTTCATGCGAATCATCTCGCTTGCCCCGGAGGTGTTGTGATGACCCACGAGCTGACCATCAAGAAGGGTGACCTCGTCCGCGTGGTCCGAGGCAGTGACAAGGGCGTCGAGGGTCGCGTCATCGCCGTCCGTGCCGCGGAGCACCGGGTCATCGTCGAGGGCGTCAACCGCGTGAAGCGCCACACCAAGGTCACCCAGCAGGGCGGCCGGGGCGGCACCACCGGCGGCATCGTCACCCAGGAGGCACCGATCCATGTCTCCAACGTGATGCTGCTCGTCGATGACGACGACGAAGGCGGCGGCAAGGTCCCGACACGCATCGGCTTCCGTCGCGACGAGGTCACCAAGACCCGGCCCGACGGCAGCACCTATTCCGCACATCGCAGCGTCCGGGTCGCCACGCGCACCGGCAAGGAGATCTGATGAGCACCACCATGACCGAGGCCCCGGCGCTGCCGCGGCTCAAGTCGCGTTACCGCGAGGAGGTCGCGCCCGCGCTGCATGAGCAGTTCGGTCACGCGAACGTCATGCAGGTGCCCGGCCTGACGAAGGTCGTGGTCAACATGGGCGTGGGCGAGGCGGCCCGCGACTCCAAGCTGATCGAGGGCGCCATTCGCGACCTCACCACGATCACCGGCCAGAAGCCGTCCGTGACCCGGGCGCGCAAGTCGATCGCCCAGTTCAAGCTGCGGGAGGGCATGCCGATCGGCTGCCACGTGACGCTGCGTGGTGACCGGATGTGGGAGTTCCTCGACCGGCTGGTGTCGCTGGCACTTCCCCGTATCCGCGACTTCCGGGGGCTGTCCCCCCGGCAGTTCGACGGCCACGGCAACTACACGTTCGGGCTCACCGAGCAGGTCGTCTTCTATGAGATCGACCAGGACCGGATCGATCGCTCCCGGGGCATGGACATCACCGTCGTCACCACCTCGACCGACGACGAGCAGGCCCGGGCCCTGCTCAAGCAGCTCGGCTTCCCGTTCAAGGAGAACTGACACCGTGGCCAAGACCGCCCTCGTCGTCAAGCAGTCCCGCAAGCCCAAGTTCAAGGTACGCGGCTACACGCGTTGCCAGCGCTGTGGCCGTCCCAAGGCCGTCTTCCGCAAGTTCGGCCTGTGCCGGATCTGCCTGCGTGAGATGGCGCACCGAGGAGAGCTCCCCGGTGTCACCAAGAGCAGCTGGTAACTCCTCCCTGACAGTCGAAGGTCCGGGTCCCGACTCTCGGGGCGGCGGAAACCACGACCAGAAAGTGGTACTCGAACCATGACCATGACGGACCCGATCGCAGACATGCTGACCCGTCTGCGCAACGGCAACCAGGCCTTCCACGACACGGTGAGCATGCCGTCCAGCAAGCTGAAGACCGGTGTGGCCGAGATTCTCCAGCAGGAGGGCTACATCACCTCCTGGAAGGTCGAGGAGCCGCAGGAGGGGGCGGTCGGCAAGACGCTGACCCTCACCCTCAAGTACGGCCAGCACCGCGAGCGCGCCCTGGTGGGCGTGCGGCGGATCTCCAAGCCGGGGCTCCGGGTGTACGCCAAGAGCACCGGCCTGCCCCGCGTGCTCGGCGGCCTGGGCGTCGCGATCATCTCGACCAGCCAGGGGCTGCTCACCGACCGGCAGGCCAACCACCGAGGGGTAGGCGGGGAAGTCCTCGCCTACGTCTGGTGACGGGAGGTACGGAGATATGTCGCGTATCGGCAAGATGCCCATCCCGATCCCCTCTGGTGTCGACGTCGCCGTCGACGGCCAGCACGTGACGGTCAAGGGCCCGAAGGGCGAGCTGGCCCACACCGTCGTGGACCCGATCACGGTCGCACGCGCCGACGAGGACGGGCTGCTGGAGATCCGCCGGCCCAACGACGAGCGTCGCAGCCGCGCGCTGCACGGGCTGTCGCGCACCCTGATCGCCAACATGGTCACCGGGGTCACCGACGGCTACGAGAAGAAGCTGGAGATCGTGGGCGTCGGGTACCGCGTACGAGCCGTGGACCCCACCACGCTCGAGCTCAACCTCGGCTACAGCCACCCCATCACCTTCGAGGCGCCCGCCGGCGTGACGTTCGCGGTCGAGTCGGCGACCCGGTTCTCGGTGTCCGGCATCGACAAGCAGCTGGTCGGTGAGGTCGCCGCGAACATCCGCAAGCTGCGCAAGCCCGAGCCGTACAAGGGCAAGGGCATCCGCTACGCGGGCGAGCAGGTCCGGCGCAAGGTCGGAAAGGCAGGTAAGTGACATGGCGATCGCGCTGAAGCACAAGAAGTCGGTCTCCGGCCGCACGGCCGCACGGCTGCGCCGCCAGATGCGGGGCCGCAAGAAGGTGTCGGGGACGACCGATCGTCCCCGCCTGGTCGTGACGCGGTCGAGCCGGCACATCGTCGCCCAGGTGGTCGACGACCTGCAGGGCCGGACACTGGCCTCGGCGAGCACGATGGAGGCAGACCTTCGCGAGCTGTCCGACGACAAGACGGCCAAGGCGCGGCGCGTCGGCGAGCTGGTGGCCGACCGGGCCAAGGGCGCCGGTGTCGCCGCGGTGGTCTTCGACCGTGCCGGAAACCGCTACCACGGACGGGTGGCCGCGTTGGCCGACGGTGCCCGCGAGGGCGGGCTGGAGTTCTGATGAGCTGCAAGACGATGACACGCCACACAGGGAAGAGGGACATCTGATGAGCGGACCCCAGCGCCGCAGCGGCGGTGCCGGTGCCGGCCGGAGCCGCGACGGAGGTCGAGGCGGAGCGGACAAGACCGCCTACATCGAGCGCGTCGTCGGCATCAACCGCGTCGCCAAGGTGGTCAAGGGCGGCCGGCGCTTCAGCTTCACCGCCCTCGTGGTCGTCGGTGACGGTGACGGGACGGTCGGAGTCGGCTACGGGAAGGCCAAGGAGGTGCCTGCCGCGATCGCGAAGGGCGTCGAGGAGGCCAAGAAGAGCTTCTTCAAGGTCCCGCGCATCCAGGGCACCATCCCGCACCCCGTGCAGGGTGAGAAGGCCGCTGGCGTCGTGCTGCTGCGCCCGGCCGCTCCCGGTACCGGTGTGATCGCCGGCGGCCCGGTGCGTGCCGTGCTCGAGTGTGCGGGCATCCACGACGTGCTGAGCAAGTCACTCGGCTCGAGCAACGCCATCAACATCGTCCACGCCACCGTGCAGGCGCTGCGCGACCTGGAGTCCCCCGACTCCGTTGCCGCCCGGCGTGGCATGGCCGTCGAGGACGTCGCCCCCGCAGCCCTGCTGCGGGCACGCGCGGAGACGGGTGCCTGATGGGCAGGATAAAGGTGCGTCAGACCCGGTCCGGGATCGGACGCAAGCAGAACCAGCGGCACACCCTGCGCTCCCTCGGCCTCCGCCGGATCGGTGACGTGGTCGTCAAGGAGGACCGCCCCGAGATCCGCGGCATGCTGGCGACGGTGACCCATCTGGTGGCCGTCGAGAACGTGCCCGACGAGAAGACGGACTGACTGATGACTCTCAAGCTGCACCACCTGCGCCCGGCGCCCGGGGCCAAGACGGCCAAGACCCGGGTCGGCCGTGGCGAGGCAGGAAAGGGCAAGACCGCCGGTCGCGGCACCAAGGGCAGCAAGGCCCGCGGGCAGGTCTCGGCGGGCTTCGAGGGCGGGCAGATGCCGCTGCACATGCGGCTGCCCAAGCTCAAGGGCTTCACCAACCGGTCTCGTACCGAGTACCAGGTCGTCAACCTCGACCGCATCGCCCTGCTGTTCCCGGAGGGTGGCCAGGTGACCGCGGAGGCGCTCGCCGAGCGTGGGGCCGTCCGTGCGGGCGAGCCCGTCAAGGTGCTGGGTCAGGGCGAGATCCAGGGAGCCGTGCATGTCAGCGCACACGCGTTCTCGGGCTCGGCCCGGACCAAGATCGAGGCCGCCGGAGGCTCGGTGACCGTCCTGTAGACGCCCTGGAGAACGTTCTGTAGGCACAGCGCACGACCAGTCGGGGGACGACCGTCGGCCCTCTGGCCCGGCGGTCGTCGCGCTTCCACCTGTTAGAGTCGCGGCGGCCGTGCTGCCCGACACGACCGGGCTCCCCAGCCGTCGGGGGGCCACTGGGAGGACCTGGTGCTTGGCGCCTTCGTGAACGCGTTCCGGACGCCGGACCTGCGCAAGAAGCTCCTGTTCGTCCTGTTCGTCATCGCGATCTTCCGGGTGGGGTCGACGGTGCCCGCACCCGGCGTCAACGTCCCCAACGTCCAGAGCTGCGTCAGCCAGGCCGAGGGCAACAGCCTCTTCAGCCTGATCAACCTGTTCTCCGGCGGTGCGCTGCTCCAGCTCACCGTCTTCGCGCTGGGCATCATGCCGTACATCACGGCCAGCATCATCCTCCAGCTGCTCACCGTGGTGATCCCCCGGCTCGAGACCCTCAAGAAGGAGGGTCAGTCGGGGCAGGCCAAGATCACTCAGTACACCCGCTACCTCACGCTGGGCCTGTCCGTCCTGCAGGCGACGGGGATCGTGGCGCTGGCCCGTGGCCGTCAGCTGTTCGGCGGTGTCTGCAACGAGTCGCTGCTCTACGACGAGGACAGCATCTTCGTCTTCCTGCTGCTGGTCGTGACCATGACGGCGGGCACGGCGGTCATCATGTGGCTCGGCGAGCTCATCACCGACCGTGGCGTCGGCAACGGCATGTCGATCCTGATCTTCACCCAGGTGGTGGCCACGTTCCCCGGCACGCTGTGGCAGATCCGCGTCGGACAGGGCTGGTTCACGTTCCTCGTGGTGGTCGCGGTGGGGCTCGCGGTGATCGCGGCGGTCATCTTCGTCGAGCAGGCGCAGCGCCGTATCCCGGTGCAGTACGCGCGCCGGATGGTCGGGCGCAAGATGTTCGGCGGCTCGTCGACGTACATCCCGCTGAAGGTCAACCAGGCGGGCATCATCCCGGTGATCTTCGCGTCCAGCCTGATGTACCTGCCGGCGCTCGCCGCCCAGTTCAACCCCACCGCCAGCTGGGCCGGCTGGGTCAGCGACTACTTCGTGGTGGGAGACCACCCGCTGTACATGCTGAGCTTCTTCGCGTTGATCGTGTTCTTCACGTACTTCTACGTCTCGATCACGTTCAACCCGACCGAGGTCGCCGACAACATGAAGAAGTACGGCGGCTTCATCCCGGGCATCCGCGCCGGCCGGCCGACCGAGGAGTACCTCGCGTACGTGCTGTCGCGCATCACCGCACCCGGTGCGCTGTATCTCGGCATCGTCTCGCTGATCCCCCTGATCGCCATCGTCCTCGTCGACGCCAACCAGAACTTCCCGTTCGGAGGCACCACCCTCCTGATCATCGTGGGCGTCGGGCTCGACACCGTGAAACAGATCGAGAGCCAGCTCCAGCAACGCAACTACGAAGGGTTCTTGCGCTGATGCGGACCGTCCTCGTGGGTCCGCCGGGAGCCGGGAAGGGCACGCAGGCGAACTTCATCGCCAAGCATTTCCGCATCCCGCAGATCTCCACCGGTGACATCTTCCGCGCCAACGTCACCCAGGAGACCGAGCTGGGAATCGCGGCGAAGAAGTACATGGACGCAGGCGACCTGGTGCCTGACGAGGTCACCATTGCCATGGTGCGTGACCGGCTGGCCGAGAAGGACGCGCGCAACGGGTTCCTGCTCGACGGCTTCCCCCGGACCGTGCGCCAAGCCGAGGCGCTCACCGAGATCCTGGAGGCGCTCGCGACCACGCTCGACGCGGTGCTCGAGCTGGCCGTGGACCACGAGGAGGTCGTCCGCCGGCTCTCGGGGCGCCGCACCTGCCACGGCTGCGGCCGGAACTGGCACGTGGAGTTCGACAAGCCGGCCGACAAGGACGTCTGCGACGCCTGCGGGGGCGAGCTGTTCCGCCGCGACGACGACTCACCCGAGACGGTGCGTCACCGGCTCAAGGTCTACGCCGACCAGACCGCCCCGCTGGTCGCGCACTACGAGAGGGCGGGCCTGCTCGTGCGCATCGACGCGTCCGGCTCCGTCGAGGAGATCACCGAGCGCGCGATCGCCGCGCTCGAGGCGGCCGGGGCCTGACGGGGACCTGAGGAGGCCGTGGTGTTCCAGGGACGTGGCGTCGAGATCAAGACGCCCGAGCAGATCGCGATCATGCGCCAGGCGGGCCTGGTGGTGGGCCGCACGCTGGAGCTGATGCGCTCCCGGGCGGAGCCCGGCATGACCACCGCTGCGCTCGACGCCCTGGCGGAGGAGCACATCCGCGACAGTGGCGCGGTGCCGTCGTTCAAGAACTATCACGGCTTTCCGGCCAGCCTCTGCGTCTCGGTGGGCGACGAGGTCGTGCACGGCATTCCCGGCGACCGCCACCTGCTCGAGGGCGACGTCGTCTCGATCGACTGCGGCGCGATCGTCGACGGATGGCACGGCGACGCGGCGATCACCTTCGGGCTCGGCACACTGGACCCGGCGACCGACGACCTGATCACCGTGTGCGAGAACGCGTTGTGGGCGGGTCTGGCCGCGACCCGGGTCGGTGGACGGCTGAGCGACGTCTCGGCCGCCGTCGAGTCGTTGGTCCGCAGCCGCGGCGACCTCGGGATCGTGGAGGACTATGTCGGCCACGGCATCGGGTCAGCGATGCACCAGCCGCCGAACGTGCCCAACTACGGACGACCCGGCAAGGGCCCCCGGCTCGTGCGGGGCATGGCGCTGGCGGTGGAGCCGATGATCACGCTCGGCAGCCCACAGACCCGGGTCCTGGCCGACGACTGGACCGTCGTGACCGCTGACGGCCTGGCCGCGGCGCACTTCGAGCACACCGTGACGCCCACCGACACGGGCGTGTGGGTGCTGACGGCTCTCGACGGGGGCCGGGAGCGGCTGGCGGCGATGGGAGTCCCCTTCGGCGGGGTCGAGTAGGCCCCGGCGGCCGGCTGGGGCCCGCG
>JAQSWV010000007.1 GCA_029266455.1 Nocardioidaceae bacterium
CGGGCCCTCGACCGGCCCCTCGACCGGCCCCTCGACCGGCCCCTCGACCGGCCCCTCGACCGGCCCCTCGACCGGCCCCTCGACCAGCCCCTCGACCGGCCCCTCGACCAGCCCCGCAAGGGATGACGTCGCCGAGCCCCGGACCGACTCCGAGGGCCGGCTGAGCGTGCTGCTGGCGACCTGCGCCGAGGTGGCCGCCGGCGACCCCGACGAGAACCTCGGCGCGGACGCGTTGCGCCGGCTCGGCGTCGCCGTGGACTTCGCCGTCTGGGACGACCCTGACGTCGACTGGGGGGCTGTCGACCTGACCGTGGTCAGGTCCGCCTGGGACTATGCCCGGCGGCGCGACGACTTCCTCGCATGGGCGCGCGACGTACCCCGCCTGGCGAACTCGGCGGCAGTGCTGGCCTGGAACACCGACAAGCGCTACCTGGCCGAGCTCGCGGCGGTCGGCGCACCGGTCGTTCCCACGCGGTGGTACGCACCCGGCGACCCACCGCCGCGGCCCGACGGGCCGGTCGTGGTCAAGCCGTCAGTCAGCGCCGGCGCCCGCGACACCCGCCACCACGACGACCCCGACGCCGCGACGCGGCACGCCTCCGAGCTGCTCGCAGCCGGCCGCACCGTCATGGTCCAGCCGTACGTCGGAGCGGTCGACGCCGCGGGCGAGACCGGGCTGGTCTTCATGTCGGGACGGTTCAGCCACGCCTTCGGAAAGGCCGCTCTGCTCACCGCGGGCGACCGGGCGACCAGCGCGCTCTACGCAGCCGAAGAGATCTCGCCACGGGCGCCCTCGCAGCGCGAGCTCGCCGTGGCCGAGCTGGTGCTCGACGCTGCCGAGATGCGCGGACCTGCGCCCAGGTCGGCCCTCCTCTACGCCCGGGTCGACCTCGTCCCCGGCGACGACGGCGAACCGCTGCTGCTCGAGCTCGAGCTGGCGGAGCCGTCCCTGTTCTTCGGCTCGGCTCCCGGCTCGGCACAGCGATGGGCCGACGCGGTGCGCGCTGCCGCTGCTGCCGCGTCGGTCACGCGTCGATAGGGTCCGCCCATGTCGCAGCGCACCCTGGTCCTGCTCAAGCCCGACACCGTCCGCCGAGGTCTGATGGGAGAGGTGCTGGGCAGGTATGAGGCCAAGGGCCTGACGGTGGTGGCGATGGACCTGCGCCGCATCGACCCGGCCCAGGCCGACCGCCACTACTCCGAGCACGTCGACCGCGACTTCTATCCCCCGCTGCGGGACTTCGTGACCTCGGGTCCCCTGGTCGCGATGGTGCTCGAGGGCGACGAGGCGGTCGAAGTGGTGCGCATGCTCAACGGGGCCACCGACGGCCGCCAGGCGCAGCCCGGCACCATCCGGGGTGACCTGTCGGTGTCCAACCGAGAGAACCTGGTACACGGTTCCGACTCGGCCGAGTCGGCCGAGCACGAGATCTCGCTGTGGTTCCCGGACCTGGCGTGACGACCGGGACCGACCCCGCCTGAGTGCCGCGGACCGGAACCGAGCCACTGAGCGCCGCCGGGCGCGTGTCGTGCCACCAGCCCCGCCGAGGCGACACCTAGCCTGAGGCAACGTCACAACTGCTGTGACGGGTGTGCAACGTGGGGGTTGCGTGGCGAACAGCATCCTCGGCCGCGACATGGCGGTCGACCTCGGCACCGCGAACACCCTGGTCTACGTCCGGGGCCGCGGGGTCCTGCTCAACGAGCCGTCCGTGGTGGCACTCGACGCCGAGACGCAGGAGATCCTCGCGGTGGGATCAGAGGCCAAGCAGATGCTGGGGCGCACCCCGGGCGGGATCACCGCGATCCGGCCGCTCAAGGACGGCGTCATCGCCGACTTCGAGTCGACCGAGCAGATGCTCCGGCTGTTCATCCAGCGTGTGCACCGACGCCGCTACTTCGCCAAGCCGAGGCTGGTGATCTGCGTGCCGTCGGGCATCACGGCGGTCGAGCAGCGAGCCGTCAAGGAAGCCGGATACCAGGCGGGCGCCCGACGTGTCTACATCGTCGAGGAGCCGATGGCGGCCGCGATCGGTGCCGGACTCCCCGTCCACGAGGCCACCGGGAACATGGTGGTCGACGTGGGGGGAGGGACCACGGAGGTCGCCGTCATCTCGCTCGGGGGCGTGGTCACCAGCCTGTCCATCCGTACCGCGGGCGACGACCTCGACGCGGCGATCGTGTCGTGGATGAAGAAGGAGTACTCCCTGATGCTCGGGGAGCGCACCGCCGAGGAGGTCAAGCTCACCCTCGGCTCGGCGTTCCCGCTCGCCCAGGAGCCCGAGGCCGAGATCCGTGGCCGTGACCTGGTCTCCGGCCTGCCCCGCAGCGTGCTCGTGTCGTCGGCCGACGTCCGGCTGGCCCTGGAGGAGCCGTTGCAGGACGTCGTCGACGCGGTACGCACCACCCTCGACCGCACCCCGCCGGAGCTGGCCGGGGACATCATGGACCGCGGCCTGGTCCTGACCGGCGGAGGCGCGCTGCTGCGTGGCCTGGACGAGCGGCTGCGGCACGAGACCGGCATGCCCGTGCATGTCGCGGACGACCCGCTGCACTCGGTCGCCATCGGTGCTGGTCGCTGCGTCGAGGACTTCGACGCGCTCCACCAGGTGCTGGTCGCGGAGCCACGCCGGTGACGGCGGCCGCGGCGCCCCCCACCGCACCGGGGACCGCACCGGAGACCGCGCCGGTGGCCCGGCGGGGTCCGGCGACGCCGTGAGCGCACGCCCCCGTCCCTGGTCCCCGGGCCGCGAGCGCGACGCGGCCCGCCGGGCGCGTACCGCGGTGGCCCTGACGGTGCTGACCTCGGTGACGGTGATGACCCTCGACGCCGGAACCGGCGAGGACTCCCCGGTGGAGCCGGCGCGCTCGGCGGCGAGCCAGGTCTTCGGGCCGCTGGAGTCGGGGTTGTCCACACTCAGCGCACCGGTGGTGACCGGGGTCGACGCGCTCGTGAACGTCCGGCGGCTCAAGAGCGACAACACGCGGCTGGAGCGTGAGGTCGCCACCCTGCGCACCGAGCTGGCCCGGAGCGAGGTCGACCGCAACCGCCTGGCCCAGTACGACGCCCTGGCCGCGGTGAGCGAGGGCAGCGGGTTCCGGCTCGTGCCGGCGAGAGTTGTCGCGGTGGGTCCGGCGCAGGCGTTCGCCCGCACGGTCACCATCGACGCCGGCACCACCGACGGCGTGCGTCCGGACCTCACCGTCGTGGAGTCGGGCGGCCTCGTGGGCCGGGTGCTTCGTGCCGGTGCACACACCGCGACCGTGCTGCTTGCCGTCGACGCCGAGTCGGTCGTCGGCGGACGGCTGGCCGAGTCCATGGAGCTGGGCTACCTGCGCGGCAGCGGTGATCTCGGGGGTGACGGGCTGCTGCACATGAACGTCGTCGACCCCACGGTGGACCCCGAGCCGGGCGACGCGGTGGTGACATGGGGCTCGCGCGGCGGCGGCCCGTACGTCGCCGGCGTCCCGATCGGCACGGTCGTCGATGCCCGGGCCAGTGCCGGGGACCAGTCGGTCACGGCCCGGGTGGAGCCGTTCGCCGACATGAGCGCGCTCGACTTCGTGGGCGTCGTGGTCGGTCCGCAGCGACAGAAGCAGCGCTCCGAGCTCAGCCGGGTCGCCCCCGCCGACGCCACCGACCCAGGGGGGCGGTGACGTGGGCCTGCTGCGCTCGTCGGCCGTCGGCGTGCTGCTGGTCGTCACCGTGACCGTGCAGGTCGGCCTCTTCACCCACCTGTCGATCGCCGGCGTGGTGCCCGACCTCGCGCTGCTCGTCGTCGTCGCCGCCGCGCTGGTGCGCGGCCCGGTGTACGGCACCGTCCTCGGTCTGGTCGCCGGCCTGCTGGTGGACCTGGCACCGCCTGCGGACGGCGTCGCCGGGCGGTGGGCCCTCGCGCTCGCCGTGGCCGGCTGGCTGGCCGGCCTGGCGCGCGGCGAGGCCAGGCAGTCAGCGGTCGCGACGGTCGTGACAGTGGCTGTGTCGTCGTTCGCTGCCACGTCGTTGTACGCGATGAGCGGGCTGGTGCTGCGCGACCCGGGCGTCACCGTCGGCAGGGTGATCGAGGTGCTCCCCGTGGCGGTGCTCTACGACGTGGCCGTGACCCCGCTGGTCGTGCCGCTCGCTGTGCTCGCCTTCCGCCGGCTCGATCCGGCGCCGATCCGGTGGTGAGCCCGCGATGAGCGGGCAGCCGCGCGCCTCCGACCTCTCGCGTACCCGCCTGGTGGTCGTCCAGGTGCTGCTGGTGTCCCTGATGGTCACGCTGGTCGCCCGGTTGTGGTTCCTGCAGGTGGTGTCGGCCGACAGCTATCAGGCTCAGGCGGCGGACAACGCTGTCCGCGACGTAGCGGTGCAGCCCGAGCGGGGCCTCATCGTCGACGCCATGGGCCGGCCGCTCGCGGCCAACCGCCACTCATGGGTGCTGAGCATCGACCGCACCCTGCTCGACGAGCTGTCGCCCCGGCGCCGCAGCGTGCTGCTCGAGCGGGTCGCCGACCTCGGTGACGTTCCCGTCCGGCAGGTCCGTGACCGGCTCTCCCTGTGTGGCTCGGCCGGAGCTCCGCCTCCTCCGCAGTGCTGGAACGGCTCCCCCTACCAGGCCGTGCCGGTCGCCGAGGACGTCTCCGAGCGCGTCGCCCTGGCGGTGCAGGAGCAGGCCGAGAACTATCCCGCCCTCGTCGTCGAGCGGCTCACCCTGCGGGACTACCCCGCTCCGCACGGGGTCAACGCCGCCCATGTGCTCGGCTATCTCAGCCCGGTCACCGACGACGAGTACGCCCGGGCCCAGGAGCGCGAGGACGCGACGCTGACGGCCAGCTCACTGGTCGGACGATCCGGCGTGGAGCGGGCCTACGACCGGTGGCTGCGCGGCACCCCGGGCACCGACCGGCTCGGTGTGGACTCGCTGGGTCGGGTGCTCGGGCAGGAGGGCAGGAGGGCGCCGCGGCCCGGTGACACCCTGGTGACGAGCATCGACGCACGCGTGCAGGGAGTCGTGGAGCGCGAGCTGCGTCAGACCATCATGCGGACGCGGCAGGTGACCGACCCCGTGACCGGCCGGCCCTACGCGGCGTCGTCCGGCGCCTCGATCATTCTCGACCCCGACAACGGCCGGGTCATCGCCATGGCGAGCTACCCCACCTACAACCCCAGGGCATGGGTCGGCGGCATCAAGAGCTCGACGCTCGACTACCTGTACGACAAGCGGGCCGGCGAACCGCTGCTCTCCCGGGCCACCCAGGCCCAGCTGGCGCCCGGCTCGACGTTCAAGCCGTTCATGGCCCTGGGCGCCCTGTCCAACGGCTACTCGATGAGCTCGCAGCTGGACTGTTCGTCCTCGTTCACCGTCGGCAACCGGGCGTACAAGAACTTCGAGTCGGGCGCCTACGGCTACATCGGCATCGCCAGGGCGCTGCAGGTCTCGTGCAACTCCTTCTTCTACCGCATCGGCTACGCACTGTGGCTGGACGCCGGTGGCGAGGACGCCCCGCTGAACACCCAGGACCCGCTGGTGCAGGCCGCCAAGGGGGCCGGATTCGGTTCCGTTACCGGGATCGACCTGCCCTCGGAGGCGACCGGTCGGATCGCCGACCGACGCTGGAAGATGCAGTACTGGAAGGACAACAAGGACTACTACTGCAAGATCGGCGAGGAGCCGGGGAGCGACTACCTGCACGTCTTCGCGCGCGAGTTCTGCATCGACGGCTATGCCTTCCAGGCCGGCGATGCCGTCAACTTCGTCATCGGCCAGGGCGACACGATCATCACCCCCATGCAGCTCGCGGTGGGCTACGGCGCGATCGCGAACGGTGGCAAGCTGTACGCCCCGCGGGTCGGGAAGGCGATCCTGAGCCCCGGGGGTGACCTGATCCGGCGGATCAAGCCGGTCGTGCACGACCGGATGCCCTTCCCGAAGTCCGACATCGCCGCCATCGACGAGGCCCTCAAGGGCACCCCTCTCGACGGCACGCTGTCGTGGAAGATGGGTGGCTTCCCGCTGGACCGGGTCAAGCTCCGCGGCAAGACCGGCACCGCCGAGGTCTACGGCAAGCAGACGACGTCGTGGCTCGCCACGTACAACGACGACTTCGTCGTGGTGCAGATGATCGAACAGGGCGGCACCGGCTCGGGCACCTCCGGCGACTCGATGCGCCGGATCTGGGAGGCGCTGTACGGCATCGACGGCACGGAGGTGCATCCGAAGCAGGGCCTGATCCCCGGGGTCACGCCACCGCGTGCGCTGCCCTCGGTCGGCGATGACGGGACCATCGACGCGCCCGATACCGCGGCGACGCCGGCAAGGCAGCGACAGGGCGAGCGACGAGGGCGGCGCCGGTGGTAGCGACCCTCCCGGTCAGGGGCACCAGGCGGCAGGCGCCGCTCGGGTCCCGGCGCCCGCCTGCGCTGTGGCGCCGGCTCGACTGGTTGCTCGTCGCGTCCGTACTGGCCCTGCTGGCTGTCGGGATGCTCCTCGTCTGGTCGGCGACGCTGCACCGCGACGACCTCACCGGCGGCGACACCGCCGCGTACCTGCGCAAGCAGGGGGTCAACGCCGCCATCGGGCTGGTGCTGGCCGCGGTGGTGGCCGCCACGGACTATCGCTGGCTGCGGCTGTGGGCACCCGTGGTCTACCTCGCCTCGATCCTCGGCCTGGCCCTGGTCTTCGTGCCAGGGGTAGGTGCCACCATCAACGGCTCGCACTCGTGGCTGCTGGTGGGCGGGCTGTCGCTGCAGCCGGCCGAGCTGGCGAAGTTCGGCGTGGTACTCGGAATGGCGCTGGTGCTCGCTGAGCGCACCGAGGCGCACCTGCGCCAAGGGGTCAACTCGGTCGACGTGGTGCCGGCGCTGCTGATCGCGGCGGTCCCCGCAGTGCTGATCCTCGCCCAGCCCGACCTGGGCACACTGATGGTTCTCACCGCCACCGTCTTCGGGGTGGTGGGCCTGTCCGGGGCGCCGAAGCGGTGGCTGCTGATGCTGCTCGCCAGCGGGGCCGTGCTCATCTACGGCGCCGTGCGCACGGGGTTGCTGGAGTCGTACCAGCTGTTGCGGTTCGAGGCGTTCACCGACCCGTCACTGGACCCGCGAGGAGCCGGCTACAACACCATCCAGGCGCGGATCGCCATCGGGAACGGCGGTGTCACCGGCCAGGGGCTGTTCGACGGGACCCAGACCCAGTCGGGCTTCGTGCCCGAGCAGCACACCGACTTCGTCTTCACGGTCGCGGGCGAGGAGCTGGGCCTCGTCGGCGCGACGGTGCTGGTGGGGCTGTTCGCGCTGCTGCTGTGGCGGGCCCTGCGGATCGCCCTGCGTGCCGAGGACCTGTTCGGTCGGGTGGCGGCGGCAGGCGTGGCGTGCTGGTTCGGCTTCCAGATCTTCCAGAACATCGGGATGTGCCTCGGCATCATGCCCGTCACCGGGGTGCCGCTTCCGCTGGTGTCGTACGGCGGCACGTCGATGTTCGCCTCGTTGACCGCCGTCGGCCTGCTGCTCAACGTGCACCTGCGTACCCAGGGACGCGCCGGCTCCGGAGTCGTCGTCCGCTCGAGGTTCGCCCGTTCCCGCTTCTGACGGCGCGATCACCAGGTTCAGCCAGCGCGGCCCTGATGCGACCAGACCTCGGGCACGGGCCGGCCGAGGTCTCGGGGTTACCCTGAGTCCTTCCGCCCCGACCCGATCCGGAGCCCGCGCCGTATGCCCGTCCAGTCAGTCTTCGCCCGGCTCGAGCCGCTGCTGTCCGGAGTCAGCAAGCCGATCCAGTACGTGGGCGGCGAGCTCAACTCCGTGGTCAAGGACTGGGACGCCTCGGAGGGGTCGACCATGGTCCGGTGGGCGCTGATGTACCCCGACGCCTACGAGGTGGGCCTGCCCAACCAGGGCTTGCAGATCCTCTACGAGGTGCTCAACGAGCGCGAGGCCACCCTGGCCGAGCGCACGTACGCGGTGTTCCCGGACATGGAGCAGGTGATGCGGGACCACGGCATCCCGCAGTTCACCGTCGACGGCCACCGTCCGGTGGGTGACTTCGACCTGCTCGGGGTCTCGTTCGCTACCGAGCTCGGCTACACGAACCTGCTGACGGCGCTCGACCTGGCCGGCATCCCACTGCACTCGGCCCACCGCACCGACGACGACCCGCTCGTGGTGGCAGGCGGTCACGCGGCGTTCAATCCCGAGCCGGTCGCCGACTTCGTCGACGCAGCCGTGCTCGGTGACGGCGAGGAGGTTGTGCTCGCGATCACCGAGGTGGTGCGGGAGTGGAAGTCGGAGGGCCGGCCGGGAGGACGCGACGAGCTGCTGCTGCGGCTGGCCGCCTCGGGCGGCGTCTACGTCCCACGCTTCTACGACGTCGAGTACCTGCCCGACGGTGGCATCCGCGCTGTGGTGCCCAACCGTCCGGGTGTGCCGTGGCGGGTGCACAAGCACACGGTGATGGACCTGGACTCGTGGCCGTACCCCAAGGCCCCGCTGGTCCCCCTGGCGGAGACCGTGCACGAGCGTTACTCGGTCGAGATCTTCCGCGGCTGCACGCGGGGGTGCCGGTTCTGCCAGGCCGGCATGATCACGCGGCCGGTCCGCGAGCGCAGCATCACCGCGATCGGGGACATGGTCGAGAACGGCATCAAGAGCTCGGGACTCGACGAGGTCGGACTGCTGAGCCTCAGCAGCGCCGACCACTCCGAGATCGGGGAGGTGGCCAAGGGGCTGGCCGACCGGTACGAGGGGACCAACGTCTCGTTGTCACTGCCCTCGACACGCGTGGACGCGTTCAACATCACGCTGGCCAACGAGCTCAGTCGCAACGGGCGGCGCTCCGGCCTCACCTTCGCTCCCGAGGGCGGCAGCGAGCGGATGCGCAAGGTGATCAACAAGATGGTCACCGAGGACGACCTGATCCAGACCGTCGCCGCGGCTTACTCGCACGGCTGGCGCCAGGTCAAGCTCTACTTCATGTGCGGTCTGCCGACCGAGACCGACGACGACGTGATGCAGATCGGTGAGCTCGCCAAGCGGGTGATCCAGACGGGTCGCGAGGTCTCGGGCCGCCGCGACATCCGGTGCACCGTCTCGATCGGTGGTTTCGTGCCCAAGCCGCACACTCCGTTCCAGTGGGCCGAGCAGCTCGACCACGAGACCACCGACGCCCGGCTGGCCCGGCTGCGCGAGTCGGTCCGGTCTGACCGGCAGTACGGGCGGGCGATCGGCTTCCGTTACCACGACGGCCGGCCCGGCACCATCGAGGGACTGCTGTCCCGTGGGGACCGACGGGTGGGCCGGGTGATCGAGTCGGTCTGGCGCAGCGGTGGCCGCTTCGACGGGTGGAGCGAGCACTTCTCGTACGACCGGTGGGCTCAGGCCTGTGCGACCGAGCTGGCCGACGAGCCCGTCGGCCTCGACTGGTACACCACCCGGGAGCGGGGCGTCGACGAGGTGCTTCCGTGGGACCACCTCGACGCGGGCCTCGACCGTGAGTGGCTGTGGGAGGACTGGCAGGACGCACTCGACCCCGACGGCGCTCGTGAGGTCGAGGACTGTCGCTGGACCCCGTGCTACGACTGCGGCGTCTGCCCCGAGATGGGCACCGAGATCCAGATGGGTCCCACCGGCAAGCAGCTGCTGCCGCTGTCCGTCGTCTGAGTCCGGACCCCCACCAACGTCATACGACGCGCCGCCGATCGGCGGCGCGTCGTATGACGTCGGTCCGGCGACAGCCGGCTCGGGTTGTGGCCCCGACCCGACGGCCATAGCGTCGCGAGGGACGCACTGAGGCGTCGTCCGGACCCGAGGCGGAAGCGGCAGACGGGGGTTCGCGGACCGCCGGGCCGGTGCAACCTTGATGAGGAGGCTGGATCAATGGCGGGCAACAAGGCAGTGGCATACGCAGGCGCGGGCAAGGTCGAGATACAGACGACCGAGTACCCGACGTTCGATCTCAAGGATGGTCCGGGCGTCAACCCGGACAACGTCGGGCGAACGCTCCCGCACGCGGCGATCATCAAGACCGTGGCCACCAACATCTGTGGCTCCGACCAGCACATGGTGCGCGGGCGTACGACGGCACCCGAGGGTCTGATCCTCGGTCACGAGATCACCGGCGAGGTCGTCGAGACCGGCCCGGGCGTCGAGTTCATCAAGGAAGGCGACCTCTGCTCGGTACCGTTCAACATCTCCTGCGGACGCTGTCGCAACTGCAAGGAGGGCAAGACCGGCATCTGCCTCAACGTCAACCCCGACCGGCCGGGCTCCGCCTACGGGTACGTGGACATGGGCGGCTGGGTGGGTGGGCAGGCGCAGTACGTGCTGGTGCCGTACGCCGACTGGAACCTATTGCGCTTCCCCGACAAGGACCAGGCGATGGAGAAGATCCTCGACCTGACCATGCTCAGCGACATCTTCCCCACCGGCTTTCACGGCTGCGTCACCGCAGGCGTGGAGGTGGGTTCGACGGTCTACATCGCCGGCGCCGGGCCGGTGGGGCTCGCCGCCGCAGCGAGCGCGCAGCTGCTCGGTGCGGCCGTGGTGATCGTCGGTGACCTGAACGAGGAACGGCTCGCGCAGGCGCGCAGCTTCGGCTGCGAGACCGTCGACGTGTCCCGGGGCGATCCGAAGGACCAGATCGAGCAGCTTCTCGGCACGCCGGAGGTCGACTGCGGGGTCGACGCGGTGGGCTTCGAGGCGCGTGGTCACGGCGAGGGGTCGGCGACAGAGGCACCGGCCACGGTGCTCAACTCCCTGATGGACATCACGCGCGCCGGCGGGGCACTCGGCATCCCGGGTCTGTACGTCACCGGGGACCCGGGCGCCGTGGACGACGCCGCCAAGGAGGGGTCCCTGTCGATCAAGATCGGTCTCGGCTGGGCGAAGTCGCACAGCTTCGCCACCGGCCAGTGCCCGGTGATGAAGTACCACCGGGGACTCATGCAGGCCATCCTTCACGACCGCGTCCAGATCGCGAAGGCCGTCAATGCCACCGCGATCCCGCTCGACGACGCTCCGCGCGGCTACGAGGAGTTCGACAAGGGCGCGTCGAAGAAGTACGTGCTCGACCCCAACGGCTACCTGGGCTCCCAGGCGGCCTGACGGCCGGAACCCCACCCGCACCCCCCGCACCCTCAGGACGTCATACGACGCGCCGCCGATCGGCGGCGCGTCGTATGACGTTGCGGGGGGCGGCGACGGTCACCGGGACCGGCCGCTGGCCGCCAGCTCGTCCTCGAGGCTGCGGGGCCGGGCGAAGTGCACACCGGTCCAGAGCATCGGGAGCGTCAGGGCCATCAGACCCCAGAGCGGCAGCGTCCAGCTGCCGGTGATGTCGTGGAGCAGGGCGGTGCCGAGCGGCCCCACCGCGGACATCAGATAGCCGGTGCTCTGCACGAAGCCCGACAACGCAGCCGTCCCCTCGGTGGTCCGCGTGCGGAGCGCGATCATGGCTAGCACCCAGGGGAAGGCGGCGCCACCCAGTCCCAGCAGCGCCGCCCACAACCACGGCACCGTCGTCGGGACGACCAGTAACCCCGTCCATCCGGCAGCCGTCACCACCGAGAACGCCACTACCAGCGGGCGGTGGTCGTCGGTCGCCCGGGCATAGGCCGGCAGGACGAGCGGCGCCGGAACGCCGATCAGGGTGAGCACCATGAGCATCAGCGCGGCCGACCCTGGAGACAGGCCGGCGTCGGTGTAGATGCTGGGCAGCCAGCCGAACTGGGAGTACGCCTGCGCCGACTGGGCTCCGAAGAAGATCGCCATCGACCAGGCCAACCTTGAGCGCACCAGGCGGCGCGGGACGAGCTGAGCTGGCGGTTCCCGTTCGCGGACGTCCTGACGAAGCAGCAGGATCCACGGCAGCGCTGCCACGCCGGCCGCGACAGCCCACACCCCCAGCCCCCATCGCCAGGTGCCGGCCGCGTCGGCGATCGGCACCGTGAGCCCGGCCGGGATCGCAGCACCGGTCAGTAGCGCACACGAGTACACCGCGGTCAGCGTCGGGATCCTGTCCGGGAAGTGCAGCTTCACCAGTGGCGGCAGTGACACGTTGCCGACGGCCATCCCCGCCAGCGCCACCGCAGACCCAGCGGTGAACAGTGCGGGCGAGTCCGCGATGGCGCGCACACCCGAGCCGGCCACGATCGCCAGCAAGGCGAACAACGCGGTGCGGTGCACCCCGAGCCGGTGCGTGAGGAGGTGGGTGAGCGCGCCCACGGCCGCGAAGCTGAGCACCGGTAGCGCGGTCAGCACACCCGCGAGCCAGCCGGCGATACCGAGGTCCTCGCGGACGAGATCCAGCACCGCGCCCAGTGACGTCACGGCCGGACGCAGGCTGGCGGCCAGTACCACGATGCCGACCACCAGCAACGCTCGTTCGCCGCGGCCATCGCCCGAGGACCGCGCCGGGCCGGGGTCGGCTCCGGGCGCGCTCACCGCGCCATCCTGTCTCCCGGGTCTTCGCGTCCGACGGCCGGGTCGGCTCCGCGACCGGCCGTCCGTGACAGGGCGCAAAGCTCAGGCCGCCCGACGGTCAGACGAGCGCGTCCACCACCGCGCCGAACTCCCGCGTGTGCGTGTCGACGTCCGCCATGGTGGTGGCGGGGCACATCAGGGCCATGTTGTGGAAGGGCGTGATCAGGACTCCTCGGTTGAGCAACGCCAGGTGCAGGTACGTCTCCAGGTCGGGGTCCTCGGCCGCGGCCGATCGAGTCCCCGAACGAGGTGCGGGCGAGCAGAAGCGGTACTCGGAGCGGGCGCCGAGCCCGACCACCGACCACGCCAGCCCGTGTCGGTCGATGACCTTCTGGACACCTGCGGTGAAGCGCTCTCCCAGCGCGCACATCGAGACGAAGGCCTCGTCGGTCAGCACCTGCTCCAGCGTCGCCCGAGCAGCCGCCAGGGACAGTGCGTTCCCCGCCAGGGTGCCGCCGACGCCGCCTACGTCGATGAGGTCGACCTCCTGCGTGGCCACGGCGTGGTCCACCCGTGTCGCCAGCTCCCCGCTGATCCCGTACGCCCCGATCGGCACACCGCCGGCGATCGACTTGCCGATGACCACGATGTCCGGGCGCAGCCCGAGCTCGCCGGTCATGCCTCCCGGGCCGGCGCTGAAGGTGTGCGTCTCGTCGTTGAGCAGGAGGGTGCCGTGCCGGTCGCAGAGCTCACGTACCCCCTGCAGGAAGCCGTCCTCGGGGAGCACGATGCCGATGTTGGTCAATGCCGGTTCCATCAGCAGGCACGCCACGTCGCCATGCGCCAGCGTCTGCTCGACCGACTCGAGGTCGTTGAACTCCGCAACCCGGGTCGTGTGGTCCACCGGGACGGCCGGCCCGACGTTGCCCGCCCGCGGCAGCGTGCGGCCGTCGTCGGCCCGCACCACGAAGGTCTCGTCGACAGTGCCGTGATAGCAGTACGCGAACGCCGCGACCTTGGGGCGGCCGGTGACCATCCGGGCCAGCCGCAGGGCCCAGCGGTTGGCGTCGGTCGCGCTGAGCGCGAACGACCACTTCGGCACACCGAACCGGCGAGCCAGCTCCGAGGCGACCCAGGGCGCGTCCGCACTGGGCAGCATGGTGGTGAGACCGCCGTCCACGCTGGCGCGGCGCATCAGCGCGGCGACGGTGGGAGCGGGGGAATGCCCGGCCATGGCACCGGTGTCCCCCAACGCGAAGTCGAGGTAGGAGTGTCCGTCGATGTCGGAGATGACGTTGCCGGCGGCGGTGGCCTGCACCAGCGGGAACCCACCGGCCCACTTCGCCATCCAGGTCATGGGTACGCCGCCGACCAGCGCCCCGGCGGCATCGGCAGCGGCGCGGGCCAGGGGGTGCGTGTCGGTGAACCGCTGCTGCTCCTCGGCCAGCAGCGTGGTCAGCGCGGAGCGATCGATGTCGGTCATACCCGGCATGGTCGCAGCCGCGAGGCAGCGCCGCTGCAGCCCTGCGGCTCGGGCGACCGGCCGCTGCTGCGTAGTGTCCTCGGACGTGCCTCCTGCGGACCAGCCTCCGTCGCAGCAGCCGGCTCCCGTGCAGCGGGTCCGGATCCGCTACACCAAGCGCGGCCGGCTGCGCTTCACGAGCCACCGCGACATCGGGCGGGCGATGGAGCGGGCTCTGCGTCGGGCCCAGGTACCGGTCGCCCTTTCGTCCGGGTTCAACCCGCACCCCCGCATCTCGTACTCCGGAGCGGCCCCGACCGGTGCGGCGAGCGAGGCGGAGTATCTCGAGATCGCCCTCGCCGCACCGGTGTCGCCGTACGAGCTCCGCAGCGCGTTGGACTCTGCGCTGCCGCCGGGGCTCGACGTGGTGGATGCCGTGACCGCAGGACCGGGGTCGCTGGCCGAGCGGCTGCAGGCGAGCCACTGGCAGTTGCGGCTGCCCGGGGTGTCGCCCAGCGCCGCTGCCGCAGCGGTGGAGAGCTTCCTGGCCGCCCCCCGGGTCGAGGTGCAACGGGTCACCAAGAAGGGCCTGCGGACGTTCGATTCCAGGGCCGCGGTGGTGCGACTCGCGGCGTCTGCGGACGTCGGTGCAGACCCCGGCGACACCGACTGTGCGATACTGGACCTGGTCGTGCGGCACGCAGAACCGGCTGTGCGACCCGACGACGTCCTCGCCGGTCTCCGTGAGATCGCCGGACTCCGGACCTCCGTGGCACCGCTGGTGCGGCGGCTGGCCCAGGGACCCCTTGATCTGCAGGCAGGCACGGTGGGTGACCCGTTGGTACCCGACCGCGACACCTCGACCCCGCCGGGGTAGGCGTTGACCGCGGTGTGAGCCAGCGGGCCGTCCACCGACGCAGCAACGGAGGGCGTCGCCGCTCGGCAGCGGCACCCGTCGCCGTCGAGTGCACCACAGGCTTGCGTCCACGAGCGTTTCGCGACCGTGGACGACGACAGGCCCCCGTGCGGCGCACCGCGCCCGGGGGCGGAGGAGAGCGAATGCTCGACCAGGATTCCAGCGGTACCCAGAACGGCAACGGCGACGGCGCGGGCGAGAGCAGCGGCACGGGTGCGCCGGCCTCGGCGTCACCGGCAGCCGCACCACCCAAGGGCCGCCGCGCCGCGAGCCGACCGGCCGGGCCACCGGCCGCACCCACGTTCGCGGCAGCCGCCGCCCAGGCACCCGGCTCGGACCCGACACCCGACTCGCCGCCGTCGGCTGAGCCCGGCGACGAGGCGTCCGCCTCTGCGCGGCGTACCCGCCGGAGCACCAAGAAGTCCGCCACCTCGCGCGACGCCACCTCGCGCGACGCCACCTCGCGCGACACCACCTCGCGCGACACCACCTCGCGCGACGCCACCTCGCGCGACGCCGCCGTCGCGGATGCGACGGCGCCGGAGGGGGACCACGCCGACACATCGGGAGGGGGGGAGCCGGCGAGGTCCGGTCCGGGCCTCGAGGAGACCCCGACCCCGCCCCGCCGGGCCCGCCGGAGCACGCGCAAGACAGCCGCACCCGCGGAGCCAGACGCGCCAGCAGGGGCGGTTGCCGGCACCTCGGCGCAGGCTGACCCACCGGCGGAGACAGCGTCGGCCACCCTGGACGACGGCGTGGTCGAGGCCGCAGCGGGTCTCGAAGCCGCAGCAGGACCCGAAGCCGCAGCGGGACCGGAAACCGCAGCGGGACCGGAAGCCGCAGCAGGACCCGAAGACACGGTGGGTCCCGACGAGGCGGCAGGTTCGGAAGCGGCGGCAGGTCCGGAGGAGCCTTCGTCGCTGTTCTCCGCCTCGGCCCCGCCGAGCCGTCGCCGGCGTACGCGGAAGACGACAGCTGACACCGTCGACCCAGGACTCGAGCAGCCCGAGCGGCCCGATGCCCCGGACGGGACCGATGACGCCGATGCGGCCGGTACCACAGCGGTCGGATCGGTGCCGCTGTTCAAGGCTCCCGATCCCGACGCGGTGCCGTCGAGGCCTTCCGCGCGACGCGCGCCACCCACCGAGCGCTCCGAGCAGGACGCCACCACCACCGAGAACGAAGCCGGCCCGTCCTCGGCGGCGGGCCAGACGAGCCAAGACGACGACTCGGACGACGAGTCGGGAGCGCGCCGGCGTCGCCGCCGGGGCGGACGCCGCCGCCGGAAGAGTGGCGCGGGCGACACCGAGGCGGCCCAGTCAGGCGGCGAGGTCGACGCCTCGGGCAGCCGGTCGCCCGCCGAGGAGTCGGCGGTCACGCGTACCGACACGCCGGGCGACCAGGAGCAGGGGGAGGGCGGACAGAGCGCCCGGAGCGACGAGAAGCAGACCGGGGCCGGGGAGTCGGCCGGAGGTGACGGCGAGTCCACGTCCGGCTCGACGCGCCGCCGCAGGCGTCGGCGCCGCAAGGGGGAGCCGGAGGCGCCCTCCGACGACGATCCCGAGAACACCGTGGTCCGTGTGCGCGACCGCCGACCGGCCTCCGACGAGATCACCAGCGTCGAAGGGTCGACGCGGCTAGAAGCCAAGAAGCAGCGCCGCCGCGAGGGGCGTGAGGCCGGCCGCAAGCGGGTGCCGATCCTTTCCGAGTCGGAGTTCCTGGCCCGGCGTGAGTCGGTCACCCGCGAGATGGTGGTCCGTCAGCGCGGTGAGGTCACCCAGATCGCCGTGCTGGAGGACAACGTCCTGGTCGAGCACTACGTGGCCCGGGAGTCGCAGACGTCGCTGATGGGCAACGTCTACCTCGGCCGGGTGCAGAACGTGCTGCCGAGCATGGAGGCGGCGTTCGTCGACATCGGCAAGGGTCGCAACGCCGTTCTCTACGCGGGCGAGGTGGACTGGAAGGCGCTGGGCTTCGAGGGCAAGCCCCGCAAGATCGAGGACGCCCTGACCTCGGGGCAGTCCGTGCTCGTCCAGGTGTCCAAGGACCCGGTCGACCACAAGGGCGCCCGACTCACCGGTCAGGTCAGCCTGCCCGGACGGTTCCTTGTCTATGTGCCCCGAGGCCACAGCAACGGCATCTCGCGGAAGCTGCCGGAGAGCGAGCGCAGCCGGCTGAAGGGTCTGCTCAAGGACATCCTGCCCGAGCACGCCGGCGTGATCGTGCGTACGGCGGCCGAAGGCGCGACCGAGGAGCAGCTGAGCCGGGACGTGTCCGGACTGACCGCCCGCTGGGAGGACATCGAGAAGAAGTCCAAGACCGGCCAGGGACCCAAGCTCCTGTACGGCGAGCCGGATCTCCTGCTCAAGGTCGTCCGCGACCTGTTCAACGAGGACTTCACGGCACTCACCGTCCAGGGCGACGACGCCTGGGACAACATCGAGGCGTACGTCAAGCACGTGGCTCCCGATCTCGGCGACCGGCTCAGGCGCTACGAGGGCGATGACGTGTTCTCCAACTACCGCGTCGACGAGCAGATCGCCAAGGCACTCGACCGCAAGGTGTTCCTCCCGTCCGGCGGCTCCCTGGTGATCGACCGTACGGAGGCGATGACAGTCGTCGACGTCAACACCGGCAAGTTCACCGGCTCGGGAGGCAACCTCGAAGAGACCGTCACCCGGAACAACCTGGAGGCCGCGGAGGAGGTCGTACGCCAGCTGCGACTGCGCGACATCGGCGGCATCATCGTCGTCGACTTCATCGACATGGTGCTCGAGCTGAACCGCGACCTGGTCCTGCGGCGCCTGGTCGAGTGTCTCAGCCGGGACCGTACCCGGCATCAGGTCGCCGAGGTGACGTCGCTGGGTCTGGTGCAGATGACTCGCAAGAAGATCGGTACCGGGCTGCTGGAGGCCTTCGGCGAGACGTGCGAGCAGTGCGGGGGGCGGGGTGTGCTCATGCACACCGACCCGATCGATCCGGCCAAGAGTGGCGACGACGGCGGGCGCAAGGGGAGTCGCCGCCGGGGCGGGGGCAGGGCACAGGCAGCCAAGACTGAGGACACCCCTGACGACAAGGGGACGGGTGACCCGGCCACCGCGCCGGTCACGGAGGCCGTCGGTGCAGAGCCCGCGACCGAGTCCGTCGATGAGGCTGCGACTGGGTCCGCCACCGAACCCGCCGCCGAATCCGCCGGTGAGCCCGTCACCGGGTCTGCCTCGGACTCTGGCGAGAGGCCGCAGACCTGACCGGCTCTCTCGCCTGCACGTACCGGTTTTGACCACTGCTGGGGCTGGTCCGTAGACTGGGCGGTCGATGTGCTCAGGCACTGCTCAGGCGCATGGCCGGGCACATCGTCTCGCGCGTGCAGTCGCGCTTCGAGTGTTCCACCTAGACGAGAGTGAGCCAGCGGTGTACGCGATCGTGCGCAGCGGCGCCCGCCAGCAGAAGGTCGCTGTCGGAGACGTCATCCGGATTGACAAGGTCGCCGCGCAGCCGGGGGCGAGCCTGTCGCTGCCCGCGGTGCTGGTCGTCGACGGCGAGTCGGTGACGTCGGACGCCGCCACGCTCGCCAAGGTCGACGTGACTGCTGAGGTAGTCGGTCCTGCAAAGGGCCCGAAGATCGACATCGTGAAGTTCAAGAGCAAGACCGGTTACCGCAGGCGCCAGGGTCACCGCCAGCACTACACGACAGTCAAGGTCACCGGTATCTCCGGCGCCTGAGCGGCCCGGACCAGATTCGAGCGAGGACGAAGCGATGGCACACAAGAAGGGTGCGGCCTCCACCAGGAACGGTCGCGACTCCAACGCCCAGCGGCTCGGCGTGAAGCGGTACGGCGGCCAGGTCGTCAACGCCGGCGAGATCATCGTCCGTCAGCGCGGCACCCACTTCCACCCGGGAACCGGTGTCGGGCGGGGCGGCGACGACACCCTGTTCGCATTGGTCGGCGGCGCGGTCGAATTCGGCACCCGTCGCGGTCGACGGGTCATCAACGTCGTACCCGGCGCGCCGGTGCAGTGAGCCTGCGCAGACCCCGCGTGGTGAGCTGCCCAGTGAAGCCGCGTAGCGAGCCGGTGCAGTGACGACGCGCTGTGAGCCGATGACTCCTCCGGTGCGCGGCCTCACCGTGGGCTGAGATGGCGGTCCCCACGTTCGTCGACCGGGTGGTCCTGCACGTCGAAGGCGGCCGCGGTGGCGGCGGCGTGGCCTCTGTCCACCGGGAGAAGTTCAAGCCGCTGGGTGGGCCAGACGGCGGCAACGGCGGCAACGGCGGCGACGTCGTGCTGCGGGTCGACCCCGGCCTCACCACACTGATCGACTACCACCACGAGCCCCGCCGTCGGGGTGGCAACGGCGGACACGGTGCGGGGTCTCATCGCAGCGGGACCGACGGCGCCACTCTGGTGCTGCCCGTTCCGGAGGGGACGGTGGTGCGCGACGACGGTGGCGACGTGCTGGCCGACCTCGTCGGCGCCGGCACGGAGATGGTCGTCGCCGAGGGTGGGCGCGGCGGGCTCGGGAACGCGGCCCTGGCCTCGCACCGGCGCAAGGCCCCCGGCTTCGCCCTCAAGGGAGAGCCCGGGGATGCCCGGACCATCGTGCTCGAGCTCAAGGTCGTCGCCGACATAGGCCTGGTGGGTTTCCCCAGCGCCGGCAAGTCCAGCCTGGTGGCCGCGATGTCGCGGGCCCGCCCCAAGATCGCCGACTACCCATTCACGACGCTGGTGCCCAATCTCGGCGTCGTGACCGCCGGCGAGACGACGTACACGGTGGCCGACGTACCGGGGCTGATCGAAGGAGCCAGCGAGGGGCGCGGCCTCGGGCACGACTTCCTGCGGCACATCGAACGCTGCGCGGCGCTCGTGCACGTCGTCGACTGCGCCACGCCGGACCCGGGGCGAGATCCGCTCACCGACCTGGACGTCATCGAGGCGGAGCTCGGCCGCTACGGCGGGCTCGACGACCGACCGCGCCTGGTGGCCCTGAACAAGGTCGACGTCCCCGAGGCGCGCGAGCTCGCCGAGATGGTCCGCCCGGAGCTGGAGTCGCGCGGTTTGCAGGTCCTGCTCGTGTCGGCCGGCTCGCGGGAGGGGCTCCGTGAGCTCACGTTCGCCATGGGGCGGGTGGTGTCGGATGTGCGCGCGGCCCGTCCCGCGCCCGAACCGACCCGTATCGTCCTGCATCCACAGGCCGTCGCGGGACCCGACTTCACTGTGGCCGCCGAGGGCGACGTCTGGCGCGTACGGGGCAGCAAGCCCGAGCGATGGGTGCGTCAGACCGACTTCGCCAACGACGAGGCGGTGGGCTTCCTCGCCGACCGGCTGGCCCGGCTCGGTGTCGAGGACCGACTGCTCGAGCTCGGCGCTGCGCGCGGCGACACCGTCGCGATCGGGCCCGGTGACGACGCCGTGGTATTCGACTTCGACCCGGCGGTCGAGGCCGGCGCCGAGACCCTTCTCGGCCGCCGGGGCACCGACCTTCGCCTCGACCCCTGACCCCGACCCCTCGGCCACCCGCGATCCGCGGCCTTCGGTTGTGCGGTCCGCGGGTTGTGGTTGTGCGGTCCGCGGGTTGTGGTTGTGCGGTCCGCGGCTTCTGGTGTCAACCGACTTGGATCAGAGGCGGGGGCGCAGAACCACCACACCGTCCCCGGTGAGGTCGTCGAGCGCGACGGAGCGTCCCGCCAGTGCCATCACCAGGGCTTCGGTGGGCCCGGCCAGGCGGAGCCCGTGGCCCCACGACTCGCCCAGGTCGGTAGCGTGGACAGCGAAACCTTGGGCTCGCTGCCGCGGGATGGTGCCGCTGCGGGCTTGAGCCGAGAAGAGGCCCTCCAGTATCGCTCGCCACGCCGCCAGCGGGGCACAGACGTCGAGGTCGAGCGGTCGCGCCACGTCGCGCACATGTACCCAGAGGTCGCTCAGTGGCGCGAGGGCCCCCTTTCCGGGCGGCGTCCACCGGCTCTGGGCGTTGCCCCTCAGCATGCGGACCAGCTCGCTGACGGGTCGTGAGCCGACCTCACGCGACGCCTTGGCGGAGTAGCTGCCGAAGTTGCCACGGTGTCGAAGCATGCCCACCATCACCTTGGGCAGCGACACTGCGAACGGCAGAGCCAAGTGACCAGCCATGTCGCGCGCGGACCATGCCGAGCAGAGGCTGGGCGAGGCGAGTTGCTGCTCGTCCAGTGCTGCGAACATGTCGGCAGCGCGTCGTCGCTCGACGGCGACCAGTGCGAACAGGGTGTCGTCGTCCATGCGAGGACGCTATGACACCGGATGCAGCCGCTGATGGTGCAACCGGGAGCCGCTGATGGCGCAACCGGGAGCCGCTGATGGCGCAACCGGGAGCCGCTGATGGCGCAACCGGGGACCGGCCCCGGTACCATTCCAGGCACAGGCATCGACCCGGCCATCACCGGCGAGCCTCCGGAAGAACGGACCGACGACCGCTCCAGGGCGGCGGCCTCAGTAGAACCGGACGGAACCGGCCCGTCACAGCCGACGAATGAGCGGTCTTGCACGGCCACCGGCCGGACAGGGCACGCGAGGTGGTACCGCGGCGCCGACCGCTTTTCGTGGCCGGCGTCGTCCTCGCACCCGGCAACGACGTGCAAGGAGTGCCATGCCCTATCCCCTGACCGGTGGCGACGTGCCCGCGAGCCCGTCCTTCCCGGCGCTGGAGATCGAGGTCCTCGACCACTGGCGCCTCGACGGCACGTTCCAGGCCTCGATCGACCAGCGCGACCCCGGCACCGACGGTGCGAACGAGTTCGTGTTCTACGACGGGCCTCCCTTCGCCAACGGGCTGCCGCACTACGGCCATCTGCTGACCGGGTACGTCAAGGACGTCGTGCCGCGCTACCAGACCATGCGCGGCCGCCGGGTCGAGCGTCGCTTCGGCTGGGACTGCCACGGCCTGCCCGCCGAGGTCGAGGCCGAGAAGCAGCTCGGCATCGGCCACAAGTCCGAGATCGAGGCCATGGGGATCGCGGCGTTCAACGAGGCCTGCCGCACCTCGGTGCTCCGCTTCACCGACCAGTGGCAGGACTACGTCGAGCGGCAGGCCCGCTGGGTCGATTTCGTCAACGACTACAAGACCCTCGACCTCGACTACATGGAGTCGGTCATGTGGGCCTTCAAGTCCCTGTGGGACAAGGGGCTGGTCTACGAGGGGTTCCGGGTCCTCGCGTACTGCTGGCGCTGCGAGACCCCGCTGTCCAACACCGAGACGCGCATGGACGACGTCTACCGGCAGCGTCAGGACCCGGCGCTCACCGTGGGCTTCCGGCTGGAGTCCGGTGAGGTCGCGCTGGCATGGACCACGACCCCATGGACCTTGCCCAGCAACCTCGCGATCGCGGTCAACCCGGCCATCGACTACGTCGTCGTCGCGCACGAGGGGGAGCGCTACCTGCTCGCAGAGGCGCGGCTGACCACGTACGAACGCGAGCTCGGCGGCGGAGAGGTCGTCGACCGCGTACGAGGCAGCGACCTGGTGGGCCGCCGCTACGAGCCGCTGTTCGACTTCCTCACCGACACCGGACGGTTCGATACCGCCAACGCCTTCCAGGTGCTCGAGGGCGACTTCGTCACCGTCGAGGACGGCACCGGTGTGGTGCACATGGCGCCTGCCTATGGCGAGGAGGACCAGAACGCGTGTGCCGCGGCCGGGATACCCGTCGTGCTGACCGTCGACGACCAGGCCCGATTCACCGATGTCGTCCCTCCGTACGCCGGCCAGCACGTCTTCGAGGCCAACCGGCACATCGCCGCGGACCTCAAGGCGGCCGGCCGGGTCCTGCGGCACGAGACCTACGAGCACCCTTACCCGCACTGCTGGCGCTGCGACAACCCGCTGATCTACAAGGCGGTGTCGAGCTGGTTCGTCCAGGTGACGGCATTCCGCGACCGCATGGTGGAGCTGAACCAGCAGATCAACTGGACCCCGGCGCACGTGCGCGACGGCAGCTTCGGGAAGTGGCTGGCCAACGCGCGGGACTGGTCGATCAGCCGGAACCGCTACTGGGGCAGCCCGATCCCGGTCTGGCGCTCCGACGACCCGGCCCATCCGCGCACCGACGTGTACGGATCGCTCGACGAGCTCGAGCGCGACTTCGGCACACGGGTCAAGGACCTCCATCGTCCCGACGTCGACGACCTCACCCGGCCCAACCCGGACGACCCGACCGGCCGCTCGACCATGCGCCGGGTCCCGGAGGTGCTGGACTGCTGGTTCGAGTCGGGCTCGATGCCGTTCGCCCAGGTGCACTACCCGTTCGAGAGCACGAACTGGTTCGAGCACCACTACCCGGGTGACTTCATCGTGGAGTACACGCCGCAGACACGGGGCTGGTTCTACACCATGCATGTCCTGGCGACAGCACTGTTCGACCGTCCGGCCTTCAAGGACTGCGTGGTCCACGGCACGCTGCTCGGCTCCGACGGCCGCAAGATGAGCAAGAGCCTGCGCAACTACCCGGTGGTGACGGAGGTGTTCGACCGGGACGGCTCCGACGCCATGAGGTGGTTCCTCATGAACTCGCCGGTGATGCGGGGAGGCGAGCTCGTGGTCACCGAGCAGGGCATCCGTGAGGGCGTTCGCCAGGTGCTCATCCCGCTGTGGAACGCGTGGTACTTCTTCGCCCTCTACGCCAACGCCGACACCCACGAGGCTCGCTGGCGCACAGACTCGCCCTCGGTGCTCGACCGCTACCTCCTGGCCAAGACGCGAGAGCTGGTCGAGTTCGTCACCGGCCAGATGGACCGCTACGACGTGGCCGGCGCCTGCGGATCGGTGCGGGCACACCTCGACATGCTCACCAACTGGTATGTGCGCAGGTCACGACAGCGGTTCTGGACGGGGGACGCGCCCGCGTTCGACACGCTGTGGACCGCCCTGCACGTGCTGACGCGGGTGGTGGCTCCGCTGTTGCCCCTGACGTCCGAGGCGGTCTATCGCGGCTTGACCGGTGAGCGGAGCGTGCACCTGACCGACTGGCCCGATCCGGCCGACCTACCGGCCGACAACGAGCTGGTGACCAGCATGGACGCGGTACGTGAGGTCTGCTCTGCTGCCTCATCGCTGCGCAAGTCCCGCGGGCTGCGGGTACGGCTGCCCTTGAACAGCCTCACGGTCGCCGCCGCGGACGCTCAGCGGCTGGCGCCGTACGAGGACATCATCCGGGCCGAGGTGAACGTCCGCGAGCTCCGCCTGACCGAGCCGGTCCACGGCGAGCACGGGGTCGAGCGGCGGCTTACCGTGCTGGCCCGCAAGGCCGGACCCCGCCTGGGCGCCGACGTGCAGAAGGCCATCCGTGGCAGCAAGTCGGGGGACTGGAGCGATACGGGCGGACGGGTGGTGGCAGGCGGTGTCGAGCTCGAACCGGGGGAGTACACCCTCGACGTCGTGGTCGGCGATGCGGCCGACGCGAGCGGATCCGCGTCGGCGCCGCTCGGTGCCGGCTCCGTCGTGCTCGACACGACCATCACGCCAGAGCTGGCGGAGGAGGGTGTGGTGCGCGACCTGATCCGCGTCGTGCAGCAGGCCCGCCGCGATGCCGGCCTCAACATCTCGGACCGGATCAGGCTCGGGGTCGACGGTGGTGACGACGTCACCGACGCCGTCACGAAGCACCGTGGCATGCTGGCTGCCGAGACGCTCGCCACGGTGGTCGAGGTCGGAGCCGTGCCTGCAGACGGCTGCGTGGACGCCCAGGTCGGCGACGGGCTGCCGGTGCGGGTGACCGTGGAGCGCACCGGATGAGCCGACGGTGAGCGGTCGACGAGTGGTCGTCAAGGTCGGCTCCTCGTCGCTGACGACCACGGTGGGGGGCCTCGACCCGGCGCGCCTCGACGCCCTGGTCGACGTGCTGGCGGCCGCGCACCTGGGCGATGACGACATCGTGCTGGTGAGCTCCGGCGCCATCGCCGCCGGCCTGGCGCCGCTTGGCCTGCCGCGCCGGCCTCGTGACCTCGCGACCCAGCAGGCCGCCGCGAGCGTCGGGCAGGGAATGCTCGTGCACCGCTATGCGGACCGCTTCGCCGCACACGGCCTGGTGACCGGCCAGGTGCTGCTGACCGTCGACGACGTGACCCGGCGGGGCCACTACCGCAACGCCTACCGCACCTTCGAGCGCCTGCGGGAGCTTGGCGCCGTACCGGTGGTGAACGAGAACGACACCGTCGCGACGACGGAGATCCGGTTCGGCGACAACGACCGGCTGGCCGCACTGGTGGCGCACCTGGTGCACGCCGACCTGCTGGTGCTGTTGTCCGATGTCGACGGGCTCCACGACGGGGACCCCCTGACACCGGGGGCGCGTCGCCTCACCGACGTGCACGGCGAGGGTGACCTGAAGGGGGTCCGCATGGGCCGTACCGGACCCGCAGGCGTGGGCACGGGGGGGATGGTCACGAAGGTGGAGGCGGCCAAGATCGCCACAGGTGCCGGGATACCTGTGGTGCTCACCACGGCTGCTCAGGTGCGGCCGGCGCTTGCGGGACAGCCGGTCGGCACCACCTTCCATCCCACCGCCGGCCGCCGGCCCACCCGGTTGCTGTGGCTCGCGCACGCTACCGAGGGCCGCGGCCGGCTCGTGCTCGACGCCGGCGCCGTCCGTGCCCTGGTCGAGCGGCGCGCGTCCCTGCTTCCCGCCGGGGTCCTCGCCGTGGAGGGACGGTTCGAGGCCGGGGACCCGGTCGACCTCGTGAGCGCGGACGGCGTGCCCGTCGCCCGCGGTCTGGTCAACTACGACAGCGGGGAGCTGCCCGAGCTGCTGGGCCGTTCCACCCGCGAGCTGGCCCGCTCACTGGGTGCCGGCTACGAGCGCGAGCTCGTGCACCGCGACGACATGGTGCTGCTCGGACGCTGACGGGGCTCGACGGCGGCCTGAGCCGGTCGTCGGCGGGCGGACGATCCCGCGTTTCCCGGCGGCCAGGTGGGGTTCGGCGCCACACTGGGGGACGGGGACGGGGCAACGGGCACGTCGAGCAGGAGAGTGGAAGTGGATCAGGAGGCCAGGCTCTGGCACGTGACGGTGACCGTCGCAGGCGCCGAGCACGACCCCGATGTGGTACGAGCGGCGATGGCGCGGCTGTCGGAGGAGCGGCCGTTCCTGCACTCCCTGCGGTACTCGAGCGATCACGCAGAGATCCGCTACTGGGAAGAGGCCTACGACATGCTCGACGCCGCCTCACTCGCCCTGCGTGTCTGGAACGAGCACCGGAAGACCGCGGGCCTTCCCCGGTGGGAGGTCGTGGGCCTCGAGGTGCTCGAGCGGGAGGCTTTCCAGCGCCGTGGCGCGGAAACCGCCCCGGTCGCCATCGGCGTGCACCAGCCACAGCCCCAGCCGTTCTGATCGACCCGGCCTGCGCCGTTCGTCCGGGCGGGCCGACCTAGGACCTAGGCTGGCCGCGTGAAGGATCCGATCGAGTACCAGGTCCACGAGGCGGCCAGGAGGGCCGGCGTCGCCGCCCGCGAGCTGGCGCTGCTTCCGCGCGCGGCCAAGGACGAGGCTCTGGTGACCATGGCCGAGGCGCTGGTCGCCGGCACCGACGACGTGCTGGCCGCCAACACCGACGACGTACGGGCGGCGGAGGAGTCGGGCGCCGCCCCGCACCTCGTCGACAGGCTCCGGCTCGACGCGTCCCGGGTGGCCGGCATGGCCGGTGGGCTGCGGCAGGTGGCCGCCCTCGCTGATCCGGTGGGCGACGTCGTGCGCGGCCTGACACTGCCCAACGGGCTCGAGCTCCGCCAGCGACGGGTGCCGCTCGGCGTGGTCGGGATCATCTACGAGGCGCGCCCGAACGTGACCGCCGACGCGGCCGGACTGTGCCTCAAAGCGGGGAACGCCGTGCTGCTGCGAGGCTCAGGCTCGGCCATGCGCAGCAACGCCCGTCTGGTCGAGATGCTGCGCGGCGCGCTGGCCGCAGCGGGCGTGTCCACCGACGCCGTCCAGCTGCTCGACGCCACCAGCCGGTCCAGCGCCACCGCGCTGATGCGCGCCCGAGGGCTGGTCGACCTGGTCGTGCCGCGGGGAGGTGCCGGGCTCATCCGTACGGTCGTCGAGCAGTCGACGGTGCCGGTCGTCGAGACCGGCGTCGGCAACTGCCACGTCTACGTGCACGCCGACGCTGACCCCGACATGGCGCTCGCCGTCGTGCTCAACGCCAAGACGCACCGGCCCGGAGTGTGCAACGCCGCCGAGTCGCTGCTCGTGCACAGCGCGCTCGTGGACAGCTTCGTGCCGAAGGTGGTGGCCGCTCTGCACGAGCACGGTGTCACGGTGCACGGAGACGACGCCTTCCAGCGTGCGTCGGCCGACGTCGTCCCGGTCACCGAGGAGGACCACGCCACCGAGTACCTCGGGATGGAGATCTCCGCAGCCACGGTGCCCGACCTCGACGCCGCGTTGGCGCACATCCGGCGGTACTCCACCGGGCACACGGAGGCGGTCGTCACGGACTCGGTGGCCGTCGCGCACCGCTTCACCACCGAGCTCGACTCGGCCGCGCTGATGGTGAACGCGTCCACCCGGTTCACCGACGGTGAGCAGCTGGGTTACGGCGCCGAGATCGGCATCTCCACCCAGAAGCTGCACGCTCGCGGACCGATGGGGCTGAGCGAGCTGACCACGACGACGACCATCGTGACGGGGCAGGGACATGTCCGCTGACCGGCCGCGCAGCCTTGCCGTTAGATTGGACGCATGCTGACTGCCATGGTGCGCGCCGCGGAAGAGCTGCGAGAGCTTCCGATCGACCCCCTGTGGGTGGGCGTCATCACGCTGGGCGTGCTTCTCGCGATGATGTGGGCGCTGCTCGCCTTCGGCAGGGGACGCCCGCACACGTGAGCGGACGACCTCGACCGTGACCGATCCCGCTACGCCCGTCGTCGACGGAGACCGCGGTGCCGCCGCCCCGCGCAGCCGCCGGGTGGGCATCATGGGCGGCACGTTCGATCCCGTCCACCACGGACACCTGGTGGCCGCCAGCGAGGTGCAGGCCTGGTTCGGCCTCGACGAGGTGGTGTTCGTCCCTACCGGCCAGCCCTGGCAGAAGAGCGCTCAGCGTGTCTCACCGGGGGAGCACCGCTACCTGATGACCGTGATCGCCACCGCCTCCAACCCGCGGTTCTCGGTGAGCCGGGTCGACGTCGACAGGGGCGGGCCGACGTACACGATCGACACCCTGCGCGATCTGAGAGCGCGGCGGCCGGAGGACGAGTTCTTCTTCATCACCGGCGCCGACGCGCTGGCGCAGATCCTCACCTGGCGCGACCACGGTGAGATCTTCGAGCTGGCCTGCTTCGTCGGATGCACCCGCCCCGGCCACCGGCTCGAGCCGGACGTCCTTGCCGGTCTGCCGGCCGACCGGCTGACACTGGTGGAGATCCCCGCACTGGCGATCAGCTCCACCGACTGCCGTGAGCGGGTGGAGCGCGGTGAACCGGTGTGGTATCTCGTGCCCGACGGCGTCGTGCAGTACATCGCCAAGCACGGGCTGTACCGGGAAGCCGTCGCCGACCTACCACTTCGAGAGAGCACGTGACCGCGACCGAGCAGGCGCTGGCGCTGACCGCAGCCGCGGCGGACGCCGCCGCCGACAAGCTGGCACGAGACCTGGTCGCGTACGACGTCTCGGACCAGCTCGTCATCACCGACGTCTTCCTGATCTGCTCGGCAGCCAACGACCGTCAGGTTCGCGCCGTCGTCGACGCGGTCGAGGAGCGGCTGCTCACCATGGGCGTCAAGCCCGTGCGGCGGGAAGGCCAGCGCGAGGGCCGGTGGGTGCTGCTCGACTTCGTCGACATCGTGGTGCACGTCCTGCACGAGGAGGAACGGACGTACTACTCCCTGGAGCGGATCTGGCGGGACTGCCCGGTCGTGCCGGTGCCCGCCGAAGCGGCGGCCGGACCGTCCGGCGAGGCAGGTCGATGACCCGGCGCCTGGTGCTCTGGCGGCACGGGCAGACCGCGTGGAACGCCCAGGGGCGGGCTCAGGGGCAGCACGACGTTCCGCTCGACGAGACCGGGGTCAGCCAGGCCCGGGCGGCGGCCACCCGGCTGGCGTCCCTGGAGCCGGCCGGGATCGTGTCGAGCGACCTGGCGCGGGCGGCCGACACCGCGGCGGAGCTGGCCAGGCTGACCGGCATCGAGGTGCAGTACGACCGTCGCCTGCGTGAGGTCCACTTCGGTGAGCGGGAGGGGCTCACCATGGAGGAGTCGCTGGCCCGGTTCCCCGACGTGACGCGTCGTTGGCTGCGGGCGGAGAATGTGCGCTTCCCCGGAGGAGAGACCTACCGTGAGACCGCGCAGCGCTTCGCTGCAGCACTGACCGATCTGGCCGCGCAGACGAACGACGGCGACACCGTCGTGGTCGCCGCGCACGGCGGCGCGATGCGGGTGGGTACCGGCGCCTTCCTCCGCTTCCCCCCGTCGCTCTGGCAGGCCTTCGGAGGCTTCGCCAACTGCAACTGGGCGGTGCTCGTCGAGGCTCGGCTCGGGTGGCGCATCGACGAGTGGAACGCCGGCTCGCTCCCTGAGCCGGTGATGGGTGACGACGAGCTCCGGCCGGCCGGGATCGCGGGCTCTGACGGCACCCGGGCCGGCGGCCGGGCCGGTACCGGGGACGCGCCCACGGCGGGCACGCACCGGCCGGCCGGCACGCCGGCTCGGTCAGCACTGCCTGAGCGAGGTTGACCGGCGCGCGACGATGAGGTCATGACGAGCATCGATGGGGCGATACGCCCGGCACAGCCTGCCGACCTGTCCGAGCTGGTGCCGCTGATGGAGGCCTACTGCGGCTTCTACGACACCGCCCCAGGTGCCGCGGCCCTCACCGTGCTCGCCCAGTCGCTGCTGGCGGAGCCCGAGTGCGAGGGCATGCAGATGCTTGCCCGCGACCGGCACGGACGGGCGGTCGGTTTCGCGACCATGTACTGGTCCTGGGACACCACCGAGGCCGTGCGCATCGCGATCATGCACGACCTGTACGTCGACCCGGAGGTCCGCGGCACCGGGGTCGGCAGGGCGCTGATCGAAGCGTGCGGGGCCGAGGCGGCCCGACGCGGCAAGGGCAGGCTCGACTGGCAGACGGCACCCGGCAACGTGCGCGCCCAACGGCTGTACGACGCGGTGACCGCCGACCGCTCGACGTGGGTCTGCTACGGCCTGGCGCTGTGACCAGGGCCCGTCCGTGCAGCCCAGCCGCGTTTCGGCCAGCGTACGGCGGCGGCTATGCTGTGCCCGCTCGTGTTCTTCCCCGTGGGGATGTGCTGTACGAGCCGACCCGGGGCTGTGGCGCAGCTGGTAGCGCACCTCCATGGCATGGAGGGGGTCAGGGGTTCGAGTCCCCTCAGCTCCACTTTGAGGTGTCGCGATACATCCCCGTGTTGTGTGATGTCCGTGCGTCGAGTGTCCGGTGCATCAGGCCGCGGTTTGGCCCGTGCACGGGCGATGCCGATGTGGTGGAGTCGGCTGTTGTGGCCGCAGGGTGAGCTTGCCGTCGGTGTCGACACGGTCCTCGCGGACTCGGATGTGCTCGTCGACATCGCGCGATCAAGAGGAGCACCCAGGTAGCGCTCCGTTGCAGAGATGCGACGGTGAGTCGAGGGCCATGCAGCTCTAGCCGTCTGCGCTAGAACCCTTGGGCGAGCCGGTAGTAAGCCTGATTCCAGCGGAGTTCTTGGATGAAGCGCCGCATCTGCGTTTCCTGGTCGATGAGCAGCAATTCGGTGTTGGTCATGTCGGCTAGATCCCACAGATGTTCAGCATGCAAAGCAGTCGACAAGACCGTGTGGTGAGGACCTCCGGCCGTCAGCCACGCCTCACTGGAGGTGCGGAGGTTCGGTGCGGGGCGCCACACGGCTCGGGCCACCGGCAGGTTGGGCAGTGGCTCATCGGGCGGAACCACCTGCGCCTCATTAGCCACGAAGCGGAACCGCTCGCCGAGGTCGATTATGCCGAGTATCACCGCTGGGCCGGGTGCTGCGTCGAACACCAAACGGACGGGATCCTCGCGATTGCCGATCGCCAGCGGGTGGATTTCCAAGGAAGGTCGCCCGCCCGCAATCGTCGGACAGACCTCCAGCATGTGCGCCCCGAGGATTTTCTCCTCGCCGGGCACCAGGTGATACGTGTAATCCTCCATGAACGAGGTGCCGCCGGGCAATCCGTCCGCCATTGCCTTCAGCGTTCGCAACATGACCGACGTCTTCCAGTCCCCCTCGCCGCCGAAGCCGTACCCGTCCGCCATCAGGCGCTGAACAGCCAGGCCGGGCAGCTGCCGTAGGCCGCCGAGGTCCTCGAAGTTCGACGTGAAGGCGGTGAAGTCTCCAGCCTCGAGGAAGGCCCGTAGACCGGCCTCGATCCGAGCGCCGTAGCGCAGGGACTCGTGCCGGTCACCGCCCGCGCGCAGTTCCGGCGCGACGTCGTAGAGGTCTTGGTACTCCTCGACCAGCCCTTTCACGTGCGCTTCGGGCGCCGAGTCCACGGCATCCACGAGGTCGTTGACCCCGAATGTGTTCACTGAGACGCCGAAATGCAGTTCGGCGTCCACCTTGTCGCCCTCGGTATCCGCAACGTTGCGCATGTTGTCGCCGAATCGAGCCAGCCGCATCTTTCGCATTGCGTGCAATCCTGCGGCCGCTCGGGCCCATGTACCCACTCGTTCGGCCACTGTCGGGTCGCTGACGTGGCCCGCTACTGTCTTTCGCGGGACACCGACTCGGGTCTGGATGTAGCCGAACTCTCGGTCACCATGGGCGGCCTGATTCAGGTTCATGTAATCCATGTCGAGCCGCGCCCAAGGCAGGTGCAAATCGGCCTGGGTGTGCAGATGCAGCAGGGGTCGACGCAAGGCATCGAGCCCAGAGATCCACATCTTGGCCGGAGAGAACGTGTGCATCCAGGCGATCACCCCGATGCAGGCCTCATCCGCATTGGCCTCTTGGAACATCTTTCGGATGGCGCCGGCGTCGGTGAGAACTGGCCGGTGAATGACGCGAGCCTTGACTTGTGATGCGTTGTCCAAGATCCCGGCGATGTCGCGCGACTGTGCGTCCACTTGGCGCAGAACATCGGTGCCGTACAACTCTTGGCTGCCGGTCAGGAACCAGATCTCGTGCTCCTTGGACGTGCCGTTCACTATTGTGCCTCTCTGGACGTGGCACTGTCGCTACGGGGCCCGTAGACGGTCTGGTATCGCTCATACAATGCGTCCACGTCTTTTCGATTCATGGGAATCGGCTCACCGATCTGTCGCGCGATGTGCACAGTACGCGCCACGTCCTCGAGCATGACGGCCGCCTTGACAGCGGACACTGCGTCTTTTCCGATCGTAAAAGGTCCATGGTTCTGCATGAGCACAGCCGGTGAATTGCTGGTGTCCAGCGTTTCCACGATGCCTCGACCGATTGAGTCATCCCCGATGAGAGCAAAGGGCCCCACCGGCACCTCCCCGCCGAACTCATCCGCGACCATCGTGAGGACACAAGGGATGGGCTCCCCACGCGCAGCCCATGCCGTGGCGTATGTGGAGTGTGTGTGCACGACACCGCCTACCTGCGGCATGTGTCGATACACGTAGGCGTGCGCCGCCGTGTCCGAAGAGGGCGCATGGGCGCCCTCGACGAGGTTGCCTTCGAGGTCGGTGACGACCATGTGCTGAGCGCTGAGTTCTGCGTACGAGACACCTGAAGGCTTGATCACCATCAAGTCCTGCCCGGGAACACGCGCCGACACGTTGCCGGCGGTCCAGACGACCAATCCGTACCGGGTCAGCTCGCCATGCAACGCCGCCACATGTTCGCGCAACTGCTCGACAGTGTCGCCATTGACGCTCATTGAGATGCCTCCACGTGATTCACCACGGTGTCGTCGTGCGCGGCGTCCGCGTCATGCCTGCCCTGCATTGCCTCCCGGCGTCGTTGCTTTAGCCGGTGCATGACCTTGTTCGCACCCCGGCCGAAGTAGTCGTGGAGGGTGGAATACTCGGCATAGAGCTCTTCGTAAGCCGCGACGTTCGCCGGTATCGGTTGGTATACCGCCTTGTTCGCGCGCCCCATCGCTTCGGACGCCGCGTGGACGTCAGGGTAGGCCCCGGCCGCGACGGACGCATGGATGGCAGACCCAACTGCTGGCCCCTGCGACGACCCGATCGTGGACAGCGGCAGGTTCGTTACGTCCGCGTAGATCTGGATCAGCAAGGGGTTCCGCAGCAGTCCACCTGCGATGATCAGCTCAGTCACCGGAACGTTGGATGCGTTGAACGCCTCGATGATCGTCCTGGTGCCGAACGCAGTGGCCTCCAGCAGTGCCCGGTAGATGTCTTCGGGCGTTGTGGCCAAGGTCTGGCCGAGGATGAGACCGGACAACTCGTGGTCGACGAGCACTGACCGGTTGCCACTGTGCCAGTCCAGCGCGACCAGACCATGTTGGCCGACTGACTGCGTGCTGGCCTTGTCGGTGAGAAGTGCGTGGACGGAGACCCCTTGCTCGGCCGCCTCCCGGTGATACTGCGGCGGCACGCAAGAGGTCACGAACCAGTTGAAGATGTCGCCGACACCGCTTTGTCCGGCCTCGTATCCCCACAGACCCCGGACGATGCCGCCCTCCACCACGCCACACATGCCCGGCACTTCCTGCAGCACCTGGCTGTTCATCACATGGCAGGTCGACGTACCCATGATGGCGACCATCTGCCCCGGCTGGACTGCCTGTGCAGCAGGCGCCGTGACGTGCGCATCCACGTTTCCGACGGCGACAGCGATCCCTTCCGGAAGGCCCGTCCAGTCGGCGGCCTGTGCCGTCAGGGTGCCGGCGCGGTCACCGAGTTGCCCGATCGCACGTTCCAGTTTGGCCTCGACGAAGTCGGCGAACCCCGGGTTGAGAGCGGCCAGGAAGTCCCGCGATGGATACGCCCCGTCTTGGAAGATTCCTTTGTATCCAGCGGTGCAAGCGTTGCGGATGTAGGTTCCGCACAGTTGCCAGACGATCCAGTCAGCTGCCTCCACGAAGTGATCCATCGCGGCGTAGACATCGGGCGCCTCCTCTAGAATCTCCAGCCCCTTGGCGAACTCCCATTCGGGCGAGATGACTCCCCCGTAGCGGGACAACCACGGTTCTTCGCGATCGCGCGCGAGGGTGTTGATCCGGTCGGCATGGGGCTGCGCCGCGTGGTGCCGCCACAGTTTGACGTAGGCGTGCGGGTTGTTCGCGAACTCGTCCAACTCGCAGAGGGGGGTGCCGTCGTCCTTCGTGGGGACCATCGTGCACGCAGTGAAATCGGTGGCGATACCGATGACGTGCGAGGGGGAAACACCGGAGGCGCGGACGGCTTCCGGGACCGCGTGGCGCAGCACCTGGACGTAGTCAGACGGCACCTGCAGGGCCCACTCGGGTGGAAGCTGCTCCCCCGAAGCAGGCAGTGCTTGATCGACCACCGCGTGCGGATACTCGTAGGTGGCGCCAGCGAGTTCCGCCCCATCGGACACGCGCACGACGACCGCCCGCCCGGACAGCGTCCCGAAGTCCACACCCACCACAACGTCGAAGGTGGCAGCGTCGCTCGCCTCGCCAAGACGCATCCGTCCCGCCCCTCTCCTCAAGTGGACGCGAACGTTACCGCCAACGTCATCCGGGCTCTAATCCACTGCAGTGGCATAGTCGGCCTGCGGATCGCCCATCCGACGCGGTGGCGGTCGCGGCGGGTGGGCACGGTGGGATTGTCTGCGTGGGGCGGCAAGAAACCGGAGCAGCGTGATGCGGCTCAGCCGCGGATGGTGAGCACGATCAGCAGCACGTTGAGCGCGATGATCACCACGGCGACGGCAGTGGCCACCGCCGTGGTCGAGCGGTAGTTGACCAGGGCTCCCATCACATCGCGCCGACGCGTGAGCAGTACCAGGGGCACCAGCGCGAACGGGATGCCGAAAGACAGCACCACCTGTGACAGCACCAGGGCCCGGGTGGGGTCCACCCCGACCGCGAGCACGATCAGCGCCGGCAGCAACGTGACCAGCCGACGCACCAGGAGCGGGATCCGCCGCTGCAAGAACCCCTGCATGACCACCTGGCCGGAGTACGTTCCGACGCTCGATGCCGCGAATCCCGACGCGAGCAGCGCGAGCGCGAAGAACAACGCCGCTACCGGGCCGAGGGTGGCGTCGAGGCCAGCATGCGCCCCCTCGATCGTGTCGACCGTCTCCCCGCCGCGGAGCACCTGAGCCGCGATGACCAGCATGGCCAGGTTGACCAGGCCGGCGAGCGTCATCGCGACCACGACGTCCACCCGCTGGCTGCGCAGCACGGCCAGCCGCTGGGCGTCTGTGTCCCGGACGTAGCGGCCCTGGGTGAGGGCGCCATGCAGGTACACGACATGGGGCATGACCGTGGCCCCCAGCATCCCGGTTGCGAGCAGCACGCTGTCGGTGCCGTCGAACCGCGGCACGCTCCCGGCGGCGAACGCCCCGGGATCGATCCCGCCACCGACGAGGCTGTAGCAGAAGCCCAGCAGGATGACGGCGAGCAGGCCCGTGATGACGGTCTCGAACGGGCGGTGTCCGCGCGTGGGCAGTGCGAGCAGGGCGAAGGCGACGAGCGCGGTGATGACGCCACCGGCCAGCAGCGGGAGGCCGAACAGCAGCTGCAGCGCCAGGGCACCACCGAGCACCTCGGCCAGGTCGGTGGCGATGGCCACGACCTCGGCCTGTGCCCACAGCCCGCGACTGACGCGCCGGGAGAAATGGGCACGGCACAGCTCAGGCAGGTTCAGGCCGGTCGCGATCGACGCTTTGGCCGAGAGGTACTGGATGAGCATCGCCATCGCGTTGCTCACCAGCAACACCCAGACGAGCAGGTAGCCGTACGTCGAGCCGGCGGTGATGTTGGTGGCGAAGTTGCCGGGGTCGACGTAGGCGATCGCCGCGACGAAGGCGGGTCCCAGCAGGGGCAACGGGCCGCGGACCAGCGCCGAGGCGCGGGTCCGCCCGCGTGCGTCGCCGGTGCGGCTCGGTGCAGGACTCACAGGCGAAGCATCCCTTGAGCGGTCTTGATCGGGGAAGCCGGATGGTCCATGGAGCCGAGGCTGCCCCGCCAGAAGGAGGCGGGGCAGCCTGTCGGACCGGGGTCAGGCGCCGCTCCGGCCGCTGCTGGTGTTCACCTGGCCGTTGACGCCGTCGGGGAAGAAGCCGCCGCGCCTGGCACGGTCGGCCGTCAGGTAGACGACGTTCAGCACCCGGCCCGGGCCGCGGCTGTAGGCGATGCCGTTCGCGTCGGCCGGGAGGATGTTGGCCCTGTTTCGGTTGCCTATGCCCTGATCCCGGTCAGCCATGCCGTCGAGCGAGTCGCGGGCGTCGGAGATCTTCCGAGCGGCCTCGTAGAACTTGCCCTCGTACAGGCTCGTGCGGATCGTGGCCGCGTGGTAGGCCTCGGCGGCGAGGATGCCCGCTGCGGCCTCCAGGTACGCCTTGTTGTTGATCAGTGGGGCTGCGGCCTTATAGGCCGTCACGCCGACGTCCTCGAAGATGTACGCGGCAAGCAGGAAGTTGTTCTCGTTCGCGTACGGGTCGAACGTCTGACTGGGGCCGATCAGCCCGGCCGCCTGAGCCGCCGCGGTGAAGCTCTCCTTGATGTTGATCTTCGGGCGGGAGACCTTGGCCGAGCCGAGCGCGGAACGCAGGAACTTGACGTGGGCGATCTCGTCCTGGGCGATCTCCAGCGCGTAGTTCTTGATCACCCTGGACTCGAACGAGACCTGCCGGCCGCCGATGACGGGGCCACGGTCACCCCTTCCGGTGGTCAGCGCGGCGCTGAGCCCGCGGCCGAAGACCGCGTGCGAGTAGAACTCCGCCTCGAGGTACTCCAGGTTGAGGGCGAAGTTCAGGACTGCCGCGTCACTCGGCGCCGCCGAGGCGGCACTTCCCAGCAGTCCCGATGCGGTTCCGGCGCCGACGACGCCGAGACCGGCGATTCCGGCTGTTCGCAGGAAGTTGCGGCGGTCAGCGTCGTTCTCGGCGCTCCGGTTGATCATGTCTACGACGGTTCGCTTTCCGAACACAGGTCCTCCTCAGGACGTCGAGGTGTCGCTGTGTCGCCGATAACAGCGTGTCAGCGGACCTCTGAGCCCTGGCGTGCACGGCATCTGGCCGGCGCGACGTGACCGGGCTCACACCCTCTTGTTCGCCGCTGTCCCGCCACGGGATTGGTCGACGGGCACCTCAGTACGCGAACCTGTCCCCGCGCTCGCCGCCGCCCTTCCTCGCCGACGGGGCCAGTGGGCGTCGGCTGTCCCTCCTGGGCGGCACGGTCCCAGGCGAGCTGAGCCTCGTCGTCGATCGTCGGTCAGGTGTCGCTGATGGCGGCGAGTCAGTGAACCTTTCGAGCCCTCGAACTCCACGGCCGCCGACCGGCACGGCGTGACCGCTTCACAGAGCCCTCCGCAGCCGCGTCGGTCCGGATCGCTCGTTGGCACCGATCACGCCGGAAAAAAATCTCCGCGCGGCCAGTGAGCCGGAGCGGACGACAGGCGCTACGGTATCCGCGCCCAGCGGGTCCCGACGAGCCGCTCAGCCGACCGGAAATGGAGGACAGCCATGGTGCTGGCAGCGACCACCGACATGAGTCTGGACGCCCACCTCGTTGACTACGCCATCGTCGGGCTCTACTTCGCCTTCGTCCTCGGCATCGGCATCGCTGCCCGACGAGCGGTGTCGAGCAGCCTCGACTTCTTTCTCTCCGGCCGCTCGCTGCCGGCTTGGGTGACCGGCCTGGCGTTCATCTCAGCCAACCTCGGCGCCATCGAGGTCATGGGCATGTCAGCCAACGGCGCGCAGTACGGCATGGCGACAATGCACTACTTCTGGGTCGGCGCCATCCCGGCAATGGTGTTCCTCGGCATCGTCATGATGCCCTTCTACTACGGCTCGCGGGCGCGCAGTGTCCCGGAGTTCATGCTCATGCGGTTCGGTACCGGGGCGCACCTGGTCAATGCGATCAGCCTGGTGGTCGCCCAGGTTCTCATCGCGGGGCTGAACCTGTACCTGCTCGCCTCCATCCTCGAGGCGCTCCTAGGCTGGGCTCTGTGGGTCTCGATTGTGGCCGCTGCCGCCGTCGTGCTGACGTACACGGCCCTGGGCGGCCTGTCGGCGGCGATCTACAACGAGGTCCTGCAATTCTTCGTGATCGTGGCTGCGTTGCTGCCGCTTACGCTGGTGGGTCTGCACAAGGTCGGTGGATGGGGCGGTCTGGTCGACGCCGTCTCGGCCGATGCTGGGGCCGAGCAGATGTCGTCGTGGCCGGGCTCGGAATTCACCGGGCTCGACCCGTTCTGGTCGGTCGTCGGGCTGGTGTTCGGGTTGGGGTTCGTGCAGTCGTTCGGCTACTGGACCACCAACTTCGTCGAGGTGCAGAGGGCGATGGCGGCGGACAGCCTGTCTGCCGGCCGGCGGGCCCCGATCATCGGTGCGTACCCGAAGATGCTGGTGCCGTTCATCGTCGTGATCCCGGGAATGATCGCCGCGGTCCTGGTTCCAGAGCTCGCCGCGTTCAAGGCCGGCAACACCGCCGAGGCAGGTGGCGTCGACTACAACGACACGCTGGTGCTGCTGATCCGAGATCTGTTGCCCAACGGCATGCTGGGGGTCGCGCTCGCCGGCCTGCTGGCGGCGTTCATGGCCGGCATGGCCGCCAATATCAGCGCCTTCAACACAGTGTTCAGTTACGACATCTGGCAGACCTACATCGTCAAGGGCAGGCCGGACAAGTACTACCTCGAGGTGGGGCGGGTCGTGACCGTGATCGCGACCGTGATCGCGATCGGCACCGCGTTCATCGCCTCCAACTACACCAACCTGATGGATTATCTGCAGACGTTGTTCAGCTTCTTCAACGCCCCGCTGTTCGCGGTGTTCATCGTGGGCCTGTTCTGGAAGAAGACCAGTCCTACCGCGGCATGGATGGGCCTTGTGCTGGGAACCAGCGCTGCGGTGCTGTTGTTCATCTTCAACGAGACCGGCGTTTACACGCTCCCCGGCCAGGGCGGGGCGTTCGTCCAGGCGGGAGCCGCGTTCGTGGTCGGAGCCCTGGTCTGTTTCCTGGTCACCCCGTTCACCACGTCGCGGGACCCGGCCGAGCTTCAGGGACTGGTGTGGTCGGAGACGGCGACGCAGCTCGGCGACGAGCCGGGCACCCCGGTGTGGCAGTCGGCAGTCAAGCTGGGAACAGGCGTCATGGTCCTGACCATCATCCTCAACTTCGTGTTCGCCTGAGGAGGCCGTCGTGAGCGACAAGCAGCACACCCCGGGGAACGATGAGGGCGGCGCAAAGACGGCGGGCGCCTTCGACATCCGCATGATCATCGCCATGCTGATCGGCGTCTACGGGCTGGTGCTCGTCGTCACCGGTCTCTTCTTCACCAGCGAAGCCGACCTGGCCAAGGCCGACGACTTCAACATCAATCTGTGGGCGGGACTCGGCATGCTCGCCGCCGGTGCGGGCTTCCTGGCCTGGTCGCGGCTGCGGCCGATCGTCGTGAAGACCCCCGACGAGCCTGCCAACGAGCAACAGAAGGCCCACGACACCTGAGCCGACGGGTCCGGATGAGGTACCCTGGCCCACGTGCCTAACGACCTGCTTCTCGCCTAGACGCGGACCGTCCACCAGGACGGCGCGCCTGCCCCTCATGACCTGAGGGGCTTTTTTCTGCCAGGAGGAGCGGACAGGAGGTTGGCGTGACCAGCCAGCAGGACAGCACCCCGGCCAGTGAGTCGCATGCGCCGACCGCGCGTGCGGTATACGACGTCCATGCCGCCCAGGAGAAGTGGCGACCGGTCTGGGAGCGGCTGGACCCGTTCCGGGCCCTGGACGACGGCAGTCGTGAACGACGCTACGCGCTGACCATGTTCCCGTACCCGTCCGGAGACCTGCACATGGGTCACGGCGAGGTGTTGGCGCTGCACGACGTCCTGGCGCGGTACTGGCGGCTGCGGGGATACGACGTCCTGAACCCGATCGGGTGGGACTCGTTCGGGTTGCCGGCCGAGAACGCCGCCATCCGGCGGAACGAGCACCCGGCGGTCTACACCTACGCCAACATCGAGACCCAGGCCGAGTCACTGCGCCGCTACGCCATCAGCTTCGACTGGTCCCGCCGGCTGCACACCTCTGATCCCGACTACTACCGCTGGACGCAGTGGCTGTTCCTGCGGTTCCGCGAGGCCGGGTTGACCGACCGGCGGGCCAGCTACGTCAACTGGTGTCCCAACGACCAGACCGTGCTGGCCAACGAGCAGGTGGTCGGCGGCGTCTGTGACCGGTGTGGCGCGGTGGTGACCAAGCGCGAGCTGACCCAGTGGTACTTCCAGATCACGCGGTACGCCCAGCGGCTGCTGGACGACATGGAGATGTTGCAGGGGCGCTGGCCGGAGCGGGTGCTGGCCATGCAGCGCAACTGGATCGGCCGCTCCGAGGGAGCCTTCGCCGACTTCGCGGTCGAGGACGACGGCGAGCCGCTGCGCGTCTTCACCACCCGCCCCGACACGTTGTTCGGCGCGACCTTCATGGTGGTCGCTCCCGAGTCGCCGTTGGCCGCACGACTGGTGTCCGCCGGACAGCGGGGCGCGTTCGAGACCTACCTGGCGCAGACACAGCGCGCCACCGAGATCGAGCGGATGTCGACCGAGCGACCCAAGACCGGTGTCTTCCTGGGCGCGTACGCGACCAACCCGGTCACCGGCCGGCAGATCCCGATCTGGGCTGCCGACTACGTGCTGGCCGACTACGGCACCGGGGCCATCATGGCCGTGCCCGGACAAGACCAGCGGGACTGGGACTTCGCGGCGGCCCACGACCTACCGATCGTCCGGACGGTGCAGCCGCCCGATGGTTTCGACGGTGAGGCGTACGTCGGGGAGGGCGTGGTCGTCAACTCGTCCAACGACGAGATCAGCCTGGACGGGCTGGGCGTCGAGGAGGCCAAGGCGCGGATCACCGACTGGCTGGAGGCCAAAGGCCTGGGGGAGCGGACGGTCAACTACCGGCTGCGCGACTGGCTGCTGAGCCGCCAGCGCTACTGGGGGTGCCCGATCCCGATCGTGCACTGCGACGCCTGCGGGGAGGTCGCCGTGCCGGACCAGGAGCTGCCGGTCGAGCTGCCCCACCTGTCGGGCACCGATCTCGCCCCCCAGGGGACGTCACCGCTGGCCGCGGCGACCGAGTGGGTGCAGACCACGTGCCCGTCATGCGGTGGCCCCGGCCGTCGCGACACGGACACGATGGACACCTTCGTGGACTCGTCGTGGTACTTCCTGCGCTACTGCTCGCCCGGCTACGAGGACGGTCCGTACGACCCCGAGGTGGCCAACCGGTGGATGCCGGCGGCGAACTACTTCGGTGGCGCCGAGCACGCGGTGCTGCACCTGCTGTACTTCCGGTTCTTCACCAAGGTCCTGCACGACCTGGGCATGCTGGATGCTGTCGAGCCCACGTTGTCCCTGATCACGCAGGGTCAGGTGATCAACCTGGGCAGGTCCATGAGCAAGTCGCTGGGCAACGGGGTCGACCTCGGCGAGCAGCTGGACCGCTTCGGCGTCGACGCCGTCCGGCTGACCTTGGTGTTCGCCGGGCCGCCGGAGGACGACATCGACTGGTCCGACCTGTCGCCCGGCGGCTCGCTGCGGTTCCTGCAGCGCGCATGGCGGCTGGCCCATGACGTCACCAGCCCCCCCGAGGCCGATCCGGCCGCCGGTGCCGAGGACCTGCGGCGGGTGACGCACCGCACGGTGCGAGAGGTCGAGCAGCTACTGGACACCCGCCGCTTCAACGTGGCGGTGGCCCGGATCATGGAGCTGGTCAATGCCTCCCGGCGCGCGGTCGACGCGGGTCCCGGTGGCTCCGATCCAGCCGTGCGCGAGGCCGTGCAGGTGGTGGCGCAGCTGCTCAGCCTGGTCGCGCCATACACCGCCGAGGAGATGTGGGAGCTGCTGGGTCACGAGCCGACGGTGGCGACGAGCGCCTGGCCGGAGGTCGACGAGCGGCTGCTCGTCGAGGACACCGTCACCTGCGTGGTGCAGGTGCAGGGCAAGGTGCGTGCCCGGCTGGAGGTGGCCCCCGACATCGGTGCCGCAGAGCTGGAGGAGCTGGCGCTGGCCGACCGGGCCGTCCAGCGCCTGGTCGACGGGGCGCAGGTCCGCCGGGTCATCGTGCGCGCACCCCGCCTGGTCAACGTCGTGCTCTGACGCGCAACACGACCGGGTGGTCGCCCGTCCTACGGGTACTCTGCCGCGCATGTCGGGGCCCGTCGCTGTCGTCACCGACTCGACCGCTTCCCTGCCTGAGGACGTGGTCGTGGCTCGGGGCATCACCGTCGTGCCGCTGCAGGTGGTCATCGGATCCGACGTGTACGAGGAGGGCAGCGACGAGACCCATCGCGTGGTGACCGAGGCGCTGCGCGGGCGCACAGCCGTCTCCACCTCGCGGCCGGCGCCCGAGACGTTCGCAGCGGCGTACGAGGCCGCGGCGGCTGCCGGCGCAGCCGCCGTCGTCTCGGTGCACCTGTCTGCTGAGGTCTCCGGCACCTACGACTCCGCCGTGCTCGGCGGCTCGCACGTCGACATCCCGGTACTGGTGGTCGACAGTCGGCAGGTGGGACTCGCCACGGGGTTCGCCGCGCTGTCGGCGGCGGCCGCCGCCGACCGCGGCGACAGCGCCGACGCCGTTGCCGCCGCAGCGCGTGGCCGGGCGCTGGCTGCGTCGTCGTACGTCTACGTCGACACCCTCGAGTACCTGCGAAGAGGCGGGCGCATCGGCGCCGGCGCCGCCCTGCTGGGCAGTGCCCTGGCCGTGAAGCCACTCCTCACCGTTGCTGACGGCCGCGTGGAACCGCTCGAGAAGGTGCGGACCGCTGGTCGCGCCATGGCGCGGATCGAGGAGCTCGCCGTCCAGGCTGCGGGCACCGGTCCGGTCGACGTGGCAGTCCAGCACCTCGGCGCCGAAGGGCGTGCGCGCGCCCTCGCGGCGGCGCTCGGCGAGCGCGTGCCGGACGCCGCCGAGGTGTGGGTGCGTGAGGTGAGTGCGGTCATCGGGGCGCATGTCGGCCCCGGCATGGTGGCGGTCGTCGTGGCGCCGTACTCCCCCTGAGCTCCGCCTCGTCGTGGCGGTTGTCCACAGTGCTGGCCGGTGCCGGCCGCGGTCGGGCGAGTCCGCCTAGCGTCCCGGCATGCCCCGTCTCGTTCGGCGTCGCGACCGCCCCGGCAGCTCGAGTGTCGCCCAGCAACGGCTCGTGCGCCTTGCCGACCAGTTGGCCACTGAGTCGGGCGAGGTGCCACCCGACGTGGAGCAACGTGCGGATGATCCGTCCGCCGACATCCCCGGCCGGCACCGCGCAGCGTCCCTGCCGGCCGGGCGCATGATGGCGGCCTCGGTCACCGACCGGCTGCCCGCAACGGCGCTGCGGCTGCGCGCCGAGCACGGCATGAGCGGTCAGCACGTGACAGTCCTGGCGCTGGCCGTCGCGGCACTCGTGGCGCTGGGTGCCTGGTGGGTGCTGCTCGGGCGACCGGGCGAGCCGACCGCGGTGGCTCCGGTGGTCAGCGCAGCGGATGAACCGTCAGCAGCGGCCGGCCCCGGTGCTGACCCTGACGACGACCCAGCCGTCGGATCACCCTCCAGTGTGCCCGCGACGAACTCGGAGCCGGCAGCGCCACCGAGCACCGGCGCGACGGCCGATCCGGTTGCTCCGGCTCTGGGCAGCGAGCTGGTCGTGGTCGACGTGACGGGCAAGGTGCGCACTCCCGGGCTGGTGTCACTGCCGGCCGGCTCCCGGGTCGCTGACGCGCTGGAGGCCGCGGGCGGCACCCGCCCGGCGGTCGACGTGAGTCTCAACCTCGCCCGCCCCCTCGTCGACGGTGAGCAGATCCTGGTGGGTGTCGCACCGGCCCAGCTGCCCGCGCAGGCCCCGGCGACAGCCCCGGCGCCGGTGTCGCCGGGCGCGCCCGCGACTCCCGCCTCTCCGGTCACCGCACCGGTGAACCTGAACACCGCCACACTCGAGCAGCTCGACACCCTTCCCGGGATCGGGCCGGTGACGGGACAGGCCATCCTCGACTGGCGTGCCGCCAACGGAGACTTCACGAGCGTGGACGAGCTGCTCGAGGTCGACGGCATCGGCGACATCACGCTTGCCGACCTCCGTGACCAGGTGACGGTGTGACCCCGTGCTCACCCGTGCCCCGGATGACGGCGCGGCGGACCGACCGGCTCCGGCCGACGCCGACCGGTCGGCCCCGGGCGCCGCCGACGCCGACCTGCTCGATGCCCGGCTGGTGGGGCCGGCTCTGGCCGCATGGGCCTCGGCCGCGCTGTTCCTGGGCAGTCCTGCACTCGGTGGCCTGACGACGGGGCTGCTGCTGGTCGCCGGTGCCATCGCTGTCTCGGGCCGGCACCGGACCGGAGCGGTGGTTCTCACTGCGGCCGCCGCCGCCGCGCTGATGGCCGCGCTGCGGGTGGCCCAGGTGGGTGTCGGACCGGTGCCTGACCTGGCCGGCGAGCAGGCGGTCGTCGAGGCCTCGGTTGTCGTCACCGGTGACGTGCGCACGGTCTCCGGCAGCTTCGCCGACACCGACATCGTCACAGCATCGGCGCGCGAGGTGACCGGCCGCGGCACCCGGACGCAGGTACGGTCACCGGTTCTGCTGATGGCGCCGGAAGGTGAGCTGTCAGGGCTGCAGCTCGGGGAACGGGTGCGCCTGGTCGGGCGGTTGCAGGTGGCAGACGACGCCGATCTGGCGGCGATCGTCCGTGTTCAGCGCCTGGTCGGCGTCGAGGCGTCGCCCGCGTGGTGGTGGACAGCGGCCGACGAGGTGCGTACGGGGCTTCGTACCGCGGTCGCGTGGGCGGGGGACGCCGGAGCGCTGGTGCCCGCGTTGGTCACGGGTGACGACCGGGCGCTGTCGACGGAGGTGACCGAGAGCTTCCGTGCCAGCGGACTGACCCACCTGCTGGCGGTGTCCGGCACCAACCTCACGCTCGTGCTCGGCGCGCTGCTCATGACGGCAAGGGCTGTGGGCATCCGCGGGCGCGGTCTGCGCGTCGTCGGCGTTCTCGGCGCCGTGGGCTTCGTGGTGCTGGCCAGACCCGACCCCAGTGTCCTGCGGGCGGCGGCCATGGGCCTGGTGGCCCTGGCCGGTCTGACCGCAGGCGGTCGACGCCGAGGCCTGCGCTCGCTGTCCGTCGCCGTCCTCGTCCTGGTCCTGGTGGACCCGTGGCTGGCCCGTTCTGCGGGCTTCGCCCTGTCGGTCGTCGCGACGGGCGCCATCGTCGTGCTGGGTCCGCCGTGGCGCCGTGCGCTGCAGCGGTGGTTGCCCGGCTGGGCGGCCGAGGCGGTGGTCGTCCCGCTCGCGGCACAGCTGGCATGCACACCGCTCGTGGCCGTGCTGTCGGGGCAGGTCTCCGTCGTGGCGGTCGCTGCCAACGTGCTGGTGGCGCCGGCGGTCGGCCCGGCCACGGTGTTCGGCCTCGCTGCCGGAGTGGCTGCGGTCATCTCCGCCCCCGCGGCGACCGCCCTCGGCGTTCCTGCCGTGGCCCCGGCCTGGTGGATCGTCGCGGTGGGCCGGCACGCAGCCGGTCTGCCCGGGGCCGATGTGGGGTGGGGGGCGTCCCCGGTCTCCATCGCTGCACTCACCGGCGCCTGCCTGGCGCTGGTACTCGCAGCCCCCTGGGTGCTCTCGCGGCGGAGTGCCAGCGCGGTGTGCGCCGTGGTTCTGGCGGTGGCCGTGCTGCGGCCGCTGCCCAGTCCGGGCTGGCCGCCAGCAGGCTGGGTGCTCGTGGCGTGCGACGTGGGGCAGGGCGACGGCTTGGTCCTTGCCGCCGGTGCCGGCTCGGCGGTCGTCGTGGACACCGGCCCCGACCCGGCCGCCATGCGCGGCTGTCTCGACGCGCTGGGCGTGCGCTCCGTGTCCGCGGTCGTCATCACCCATCTGCATGCCGACCATGTCGACGGCCTGTCCGGCGTCCTCGACGCCTACCCGGTCGGGGAGATCCAGGTGAGTCCTGGCCCTGCTCCCCCCGACGCCCACGGGCGCTTGCACGCTCTGGCCGCCGAGGCCGATGTGGACGTCCGGACGGTCGTCGGCGGAGAGGTCGCCATGGCCGGGTCGTTGAGGTGGCGAGTCCTGTACCCACCGGCCGAGATGGCTGACTCGACGCCCGAAGGCTCCACGGACGGCACCGTGATCAACAACGCGAGCCTGGTGCTCCTTGTCGAGGCGACCGGCGCCCGGCTGCTGCTGACCGGTGATATCGAGCCCGAGGCACAACGTGTCCTGACCGGCAGTGGGGTCGACCTCGACGTCGACGTGCTGAAGGTGGCCCACCACGGCAGCGCCGATCAGGATCCGGGCTTCCTGGCGGCGGCCGCCCCCGAGGTGGCGGTGGTGTCGGTGGGCGCCGACAACGACTACGGTCACCCGGCCGTGCCGGTCCTTACGACGCTGGCCGCCGCGGGGGCCCAGGTCGCCCGCACCGACACCGACGGCGATGTCGCCGTGGTGGTGTCCGGAGGAATGCTGCGGCTGGCGACCCGTGGCCCGTGACGCGGACCCCTGACCCGGACGCATGACCCGGACGAGCCGGCGGTGGGCGGCCGGTGCCATAGTGGCGCCGATGGCAGCCACGTCCGCACGCGTCCTGGGCACGGTGGTGCTCGTGAGCGGGTCTGCCGAGTACCTCAGTGAGCGCGTCGTCGAGCAGGCACGAACCGCGATTCGCGACGACGACCCTGCAGCCGATGTCACCGAGGTGGACGCCGCGTCACTCGACGTCGGCACATTCGTCGAGCTGACCAGCCCCTCGCTGTTCGCCGACAGCAGGGGCGTGGTCATCCGCGGCATCGACGCGCTGCCTGAGCCCATGCATGACCCGCTGATCGCCTACGCGGCCTCGCCGAGCGACGAGGTGGCGCTGGTCGTCATGCACCCGGGTGGCCAGCGCGGTCGGAGTCTGCTCGACCGGCTGCGCGAAGCAGGCGCCCGTGAGGTCAAGGTGGAGGCTCCCAAGCCCTGGCAGCTGGGCGGCTGGGTCGGCGCCGAAGCCCGCCGGCTCGGCAGCCCGCTCGACGATGCGGCCGCCGATGCCCTGATCGCCGCCGTGGGCGGCGACCTGCGCACGCTCGCCGGAGCGCTCGAGCAGCTCGTCGCCGACAACCCAGGTCGGCGGATCGACGCCGAGCGCGTGCGGGGCGCCTTCGAGGGCCGGGCAGAGGTCAAGACCTTCGACATTGCCGACCGCGCCATTGCTGGCGACGCAGCCGGAGCGCTCGAGCTGCTGCGCTGGGCCTTGTCGCAGCGGGTTCCACTGCCGCTGGTCACGTCGGCGTTCGCACTGAGCCTGCGCCGGCTGGTCAAGCTTGCCTTCGCCCCGAGCGGGCTCAAGGACGCAGACCTGGCCCGCGAGGTCGGCTGCAGTCCCTACCAGCTCAAGCGGCTGCGTACGCAGGCCCGAGGCTGGACCTCGGAAGGGTGGGCGGACGCCGTCTCCGCCGTCGCGGACGCCGATGCTGCTGTCAAGGGAGCCGGGGCGGACGGCGGACACGCGCTCGAGTCCATGGTGCTGGCCGTGGTGGCCGCCGGACACACGCAGGGCGCCGCGCGCATCGGGTGACGCCCTGGCGGGCGGTCCCGCGGTTCGCTCCGCCCAGTCGTCCCGGTCGGCCCGACGCAGGCACGTGTGCTTACAGCTGGGCGGCGCGCTTCGCTATCGCCGACTTGCGGTTGGCGGCCTGGTTCTTGTGGATCACGCCGGCGGAGGCGGCCTTGTCCAGGCCGCGGGAGGCGCTGCGGGCGAGTTCCCTGGCGCGGTCGGCATCGCCGCTCTCGGCTGCTTCCCGAAAGCTCCGCACCGCGGTCTTGAGGCGCGACTTGACGGCCTTGTTGCGCTCGTGCGCCAGGTCGTTCTGCCGGTTGCGCTTGATCTGGGACTTGATGTTCGCCACGGAGCATGCCTCAAATGTCGTACGAGTGTGGTCGGGTTCGCATGCCGGTTGTACGGCGCGCACGCGACTGGCCACGATATCAGCGAGGCACGGACCACCCCAAATTTCTCGCCGGCCCCCGGTCCGATAGAGAGTGCACATGCCTGACGAACTCCGGATGCTGGCCGGCCGGTACCGGCTCCGGTCCGTACTGGGGCACGGTGGCATGGGGCAGGTGTGGCTCGCCGACGACGAGGTGCTCGGCCGACAGGTGGCGGTCAAGGAGATTCGCTTCCCCTCCGACCTGCCGGCCGAGGAGCGGGAGGTGCTCCGCGAGCGCACCCTCCGGGAGGCACGGCTCACGGCGCGGCTCAGCCATCCGGGGATCATCACGGTCTACGACGTGGTGTCGCACGAGGGCAGCCCCTACATCGTGATGGAGCTGATCACTGCGCCGAGCCTGGCCACCGCAATCGACATGGAGGGCTCACTGCCCCCGCAGCGGGTGGCACAGATCGGCTTGCGGCTGCTGGATGCCCTGGACGTGGCGCACTCCGCAGGCATCGTGCACCGGGACGTGAAGCCGAGCAATGTGCTGCTGGACGGCAGCCGAGTGGTTCTGTCCGACTTCGGCATCGCCACGAGCAGTCAGGACGCCACCCTCACCAGGACCGGTCTGGTGGTGGGTTCGCCGACCTACATGTCGCCCGAACGGCTGCGCAGCGAGGGCGTCGGCCCGGGCGGCGACATGTGGTCGCTCGGCGCCACCCTCTACGCCGCGCTCGAGGGTCACCCGCCGTTCCGGGCGCGCAACGTCATGGGCACCATCACGGCGGTCCTGGTTGACGACCCCGACCCACCATCGGTAGGAGGTGCCCTGCGCGACGCCGTCGTGGGCCTGCTGGCCAAGACGCCGGACCAGCGCCTCGACAGTGATCAGGTCAGGGCACTTCTGGCGCAGGCGCTGGAGGAGTCGCCGCACCCCGACGCGGCCGGCGCACACGCCGCGCACGTGTCGGAGCCGGTGGACACCGCAGACCCACCGACCGCGGAAGACGTCCCGGTCATGGCACCGGCTCTCGATGACCCCTCGACGCAGACGCCGGTCGTGGCCGCCACGGCCCTGCAGGCGGAGGTCCCCGGCGACGGCACAGCCGGGGACGTCGGTCGGGACGGCGGGGACGTCGCCGCGGAGGACGCCGCGGAGGACGAGGACCGGCGCGGGGAGGTGCCGGCGGCCGGCGGTTGGCATGCGCACCCGGCCGCAGGTTCGTCGGCGACTCCGCCCACCCCGGTTCCGGTCACCCCGCCGCCCGACCCGGGGCCGTCGAGCCGACGTCCCGGTCGACGCCTGCTGGCGGGTCTGCTGGCAGGCGCGCTCCTGCTCACGGCGCTCATCGCTGGCCTGGTGCTGCTCACGGGCACCGACGATGGCGGCGGCACTCCCGCTCAGGAAGACAGCTCGGGTGGCGGGCGTGGCGGTGGCGGCCAGCAGACCGAGGAGCCCGGAACCGGTTCGGAGCAGACCGACCCCGGTGGTGCAGCACCGGACGTACCCGACGGTTACCGGCTCGTCCGGGATCCGCTGGACTTCACCGTCGCCGTGCCCCGCGGATGGCAGCGCAGGCTCGACGGTGCGACCCGGGTCGACTACGTCTCGCCGGACGGAGACCAGTTCCTCCGCATCGATCAGATCGCCGAGGCCGGGGCCGACGCCGAGCAGGCCTGGCTCGACGCCGAGCAATCACTGGCCGACTCCCTGTCCGACTACCAGCGCATCCGCATCGAGCCGGTCGACTACCGCAGCTGGGAGGCCGCGGACTGGGAGTTCACCTGGGCCGGTGAGTCCGGCCGGGTGCATGTCCTGAACCGCGGCTTCATCACCGACCCGCGCGGCTTCGCGATCTACGTCTCCGGTCCGGACGAGTCCTGGGAGACCGAGACGTTGCCTGTCTTCGAGGTCGCGGCAGACACCTTCCGGCCGTCCTCCTGAGCGGCTGGGGGCACCGTGGTCGGCGGGATTGTCCGAAAGTTCCGAACCCACGGTAACGGTCCGGCAACGATGAGCTCCCAACCCCTTACCGCGGCGAGCCGACCCCGTTCCACTGCTCCACGCACCTGAGCCTGCCGACGCGGACCTGCCGCCGGAGGCACTGGTGCCTCCGGGCGCGCACGAAGCTCGCCGAGGGAACTCCGATGGGGGAAGCTGCATGAAGAAGTTCACACCGGCCGCCGCCGCCACCGTGTGCCTGCTCGGCATGGCACTCGCGGTCCCGCTCGCCACCCCGTCGGCCGGTGCGTCGCCCCGGATCGCGCCCGCCGTCCCGGAGGTCGGCGAGGGACCGCGACTGGGGTCGGACTACCTGACCAGGCCGTGGCAGGCCAAGTACGAGGCGCGGCGCCAGGCCGCCCTCGAGCAGCGCCTGCGGTCCGGTGGCCACGAACCAGTCCAGCGACTGGCTCGGGGGAAGTACGCGAAGGTCACCCAGGCAGGCCGGGACAAGGTCTTCGTCGTCCTCGCGGAGTTCGGGAACACCCGGCACCCCGACTACCCCGACGACCCGGACACCGGCGCCACCACCTTCCAGGGCCCGCGGCACAACCGGATTCCGAGGCCCGACCGGTCCGTGGACAACACCACCATCTGGCAGCGCAACTACAGCCGGTCGCACTACGAGCACATGTACTTCTCGCGGATGAAGGGCTTCTTCAAGGACCAGTCCTCGGGCCGCTACACCATCCACGGTGACGTCACCCAGTGGGTGCGGGTGCCGTACAACGAGGCGAGGTACGGCCGGAACGACTGCGGTGAGGTCGTCTGCAACAACGTCAACCCGCTCATCCGGGACGCGCTGGCGTACTGGGTGCAACGGCAGCTCCGAGCGGGCAAGACGATGCCGGAGATCCGTCGCTACCTGCGGACCTTCGACCGCCAGGACCGCTACGACTTCGACAACGACGGCGACTTCGCCGAGCGGGACGGCTACATCGACCACTTCCAGATCGTGCACGCCGGCGGCGATGAGGCCGCCGGGGACCCTGTGTACGGCGAGGACGCCATCTGGAGCCACAAGGGCTTCGCCCAGATCAGGCCCTACGGCACGGGCCCGTCGACAGGGGCAGGGCTCGGGGGCGTGAACATCGGCATGGGCGGGGAGGACGGAGGCGTCGTCATCCCCCACCACCGCACCGGCGTCTGGGTCGGCGACTACACCATGCAGCCCGAGAACGGGGGACTTGGTGTGTTCGCGCACGAGTACGCCCACGACCTCGGTCTTCCCGACGCATACGACACCGCGTTCGGGGCCAACTCCACGGGCTTCTGGACGCTGATGAGCCAGGGCTCGTACGGCAACCGGCCGGCCGACGTGGAGATCGGCAACCACCCGGTCGGCTTCACCGCGTGGGAGAAGTTCGCCCTGGGCTGGCTCGACTACGACGTCACGCGCTCCGGACGCAGCAGCACCGAACACCGGATCCGTCCGCAGGCCGGTGACGGCAGGGCACCCCAGGCCACCATCGTGCTGCTGCCCGACAAGGACGTCCCGTTGGACCTCGGCCCCCCGTGTGAGGGCTGCGGCGAAAGGTACTTCTACAGCGAGAAAGGCGACGACCTCAACAACACGATGACCCGCGAGGTCACCGGTGGCGGTGCCCTCACCGCCCAAGTCCGATACGACATCGAGGAGGGCTACGACTACGCCTACCTCGAGGCGAGAGCGGCCGGGCAGCCAACCTGGCAGGTCGTGGAGACCAGCCTGTCGACCGGCAGAGGTGCGAGCCGGAACGGGATCACCGGCACCAGTGACGGATGGGTCGATCTCACCGCCACCGTCCCGGCGGACGTCGACGCGATCCGCTTCCGCTACTCCACCGACCCCTCCGTGCAGGGCACCGGATTCGAGATCGACCAGATCACGCTTGCCGGTCAGCTCATCGGCTCTGCGGAGGGGGACGCGGAGGACGACGAGGCGTGGGACCTCGACGGGTTCCGTACCACGCCCGGATTCGAGGAGCGCTCCTTCGTCAACGCCTACATCGTCGAGAATCGCCAGTACGTGGGGACCGACCGGTCCCTGCGCTCCGCCTACAACTCCGGGTTCCTCAACCGTCGACCCGACTGGGTGGAGAAGTACCCGTACCAGAACGGCATGCTCGTCTGGTACTGGGACTCGTCCTACAGCGACAACGACGTCAGCGTGCACCCCGGCGAGGGCCTGTACCTGCCGGTGGACGCCCATCCGGGTCTCACGCACTACCCGACCGGGGAGCTGGCCAACGGGAACATCCAGTCGTTCGACTCGACGTTCACGAGCGAGCGCACGGACCGGACGGTGCTGCACCGCAACGGCGTCCGGTACGTCATCCGCTCGACGCCGGCCGCGCCGGTGTTCAGGGACCGGTTGGACTGGTGGTACCCGACCGACGAGCACGGGGACCATGCCGAGGGCATGCAGGTCGGCTGGCTGAGCGTGGACGTGCCCAAGACCGGCACCAAGATCCGGCTGCTGAAGACCAGCAAGGCCGGGGTGATCACCGTCGGGGTGCGGTAGCACCCGCCCACGGTTCTCAGCCGGGCGGGCCCCGGCGTCTCCGGACGCGGGGCCCGCTCGCGTGGTGGCCTGACGCGCGCACGGATTCTGCCCCGTCGGTCTGGGATGATGGGGATGCCCGCCGATCCCGGTCCACCCGCGTCCAGAGAGTGCCTGTGACCAAGCCCGCCGTCGCACCTGCCCCACGTCCCGGCGCCACCGAGCCGGCGATCCTGCGCAACTTCTGCATCATCGCCCACATCGACCACGGCAAGTCGACGCTGGCCGATCGGATGCTGCAGCTGACCGGGGTCGTCGAGGGGCGGGACATGCGCGCGCAGTACCTCGACCGGATGGACATCGAGCGCGAGCGGGGCATCACCATCAAGAGCCAGGCCGTCCGGTTGCCGTTCACGCCGGCAGCAGGGCCCAGCGCCGGCCGGACCCACGTCCTCAACCTCATCGACACGCCTGGGCACGTCGACTTCACGTACGAGGTGAGCCGCAGCCTGGCCGCGTGCGAGGGAGCCGTGCTGCTCGTGGATGCCGCGCAGGGCATCGAGGCGCAGACACTGGCGAACCTCTACCTGGCGCTCGAGGCCGACCTGCACGTCATCCCAGTGCTCAACAAGATCGACCTGCCCAGCGCGCAGCCGGACAAGTACGCCGCCGAGCTCGCCCACATCATCGGCGGTGACCCCGACGAGGTGTTGCGGGTGTCGGCCAAGACCGGCGAGGGGGTCGCGGAGCTGCTCGAGCACATCGTGGCCGAGGTACCGGCGCCCCGCGGCACCGCGGACGCGCCACCTCGCGCGCTGATCTTCGACTCCGTCTACGACACCTATCGCGGCGTCGTGACCTACGTCCGGGTCGTCGACGGGCGGCTCACCCACCGCGACCGGATCAAGATGATGTCGACCGGCGCCACGCACGAGATGCTCGAGGTAGGCGTCATCTCCCCAGATCCGATCAAGGCGGGGGAGATCGGCGTCGGCGAGGTCGGTTACCTGATCACCGGCGTCAAGGAGGTCCGGCAGAGCCGGGTGGGCGATACCGTCACCTCGGCGGTGAAGGGCGCCACCGAGGCGCTGAGTGGCTACCGCCACCCCAACCCCATGGTGTTCTCGGGCCTCTACCCGATCGACGGCGACGACTACACCGACCTGCGTGAGGCACTGGACAAGCTGCAGCTCAACGATGCTGCCCTGGCCTATGAGCCGGAGACGTCCGGTGCGCTGGGGTTCGGGTTCCGATGCGGCTTCCTCGGCCTTCTGCACATGGAGATCGTGCGCGAGCGGTTGGAGCGGGAGGCGGGTCTCGACCTCATCTCCACCGCGCCGAACGTGATCTACCGCGTGGAGATGGAGGATGGCACCGAACACGTCGTCACCAACCCCAGCGAGTACCCCGAGGGCAAGATCGCCGCCGTGCACGAGCCGGTGGTCCGGGCAACCGTCCTGACCCCGAAGGAGTTCATCGGCACGGTGATGGATCTGTGCCAGACCCGGCGCGGCTCGCTGCAGGGTATGGACTACCTCTCGGCCGACCGCGTGGAGATGCGGTACGAGCTGCCGTTGGCAGAGATCGTGTTCGACTTCTTCGACCAGCTGAAGTCACGAACCCGCGGCTATGCCAGCCTCGACTACGAGGCGACCGGTGAACAGGTGGCCGACCTGGTCAAGGTCGACGTCCTGCTGCACGGCGAGCCGGTCGATGCCTTCTCGGCGATCGTCCACCGTGAGCAGGCCTACGGCTACGGCGTCGCGCTGGCGCAGAAGCTCAAGGAGCTGATCCCTCGGCAGCAGTTCGAGGTGCCGATCCAGGCGGCCGTCGGAGCCCGCATCATCGCGCGCGAGACCATCCGCGCCATCCGCAAGGACGTGCTCGCCAAGTGCTACGGCGGTGACATCACCCGCAAGCGCAAGCTGTTGGAGAAGCAGAAGGAGGGCAAGAAGCGCATGAAGGTGGTGGGTCGGGTCGAGGTCCCCCAGGAGGCCTTCATCGCCGCGCTGTCCACCTCTGACTCCGCGGCCGGCAAGAGGTAGCCGCTGCCGGTCGAGATCCCACCGGCGTTCCTCGGGTACGCCACCGGCGGCGACGACTGGCACACCTGCACGGAGTCCTTGCCCCGGCTGCTGCGCGCCGACCCCGGCGCGCCGCGCTAGTCGCGCAGCGTCTCCTCGAGCAGCGTGCGGTCGTCGGCGTCGAGGTCGGGTTCGTGCACGACCAGGTCGGTGCCGTCGTCGCCGGTGATCCGGTAGACGAACCGGTCGGCCTGGGCGTCGGAGGGGGTGTCCAGCAGCCGTCCGGAGTCCAGCAGGTCCGCCCACGCCTGCGCCCGGGGCGAGCCGTCGTCGAGATCCACCGCGCGCTCGCGCCGGGTGCCGGCGAGCCCGCCCGAGCGACTGACACGCACGTACCTGCTCATCTCGACCTCCTCGGCGGACTTCCCCGGTGCCGGTGGCGCCACCGTAGCCCGGCCTGCGGCGCTGCCGCCGTAGCCTGGGCGGGTGAGCGTCCTCGTGTCCGCGAACGTCGGGAGAAGCCGCCCGCTGCGCATCCGCGGCCGCGACCGGCACTCCGCGATCGACAAGCGGCCCGTCGCCGGTCCCGTCGGAGTCCACCGGCTCGGGCTCGACGGCGACGTGCAGGTCGAGCGCCGGCACCATGGCGGGCCCGACCAGGCGGTCTACGCGTACGCCGCGGAGGACCTCGAGGTGTGGGCCGGGCGGCTGGGCCGGCCCCTGCCGCCGGGTTCGTTCGGCGAGAACCTCACCGTCTCGGGACTCGACGTGACCGAGTCCCGGATCGGTGAGCGGTGGCGGATCGGCACCGTGCTGCTGGAGATCGACGATGTCCGCACTCCCTGCCACACCTTTCAGGCATGGTTGGGCGAGCCGGGCTGGATCAAGCGCTTCCGCGCCGAGGGTCGACCGGGTGCCTACCTGCGTGTCCTGGAGACGGGCACGGTGCAGGCCGGCGACCCGCTCGAGGTGGTCGAGCGCCGTGACCACGACCTGACGGTCGGGCTCATGTTCCGGGCCCTCACCACAGAGCGGGAGCTGCTGCCGCGGTTTCTCGCCGAGCCACGGACCCGCGCGAAGGTGCTGGCGCGGGCCCGCAGATACGTCGCCGCACGCGCTCCTGACCAAGGGGCGGCGAGCGTCGCGGCTACCACTGCGTGACCGTCTGCTTTACCCTCTGCACACGTCCCAGACCCGTGAAGGGTGGTCATGTCGTCGACGATGCCGAGCACTGATGACGTCTCCCGGGTGCACGAACGGGCTCCCAACGTCGCGCGGATGTTCCTCGACCGTGTTGCCGCGTCAGGGTCACGCGAGGCGTTCCGGTTGCCCGTGGGCGAGATCTGGGAGTCGCGCACCTGGCAGCAGACATCCGAGGAGGTTCACCGCGTCGCTGCCGGCCTGATCGCCCTGGGGGTGGAGCCGGGGCAGCGGGTCGCTATTGCCAGCAGCACCCGGTACGAGTGGATCGTGGCCGACCTGGCGACGATGTGCGCCGGTGCCGCGACCACCACCGTCTATCCGTCCACGATCGCCGAGGACGTCGCCTACATCCTCGCCGACTCCGACAGCGTGCTCGTCTTCGCTGAGGACGACACCCAGGTCGAGAAGCTACGCGCCCGTCGCTCGGACACCCCGCACGTCACGCGGGTGGTGGTCATCGACGGCCCCGCTGACGACACCGCGGCCGGCGCAGACGACGACTGGGTCGTGTCCCTGCAGCGGCTGCAGGAGATCGGTGCCGCCCATCTGGCCGAGCATCCCGGGGTCGTCGAGAGCCGGGCCGACGCGATCGAGGCCGACAGCCTTGCCACCCTGATCTACACCTCCGGCACCACCGGGCGGCCCAAGGGCGTACGGCTGCGGCACAGCGGGTGGACCTACGAGGGCGAGGCGGTGGCTGCCACCGGGCTGTTGAGCATCGACGACCTGCAGTACCTGTGGCTGCCCATGGCGCACTCGTTCGCCAAGGTGCTGCTCACGACGCAGCTCGCGATCGGCTTCCCCACGGCGGTCGACGGCCGGGTCGACAAGATCGTCGAGAACCTCGCGGTCATCAAGCCGACCTGGATGGGCGCCGCGCCGCGGATCTTCGAGAAGGCGTACGGGCGCATCGTCACCATGGCTCACAGCGAGAGCCCGGCCAAGGCCCGGATCTTCGACTGGGCGGTGGGTGTCGGAACCGAGGTGTCGCAGGCGAAACTCGCCGGCCGCAAGATCTCGCCGGTGCTCGCCGCCAAGCACAAGGTGGCCGATCGGCTGGTGTTCGCCAAGGTCCGCGCCCGGTTCGGCGGCCGGGTGCGCTTCTTCATCTCCGGCTCGGCGGCGCTGTCCAAGGAGGTGGCCGAGTGGTTCCACGCGGCCGGCATCCTGATCCTGGAGGGTTACGGCCTGACCGAGAGCTCCGCAGGCTCGTGCGTGAACCGTCCGGAGAGCTACCGGTTCGGCTCGATCGGTCTGCCGCTGTCAGGCACGGAGTTTCGCATCGCCGACGACGGCGAGATCCTGATCAACGGCCCGGGCGTGATGGACGGCTATCACCACCTGCCGGACCTGACCGCAGAGGCGCTGGACGATGAGGGCTGGCTGCACACCGGCGACATCGGCAGGATCGACGACGACGGGTTCGTCTGGGTCACCGACCGAAAGAAGGACCTGTTCAAGACCTCGGGCGGCAAGTACGTCGCCCCGTCCCACACCGAGGGCCTGTTCAAGGCGTTGTGCCCGCTGACCAGCCAGATGCTGGTCTACGGCAACGAGCGCAACTTCTGCTCAGCGCTGATCACGCTCGACCCCGACGCGGTGGACGAGTGGGCCGGCCGACACGGCATGGCCGGCGCGTCGTACCAGGAGGTCGTGGCCTCGCCACAGATGCAGGAGGAGATCCAGGGGTACGTCGACCGGCTCAACGCCAAACTCAACCGCTGGGAGTCGATCAGGCGGTTCGTCCTGCTCGACCACGACCTGTCGATCGAGTCCGGCGAGCTCACCCCCAGCCTCAAGGTCAAGCGCCGCCTGGTCGAGGACAAGTACCGCGACAAGCTCGAGGCGCTGTACACCTGAGCGTGGCCGAGGCGCCCGTGGAGTCCGCCTGCACACTGGAGCCGTGCCCTCGACCCTGCCGCCCGGTGACCCGGCGCCTCGCGACGGCGCCCTCCCGGCGGCGGCGCTGCACGAGCTGGGGACACGCCCCTTCGGGGTATACGTGCACGTGCCCTTCTGCTCGGTGCGGTGCGGCTACTGCGACTTCAACACCTACACCGCGGCCGAGCTGGGACCGGGTGCGTCGCGTACCACCTACGCCGACAGCGTGATCACCGAGCTCAAGCTCGCGACGGACGTGCTCGCCGCTGCGCCACGCGGTCTGCCGCCCGTCTCCAGCGTGTTCGTCGGTGGAGGGACGCCGACGCTGCTGCCGGCCGCCGACCTGGTACGCCTCGTCGACGCCGTTCGCTCGGTATTCGGGTTCACCGACGACGTCGAGGTGACGACCGAGGCGAACCCCGACAGCGTCGACCCTGCGCAGCTGGAGACGCTGCGGTCAGGGGGGTTCACTCGCGTCTCGTTCGGCATGCAGTCGGCCGTTTCCTCGGTGCTGGCCACCCTGGACCGCACCCATGACCCGGCCAACGTCCCCCGCGCGGTCGCAGCGGCGCGGGCGGCAGGCTTCAGCCAGGTCAGCCTGGACCTGATCTCCGGCACCCCCGGTGAGTCGCTCGCCGACTGGCGGACATCGGTGGAGGCGGCGCTGTCGCTGTCGCCTGACCACGTCAGCGCCTATGCGTTGGTCGTCGAGGAGGGCACCGCGCTGGCGCGGCGGGTGGCGCGCGGAGAGCTGGGGGCTCCCGACGACGACGACGTCGCCGACAAGTATCTGCTGACCGACGAGCTGCTGGGAGCCGCGGGCTACGACTGGTATGAGCTGTCGAACTGGGCCAGGACACCGACGGCGCGGTGCCGGCACAACCTCGGCTACTGGACGGGCGCAGACTGGTGGGGAGCCGGTCCGGGGGCGCACTCGCACATCGGTGGCGTGCGCTGGTGGAACGTCAAGCACCCCACGGCGTACGCCGCCCGGCTGGACGACAGGACAAGCCCTGCGAAGGCGCGGGAGACCCTCGACCCGGAGACCCGGCGGGTGGAGCGGGTGCTGCTCGAGTCACGCCTGGCCACGGGGCTTGCGGTCGAGGTGCTGGACGAGCATGGCCGCGCTGCTCTGCCGGCTCTGGTCGCCGACGGGCTGGCGGCGCGTCCCGACCCGAACCGGGTCGTGCTGACCAGGCGCGGCCGCCTGCTGGCCGACACGGTGGTCCGCGCCCTGCTGCCGTGACCGGTCAGGGCTGGTCGCGCGTCAGGTGCAGCAGCCAGTCGCGCCCGGTCCGGATGAGCGCATAGCGGCGGCTGCCGGTACGCCCGTGCAGCACGAACACCAGTCGCCGGTCGTTGCGGTCGACCTCCTCCCACCAGCCGGTGTCCGCGACCGACTTGTCGGCGTCTGAGTAGTCGACATGGTCGAGGTCGTGGTCCGGAACCGCTACCGCCAGGCGGTCCTGGGAGGACGTGGTCGGCAGGCCCTTCGGCACCGCCCAGGAACGGAGTACCCCATCCTCCTCGAGGCGGAGGTCGAAGTGCGGCTGCGGCTTTCGGTGGTCGTGCAGCACGAAAGCGAGCCGGTCGTGCTCGTCGGCGGTCACCGGGAGGACCAGAACTGCTCCATGAGCTCTACGTCATGCACGTCCACGGCCCCTTGCGCGAAGCGGGCGGTCATGGGCCCATCCCAGCAGCGGAAGGGGCTAGCTGACGAATCGCATGGTCAGCGGGTAGCGGTAGTCGCGGCCGCCGCTGGCCCGGACGCTCGCCAGCACGACGACCACCACGTAGAACAGCGCCACCGCGATGGCCACGGGAAGGATCACCAGCAGCCCGATGCCCAGGGTGACCACGGCCAGCACGAACGCGACGGCGGCCCAGATCAGCACGGTGATCTGGAAGTTCAGCGACTCGACCGAGTGTCGTCGCACGTACGGGGACGAGTTGCCCTTCACCAGCAGGACCAGGAGCGGCGCCAGCAGGCCGAGTGCGAGGTACGCCGCAACGAACGAGCCGAGATGGGCGGCCATCGCCCAGTTGCGCTCCTCGGGCGTGGGCGTCAGGTCGGCGGTCGGGTCCCACTGCGGTGTGCTCATGCCTCCATCTCACCACGCGGCTCGGCAGTCACGAAGTCGATGAGCTCCTCGACGCGGCCCAAGAGTGCAGGCTCGAGATCGGCGTACGAGTCGACCGCTGCCAGGATGCGTCGCCACGCGGCGGCCAGATCAGCCGAGGTGCGGTGCGGCCACCCCAGCGCCTGACAGATGCCGTGCTTCCACGGCACGGAGCGGGGCACGTTCGGCCAGACCGCGAGACCGAGACGGTTCGGCTTGACCGCCTGCCACACGTCGACGTAGGGGTGCCCGACGACCAGCACGTAGTCGCCGTCGCGGCCGCGGTGGATCGCGTCGGCGACCCGGGTCTCCTTCGAGCCCGGCACCAGGTGGTCCACCAGCACCCCGACCCGGCGGCCCGGCCCGGGCTGGAAACCGGCGAGGCGGTCAGCGAGATGGTCGACCCCTTCGAGGTACTCCACGACCACTCCCTCGACGCGCAGGTCGGCGCCCCACACCCTCTCCACCAGCTCGGCGTCGTGCCGGCCCTCGACGTAGATGCGGCTGGCCCGGGCGACTCGGGCCCGCGTGCCGGGCACCGCAACGGACCCCGACGCGGTTCGGGAGGCAGCGCGCGGACGGGGGCGCACCGGGGCCTGCAGCAGCACGGGGCGCCCCTCGAGCAGGAACCCTGGCCCCAGCGGGAACGTCCGCCGCGTCCCTTTCCGGTCCTCCAGCTCGACCGTGTGCAGGTCGCGGTCACAGCGCACGACTGCCCCACACCAGCCGGTGATGACCTCCTCGACCACGAGGTCGCGCACTGCCTCCACGCCTTCCGTGGCAGCCCTCGCCGGGCGGGCCGGGGCGGCGAGCACGTCACCGCGGTAGCGGTCCTCGGGGACACGGCCGGCGGAGGGGGTGCGGGTCACCCGTTGACGTTACGGCCGCCTGCAGCCGGCGTTCTCCGGGACACGCTGGCAGGTACCGCTCACACGCCTGCAGTGACCGGGGTGGACGGCTCGGGCCGGCGGTCGATCTCGCGCCACTGCGGCAGCAGCGCCGGCAGCGTGGTCGCGACGAGGTAGGCGGCCCCGAACACCGCCAGCGCAGGGGCCAGGCCGATCGCCGTCACGGCGACGCCGCCGAGCAGTCCGCCGAAGGGGACCAGCGCCCAGCACAACGAGGTGCTGAGCGAGGTCACCCGGCCGACCAGCGCCTCGGGGATCCGCTCGAAGATCACGGCCCCGAGAATGGGGTTGATGAAGCCGGTCGAGAAGCCGGCGATCACGGCCACGGTCAGCACGGCTGCGATCGGCAGGTCGACAGCCAGTACGAGGAACCGCGGGGCGCCCACCAGCAGGAACGCGATGAGATAGGTGAGTCGGCGCGGGAGTCGCTCAGCGTAGGTGGCGGCGACCACGCTGCCGACCACGGCCGCCCCGCCGAAGGTGGCGAACAGCAGCCCGATCGCCGCCGGGCCGCCACCGGTCTCCTTCGCCCAGACCGGCACCAGGACGGTGGCGTACGCCAGGTCGAACAGGTTGGTCACCGCGACCATCGCGGTGATGGCGACCAGCACGCGGTCGTGTCGCAGGAACATCAAGCCCTCGCGCAGCCGGGCGAGATAGGGGGTGTCGTCGGACGCCTCCGTGCCGGAGCGGCGGTGCGGCGCGGTCAGCCCGATGAGCAGGGCGGACACACCGAAGCTCGCGGCATCGAGCACCAGGGCCTGGGCCGGGCCCACCGCAGCCACCAGCAGGCCGGCAACGGCAGCGCCGACGGTGCCGGCCAGCCGCTCGACGGCCCCGGCCAGACCCGTGACCCGCTCCAGCGGGGCGCCCGCGGCTTCGGCCACGGACGGGACCAGCGCCCACTTCGCCCCGTCGGCCGGCCCACGCAGTGCGCCGGCGATCGCGACCAGGACCAGCAGCAGCGGGAACGGCAACAGGTGCAGCGCGTGCAGCAGCGGGATGACGCCGACGGCTGCCACGCTCGCCGCGTCGGTGGCCACGCAGACCCGCCGAGGGCCGATGCGGTCCAGAAGCGGTCCGCTCAGCGCCTTCGCCCCGACGTACGGCGCCATCTCCGCAAAGGCGACGAGTCCGGTCTGGGCGGCGCTTCCGGTGGTGGTGAGGACGAACCAGGGGATCGCCACCATGGAGATGCGGGTGCCGGTGAGCGAGATCGTCTCGGCGGCGAGCCAGCCGACGAGCGGGACCCGGCGGCTCACCGGTCCGCATCCGGGGTGAGCCGGCCCGGCCGCGGGTAGGTGTGCAGGACGACGGTGAACAGCTCTGCCGGGTCGTGCCCGTTTGCCCTGTCTGCCCTGTCTCCCCCGTCCGCCCCGTCTGCCGCGTCCGCCCCGTCTGCTCCTTCGGGGCTGCCGGCGGTGTCCGGCGACGGGTCGTGCTGCCAGCCGTCGACGACGGCGACGAGGGCGTTCAGCAGCTCCTCGGCCCGCTGTGGCGTCAGTCGCAGCTGCCAGTCGCTCAGCGTGGACGCGCGGCGCCAGGAGTCCGGCAGCAGCGGTCGCTCCTCGACCGCCCGTTGCAGGCTCTCGGTGTGCACCACGGCGATGGCCTGCCCGAAGGCATCGATCGCGTCCCGGCCTTCCGGCGTCGCCTCGCTGTCCGGCGTGGTCTCGGTCGACCGGTGCGCCGCCCGCCACCAACGGTCCCGGCCGTTGCCGCGCTCGGGGTCGTCGACCACGAACCCGTGGCCGGCGAGCTGGCGCAGGTGGTACGAGGTCGCACCGGAGTTGAGGCCGAGCCGGACGGCCAGCGTGCTGGCGGTGGCCGGCCCGTCGGTGCGCAGCAGCCCGAGGATGCGCAGCCGCACCGGGTGCGCGAGGGCCCGCAGGCCCGCGGGCTCGGGGGTGATCGACTCGACACTCACCCGAAGCAGGCTAGACCACAAAGGTCTCTTTGCAAAGGAGTGTTTGGCATCTGTTCAGCGGCCGAGCTGCGCGTACCCGCGACGCACTGCCTCCACGAGGTGCTCGACGGGGAACGGCCAGCTGCCCCGCGCCGGCGCGTCGTCCACCGGCACCCCGTCGGCGGCGAGCGCCTGGATCTGGCCGGCCACGTCGGCCAGGTCGACCCGCTGGCCGAGCACGAAGTCCTTGTCCACCGGTGCGCCGTGCCCGGGCACCACGAGGCTGGAGCCGGACAGCAGCCCGACCAACAGCTCCACGGTCTGCGGCCACTCCAGCGGCCAGCTGTCGGCGCCGTACGCCGGCGGACCCGACTCCTCGACCAGGTCGCCCGCGTAGACGAGGTCCACGTCGGGAACGCGGACGACGACGTCCCCCTCGGTGTGGCCGCGGCCGGGGTGCACGGCCTCGACGTAGCGGTCGCCGAGGTCGATCGACCACACCGACGCGAAGAGCGTGTCGGGTGCGACCAGCTCGGTGGACAGGATCTCGTCCCGGTGGGGGTCGCCGACATCGGCGGCGTACCTCCCCTTGATCCTGGCCTCGTCGGCGAGCAGCCCCTCGGGCACCGACTCATGGGCGGCGATCGGCACCTGCGGCCAGGCGTCCCGCAGCGCCCGGTTGCCGTACGTGTGGTCGAAGTGCAGGTGCGTGTTGAGCACGGCTCGCACCGGTGCGGCGGACAGGGTCCGTACGTCGTCGGCGAGCTCACGGCCCTGCGCGGTGGACATCCGGCTGTCCACCACGAGCAGCCCCTCACCGCCCACCACCACCCCGCACGACACGTCGAACGGGTCATAGCGGCGGACGAAGCAGCCCGCGGCGACCTCGGTCCAGAGATTGCCCATGACGCGTAGACTGGCACTCGGCCAAGATGAGTGCCAGACGGACCGGCGAGGAGGCTGCCCGTGCTCGACGAACGCAAGCTCGCCGTGCTGCGCGCCATCGTCGAGGACTACGTCTCCACCCGGGAGCCGGTGGGATCCAAGGCGCTGGTCGAGCGCCACAGCCTCGGGGTGTCCCCGGCCACGGTGCGCAACGACATGGCCGCGCTGGAGGAGGACGGGTTCATCGCCCAGCCGCACACCAGCGCCGGGCGGGTCCCGACCGACAAGGGCTACCGGCTCTTCGTCGACCGGCTGACGTCGGTGCGCCCGCTCTCGGTGCCCGAGCGGCGGGCGATCACCACCTTCCTCGACGGTGCCGTCGACGTCGACGACGTCGTACAGCGCAGCGTGCGCCTGCTGGCGCAGATGACCCGGCAGGTGGCGATCGTGCAGTACCCCACGCTCACCCGCTCCACGGTGCGACACGTCGAGCTGGTGACGATGGCCCCGAGCCGGCTGCTGGCGGTCCTCATCACCAGCACGGGAAGGGTCGAGCAGCGGGTGGTCGAGATGCCCGGTCCGGTGTCGGACGTGCTGGTCGCCGACCTGCGCGCCCGGCTGAACACCGCCACGCTCGGTCAGCGCCTGCCCGAGGCGGTCGAGCGGCTGACGGAACTGGCCGAGACGGTGCCTGTGCACGACCGTCCCGCGGTCGCAGTGGTGATCAGCGCGCTGGTGGAGGCATTCTCCGACGACCGCTCCGACGAGCGGGTGCTCGTGGGCGGGACGGCGAACCTGGCTCGCTTCGGCGACGACTTCGACCGCTCGATCAGGCCGCTGCTCGAGGCGCTGGAGGAGCATGTGGTGCTGCTGCAGCTGCTCGGAGAGGCGACAGGTCCCGATGCCGTGACCGTCCGCATCGGCAGCGAGGTGCCGCTTCGCGAGCTGACCAGCACCTCCGTCGTGGCGAGCGGATACGGTCCGGACGGCGACCCGCTCGCCACTCTCGGCATCGTCGGGCCCACGCGCATGGACTATCCCGGCACCATCGCGGCCGTCCGTGCCGTGGCGCGCTACGTCGGCCGAGCCCTGGCCGACGGCTGACCGGCTTCCCTGCGACCTCCACCGACCGCTTGCCCACCACCGCTTGCCCACCGCTGACTGACTGCTGACTGACCGATGAGCCCCGTGATCCGCACCACCGCCCCCGAGTCCCGAACACTGGCTGGAGCATGAGCGACTACTACGAGCTTCTCGGCGTCGCCCGCGACGCCGGTCCCGACGACATCAAGAAGGCCTACCGCCGCCTCGCCCGCCAGCTGCACCCGGACGTGAATCCCGACCCGCAGGTGCAGGACCGGTTCAAGCAGGTGACCGCGGCGTACGAGGTGCTGTCCGACCCGCGGAAGCGAGAGATGTACGACCTGGGCGGTGACCCGCTGAGCGCCGCCGGCGGGTTCGAGGGCGCGGGCCAGGGGTTCTCCTTCACCGACATCATGGATGCGTTCTTCGGCCAGGGAGGCTCACGGGGGCCCAGGTCGCGCACCCGACGCGGGCAGGACGCGCTGATCCGGCTCGAGGTCGAGCTGGCCGAGGCCGCGTTCGGCACCACTCAGGAGCTCACGGTCGACACCGCGGTCGTGTGCCAGCGCTGCGCCGGCAGCGGCGCGGCCGAGGGATCGGAGCCGATCACCTGCGAGACCTGCCGCGGGCGTGGCGAGGTGACCCAGGTGCAGCGGTCGTTCCTCGGCGAGATCCGCACGGCCCGTCCCTGCCCGACCTGCCGCGGCCAGGGCAGCGTCATTCCGAACCCCTGCCCGGAGTGCACGGGGGACGGCCGGGTGCGATCCCGCCGCAGCCTCACCGTCCAGATCCCCTCCGGGGTGGACAGCGGCACGCGCATCCAGATGTCGGGCCAGGGCGAGGTGGGACCGGGCGGCGGACCGGCCGGTGACCTCTATGTCGAGGTCGACGTGGCCCCACACGAGATCTTCACCCGGCGCGGCGACGACCTGCTGTGCGACGTACACGTGCCGATGACCGCTGCCGCGCTGGGAACGCGACTCGACCTCCCCACACTGGAGGCGGACACAGTCGACAGGGACAGGGCCGACAGCGACGTCGAGCTGACAGTGCCGTTGGATGTGCGCGCCGGCACCCAGTCAGGTGAGCAGATCAGCGTACGCGGCCGGGGCGTACCCCGGCTGCGCGGCGGAGGTCGAGGCGATCTCATCGTCCGCGTCGTCGTCGACACGCCGACCCGCCTCGACGGTGAACAGGAGGATCTGTTGCAGCGACTCGCGGAGATCCGGCACGAGACGCGGCCGAACGGCCAGTTCACGCCGTCGCACAAGGGCATGTTCGGAAAGCTGCGCGACGTCTTCGGGCCCCGCTGACCCGTGGCGCCACCGGTCTTCTGGAGCCCGTCACTGGCCGGTGACGTGGTGCGGCTCGAGGGGGCGGAGGGCCATCACGCGTCGGTCGTCCGCCGGCTGCGGGTGGGGGAGCGGGTGCGGCTCGCCGACGGCGCCGGGGCCGTGGCGGACGGCGTGGTCTGCGAGGTCCACAAGCGGACCGTCGACGTGGCTGTCGCGGCGCGCCGCGCCGTGCCGCGTCCGGCGCCCCGGCTGACGGTGGTGCAGGCGGTGCCCAAGCGGGAGCGCGCCGAGCTGACCGTGCAGGCGCTCACCGAGGTCGGTGTCGACCGGGTGGTGCCCTGGGTGGCCGACCGCAGCCAGGTACGGACGTCCGGTGAGCGCGGCGAGCGTCTGGTGGCCAAGTGGCGGGCCTGGGCACACGAGGCGTCGAAGCAGTCGCGGCGGGCGTGGTTCTGCGAGGTGGCCGATGTTGCGACGACCGCCGAGGCGAGTGCGCTCCTGCAGGTCTCGGACCTGCCGCTGGTGCTGCACGAGGACGCCGAGTCGCCACTGGCGGTGGACCTTCGTGCCGCCGACGTGGTGCTGGTGGTGGGCCCTGAGGGCGGCCTCACCCCGGACGAGCTGGACGCCCTCGGCACTGCGCCGGTCCGGCTCGGCGACACCGTGCTGCGGACGTCGACCGCCGGGGTCGTCGCAGCCGGCGTGGTCCTGGCCGCCACCCGCTGGCGCTGAGGTGCGTTACGGCTGGTCGACCGTGAAGCTGACGCTGTCCTCGGCCTGGAGGGTCCCGTCCTCCATGCTGATCGCGAACGCGCGGACGGTGTAGTCGCCGTCCGGCAGGTCGACGGTGAACCGGAAGGGACGGAAAGTCCCCATCGTGCCGGCGGTCTCGAACCCGCTGTCGACGACGTCGTCGCCCGACAGCACCTCCCACTGCACATTGCCCTCGAAGGTGTTGCCGCGCCCCTCGACGGCGACCGGGCTGGCGACGGTCGCATCCGGGGCGGGGGCGTCGAGGAGGACCGGCGACACGGCCGCAGCGTCGGGGTCGACCGTGCGCCACGGCTCGAGACCCTGCTCGGAGATCTCCACCGGGACAGCCGTACCGACCGCGTCCCGCACGGTCCAGGCGAGCTGCTGCAGCTGGGCGGCCCTGACGGGCGGGGACTGTCGGCTGCACGTCGCCCGTCCCTGGCCGAAGGAGACCACAACCCGCTCGGCCGACTCCTCGATCGACTGCAGGCCACCCATCGGGCAGGTGATCCATGCGTTCGTGCGTCCAGAGTCCGCCGGCTCGTACTCGAGCAGTGCGCGGACCGAGTCGTCCACCACGTTCCCGGTGTCCCGCGTCGCCACCCGCTCGGGGTACAACCACCACTGACCGCCGACCTGACCGATCTCGTAGACCATGACGTCGCGTTCCGGGGTCCCGGCGACCGTCGGGGGATCCTCGGCGGCTGGGCGCGCGGCCACGAACGCTCCGACCACGACCGCCGCGGTGGCCAGGGCGGCTCCGGCCGTCAGCAGCCACGGCTGCTGCCAGGCCGGCCTCGACCGCCCGCGCGTCGCGCGCCGGATCTCACCCAGGCGGTCGCCCGGCTGAACGCTGCTGCCGTACGACTGGACGGCGTCGTGCAGGTCGGCCTCGATGTTGCTGCGGTGGTCGCTCATGCGTCCGGCTCCATGGCTGTGCGCAGGGCGGTCAGCCCGCGCGATGAGTGGGTCTTCACCGAGCCGCGCGAGATGCGCAGCGTTGCCGCGATCTCGGCCTCGGACAGGTCGAGCCAGTGCCGCAGCACCAGCACCTCGCGCTGCCTGCGCGGAAGGCCGGCCAGCGCGGCGAGCACGGTGGCACGGTGGGCTGCCGCGAGCACGGTCGACTCCGCGCTCTCGACGGACCGCGCGGCGTCGGGCACGTACCTCCCGGCCACGGCACTGCGACGCTGCACGGACCGGCAGCCGTTGACCACGCTGCGCCGCAGGTAGGCCAGCGCCTTGCCGTGGTCGCGCACCTTGCCCCACCGCCGGTGCAGCGCGACGAAGGCGTCCTGGGCGACCTCCTCGGCGGTCACCGGGTCGCGCAGCAGCACCGCGCCGAGGCGCACCAGGCTCGCCCAGTGCTCGGCGTACAGACGCTCGACGGCGTCGTCGGCCGATTCGGAGGCCGACACGTAGTCCGCGGCCACTGCGACCCCCTGACTCGCGGGTCCTGAGTACATTGCCGTCACATCAAGTAGACGCGCGAGCCGCCGCGCTGGTTGACAGGCTGGTTCACACGGGATCTATGCGAAGGGAGTCCTCCGTTGAGCGCGGACCCGAGCACCGACTGTCCGTTCTGCAAGATCGTGTCCGGCGACATACCCGCCGACATGGTGCACACCGACGAGCACGCGGTGGCGTTCCGTGACCTCAACCCGCAGGCGCCGGTGCACGTGCTGGTGATCCCGCGCCGGCACGAACCCGACCTCGCGTCGCTGGTCCGGGCCGATGCCGAGGCAGCGGCGGGGCTCACCCGGGCAATCGCCGACGTCGCCGACGCGGAGGATCTCGGGGACGGCTACCGCACGGTCTTCAACACCGGTGCCCAGGCGCACCAGTCGGTCTTCCACTGCCACGCCCACGTGCTCGGCGGCCGCACCATGGGGTGGCCGCCCGGCTGACCCGACCCCGCAGCGTCATCCCTCCCGTCGCCCATCGACGGCGAGTCGTATGACGTCAGGGGCGGCCGCTCGAGGTGCGGCTCCGGGCGGGCGTACGAGACACCGACGCGCCGAGGGGTCGTCGCGCCGTAGCATGGGCGAGTCAGCGTCCCGCACCGAAGTGGAGGACCGGCCCCGAGGGGGCCTGCCGATGAGCGAAGCGACTCCCCACCAGCACACCGTCACCGTCCCCTCGAGCATCCCGATGGTCGCCCTGCTCGGGCCACGGGACGAGTTCCTGGCGATCGTCGAGCGCGAGTTCGCCGCCGACGTGCACGCCCGCGGCAACACCATCACCGTGGTCGGCGACCCCGCCGAGGCGGCACTGGTGGAGCGGCTGCTCGACGAGCTCGTCACGATGATCCGCACCGGGCACGGTCTGACCGCCGAGATGGTCGAGCGGTCCATCGGGATGCTGCGCACCGAGACGCAGGAGCGACCGGCCGACGTGCTCAGCCTCAACATCCTGTCCAACCGCGGCCGCACGATCAGGCCCAAGACGCTGAACCAGAAGCGCTACGTCGACGCCATCGACAAGCACACAGTCGTGTTCGGCATCGGACCGGCGGGCACCGGCAAGACCTACCTGGCGATGGCAAAGGCAGTGCAGGCCCTGCAGGCCAAGGAGGTCAACCGCATCATTCTCACCCGCCCGGCGGTCGAGGCGGGTGAGCGGCTCGGCTTCCTGCCGGGCACGCTGAGCGAGAAGATCGACCCCTACCTGCGCCCGCTGTACGACGCGCTGCACGACATGCTCGACCCTGAGACGATCCCGAAGCTCCTCACCGCGGGCACCATCGAGGTGGCGCCGTTGGCGTACATGCGGGGGCGCACCCTCAACGACGCGTTCATCATCCTCGACGAGGCGCAGAACACCTCGCCCGAGCAGATGAAGATGTTCCTGACCCGTCTCGGCTTCGGGTCCAGGATCGTCGTCACCGGGGACATCACCCAGGTCGACCTGCCGGACGGCACGCGGTCGGGCCTGCGGGTCGTGCGCGAGATCCTCAGCGACGTCCGCGACGTGCACTTCTCGATGCTCACCGGCCACGATGTCGTGCGCCACAAGCTCGTGGGCCGCATCGTCGCGGCGTACGAGACCTATGAGGAGCAGCGGGAACGCCCCTCCGCCCATGAAGGCGACGCCCTCGGAGGACAGCCGGGCCCGCGTCGACAACGCCGCCCGTGAGCGTCGAGGTGCTCGACGAGTCCGGGGCCGACCTCGAGGTCGACGTCGCGGCACTGGCGGGCCTCGCGCGGTTCGTGCTCGACCGGATGCGCCTGCACCCGGCGACCGAGATGTGCCTGCGCCTGGTCGACGAGCCCACGATCGAGACCCTGAACCGGCAGTGGATGGACTCCGAGGGGACCACGGACGTGCTCGCCTTCCCCATCGACGAGCTCACCCCCGGCCGCGTCGGCGAGGAGCCGCCCGAGGGCTACCTCGGGGACCTCGCGCTGTGCCCGGCGGTCGCCGCGCGGCAGGCGCCCGAGCACCACCACGGGCCGGCCGACGAGATGGACCTGCTGTGCGTGCACGGCATCCTGCACCTGCTCGGCTATGACCATGCCGACCCGGACGAGCACCGGGAGATGTTCGGCCTGCAGACCCGGCTGCTGGCCGAGTGGCAGGGCGTGCGCGAGGGTCAGCCGCTGCAGGACCCGGCACCGGCCGAGGGCACCACGTGACGTTCACCGACACCTGGCTGATCACCGTCGCGGTCCTGCTCGTCCTGGTCGCCGGGGTCACCGCCAGCGCGGAGGCGGCCCTGGCGTCGTTCTCGAAGGCCCGCGCCGCCGAGCTGCTCGGCCAGGGGCGCCGGGGGGCCGGCCGGTTGCTCGAGATCAGCGACGACGCACCCCGCTACCTCAACACCGTGCTGCTGTTGCGCAAGGCCGCCGAGACGACGGCGGTCGTCCTGGTCACGCTCGTCGTGGCCGACGCCTTCCCGAGCTGGTGGCAGCGCATCCTGGTCGCGGCGGGGGCGATGGTGGTGGTCTCGTACGTCTTCGTCGGCGTCGCGCCCCGCACGCTCGGGCGCCAGCACGCCGAGCCGGTCGCGCTCGGCCTGTCCGGTCCGGTCGTCGCGCTGACCCGGGTGGCCGGTCCGCTGCCGCGCCTGCTGATCCTGTTGGGCAACGCGCTCACACCCGGCAAGGGGTTCTCCCAGGGCCCGTTCCAGTCCGAGGCAGAGCTGCGCGAGCTGGTCGATCTCGCCGAGCAGAGCGCGCTGATCGAGTCCGGTGAGCGCGAGATGATCCACTCGGTGTTCGAGCTGGGCGACACGATCGTGCGTGAGGTCATGGTGCCGCGTACGGAGATGGTCGTCATCGAGCGCTACAAGACCCTGCGCCAGGCCACCTCGCTGGCGCTGCGCAGCGGGTTCAGCCGCATACCCGTGATCGGCGACAGTGTCGACGACGTGGTCGGAGTCGCCTATCTCAAGGACATCACCCGGCGCGTGTTCGACAACCACGAGGCCGAGTCGCACGAGCGCGTCGAGGCCGTGATGCGCCCCAGCGTCTACGTCCCCGACTCCAAGCCGGTTGACGAGCTGCTGCGCGAGATGCAGCAGCAACGCATGCACGTGGCCATCGTGGTCGACGAGTACGGCGGGACGGCCGGGATGGTGACGATCGAGGACGTGCTCGAGGAGATCGTCGGCGAGATCACCGACGAGTACGACGTCGAACCCGATGAAGCCGAGCAGCTCGACAACGGCGCCGTGCGGGTCAGCGCACGCTATCCCGTGGACGACCTGGCCGAGCTGGTCGGCATCGGCATCGAGGATGAGGACGTGGACACGGTCGGCGGGCTGCTCGCCAAGCACCTGGGCAAGGTGCCGATCGCCGGCAGCGAAGTGGAGATCGAGGGCCTCCGGTTCACCGCGGAGGCACCGACCGGCCGCCGCAACCGGATCGGTCGCGTCGTGATCAGCTCCTTGCCCGACCCCTCCACCCACCAGCCGGAGGCCTCTGAGCGACCCACGACCGCGGTGTAGCCCCGGGAGTTTTCGCAGGGTGGGCTGCGAAAACGGCACCACACGGGCGCTGCAGCGCCACGGAAGTGCAGGTTTCGCCACGGCAGTGAGTCAATCGGCGCCCTTGCGGCAGAGGCAGGTAGCGTGCCGGGGTGCAGCCGACCGACGCCGAGGACCGCAAGCTGGTGATTCTGGCGCGTTCCACCCGGGCCCGGACGGCTGCGCCCGAGGGTGCCGCGGTCCGCGACCGCGACGGGCGTACGTACACGGCGGCAGCGATCGAGCTGCCGTCCCTGCGGCTGTCTGCCCTGGCACTTGCCGTTGCGATGGCCGCCTCCTCCGGGGCCAAGGGGCTCGAGGCGGCGGCGGTCGTCACCGGGGCGGGGAGCCTGAACGACGCCGATCTCGCGGTGGTCAGGGACCTGGCCGGCGGCGGCGTCCCCGTCTGGCGAGCAGATGCCCGGGGCGCGGTGCTCGACCGGTCGACGACCTGAGGTGGCCGGTCGATCCGCGGCCGTGACGGGCACGCGCGGCTCGGCGCTGCTCGTGTGCGCGGGGGCGGGCCTGTTCGGGACCATCGGCACCGCGCGGGCCCTCGGCCCCGAGGATGCGGGCGCCTCCGCTATCACGCTGGTGCGGCTCGCGATGGCGATCACGCTGATGTGGCTGGCGTTGGCGGTCTCCCGCCACGGCGGGCTCGCGACGGCCCTGCACACCCGCCCGGTGTGGGCGGCGGGAGTGGCGCAGGCGGCGTTCCAGGTCTGCTTCCTCGGGGCGGTCACCCGCGTCGGCGTGGCCACCGGGACGCTGGTCGCCATCGGAGCCACTCCGCTGCTCACCGGGCTGATCCAGGGGGTGAGCACCCGCCGGCTGTCGGGCACCTGGGCGCTGGCCACCGGCAGCGGACTGACGGGTCTGGTGCTGCTGGTCGGCACCGGCGGTGCTTCCTCCAGCGAGGGCTCCGGTACCGATGGCGTCGGCCTGCTGCTGGCCCTTGGCTCGGCGGCCGCGTACGCCACCTACATCACGGTTGTGGGCCGGATCGGCGCACGGGGTCTCGAGCCCACGGTCGTGCTTCCCGTCATCTTCACCGTGGCTGCCGCCGTCCAGCTACCGGCGCTCGTCTTGTCGGGGTGGACCTGGCTGGCCACGGGATCCGGGCTGGGGATGGTGGTCTACCTCGCGCTGGTGCCGACCGTGCTCGCGTACGCGCTGTTCAACCGCGGGCTCGCCGGCGTCGACGCGGCGACCGCGGGGACGCTCGGCCTGGTGGAGCCGGTGGTGGCGACCCTGCTGGCCGTACTGGTGCTGGACGAGCAGCTCACCGTGGTGCAGGCCGGCGGCGCGTTGCTGGTGTGCACCGGCGTGCTGCTGGCGGCACGGGCGGCCGCGCCTGCGCAGCCGGTCGGTGATCCATGACCCTGCTCGCGCCGTCCCGCCCTACTGTGGGCCCATGTCCGGCGCCGAGAGCTTCCGCTCCGGCTTCGCCTGCTTCGTGGGCCGTCCCAACGCGGGCAAGTCGACCCTGACCAACGCGCTCGTCGGCGCCAAGATCGCCATCACCTCGTCCCGGCCGCAGACCACTCGGCACGCCGTGCGCGGTCTCGTGCACCGCCCGGATGCGCAGCTGGTGCTCGTCGACACCCCCGGTCTGCACCGGCCACGCACGTTGCTCGGTGAGCGGCTCAACGATCTCGTCCGCAGCACGTGGACGGAGGTCGATGTCATCGGGGTGTGTCTCCCGTGCGACCAGCGGATCGGGCCGGGCGACCGGTACCTGGTCGGAGAGATCGCGCGGCTGCGGCGCCGGCCCGTGGTCGCCGTCGCGACCAAGTCGGACACGGTACGACCCGAGCGGATGGCCGAGCACCTGATGGCGATCGCGCGACTCGGCGAGGCGGCTGGCGTCGACTGGGCGGAGGTGGTGCCGGTCTCCGCCACCACCCGCGACCGCGTCGACCTCCTCACCGACCTGCTGGTCGCTCAGCTCCCCTCCGGCCCGGCGCTGTACCCCGACGGTGAGCTGACCGACGAGCCCGAGGAGACGCTGGTCGCCGAGCTGATCCGCGAAGCCGCGCTCGAGGGCGTCCGCGACGAGCTGCCGCACTCGATCGCCGTGGTGGTCGAGGAGATGGTGCCCCGAGAGGACCGGCCTTCCGACCGCCCCCTGCTCGACGTGCGCGCGCGGGTGTACGTCGAGCGCGACAGTCAGAAGGGCATCGTCATCGGGCACAAGGGCGAGCGACTCAAGCAGATCGGGTCGCAGTCGCGAGTGCAGATCGAGCGGATCCTCGGCACACCGGTCTACCTCGACCTGCACGTGAAGGTCGCCAAGGAGTGGCAGCGCGATCCGCGGCAGCTGCGCAAGCTCGGCTTCTGACCGTCAGCGACGGGTACTGTCGCGGGGCCAGTCGGGGCCAGTCGGGGCCAGTCGGGGCCAGTCGGGGCCAGTCGGGGCCAGTCGGGGCCAGTCGGGGCCAGTCGGGGCCAGTCGGGGCCAG